>NZ_JBBEWO010000025.1:0-40902 GCF_038739805.1 Blautia acetica | reverse complement strand
TTGGGGGCAGCTGTAAATGTGGTGCAGTTAGCAGACTTCAGTGCGCCTTCCGGGCGCAAGCAGGTAATATCCCCTTATAGGGGGAGAACATGCCACCCGCTAAGCGGGTGGTCATGACTTAGAAAAATAATAGAATATTAAAAAAATAATAGAAAAAATAGAGCAACCTATAGATAGTAATAGAGAAATCTAAATATTGTATTTATAAAAGAAGGGGGGAATGGTAACTTAAAAGAATAAAAAGAAGGGTTTTCAAAAAGGAGGAACCATGAAAACAGGTAAAAGAAAAACACAAAAGTATATGAGTGCCATACTGATTGCGGCAATGAGCATGAGTCATGTAACAGGGGTATGGGCAGAGCCGGTAAATACGCAGGAAATTGCAGAAGAAAAGGCGCTGTCGGAAGAGGAAGGCAAAAAGCAAGAAGAGGCACTGCCGGAAGAAGGAGAAAAATTGGAAGAAGAGGTTCTGCAGGAAGACGAAGAGGAAAAGACAGAAGAAGGTGCAGCTGCAGAGTCTGTGCCAGGCGTTGAGGAACAGAAAGAGGAAACTTTGGAAATGGAAGTGCCGGTGGAAAATGAGAAAATTACAGTTGTCAGGGGTGAAAGTCTCCAACTGGAAAAACCGGAGAGTTTTTCTGAAAATGTTACATGGAGTGCAAAATTCTTAAAGAAGGACGGGGGATTTTTGAGAAATGCGGGTTATTCAAAAATTAAGAGAGAGTTAAAAGAAGGGGAAACGGACGGAAACCGTATGGCAGGAGATGCCAGTGCAGAGCATTTGTTAAAAATTACTGCAGATGAGGGTGAAAATGCAGTAATTACCGGAGAAAATAAAGGGAATGTCGTGGTTGTGGCACAGGATGACCAGGGAAAGACAGCGCAGTGGAAGGTAGAAATCCTGTATCAGTCTCCTTCTGTATTGCCGTCTGCGGCGGAGGAAGACTATGGGAAAATCCGTCAGGCGTGGAAAGAATCTTTAATCGGTAAGGAGTTGTCTCTGGAAGAAGACGGAGCAGAGGTTTTAGAGGAGATTAACCAGGAGGCAGAAACTATCTGGAATTCTTATGCTTATAAGGGGCAGGAGGAGTGCAGCGGTATTCCGTGGACAGAAGATGAGGGCGCAAAGGGGAATAAAAATATTCCATACAAAGATGATGCGGTGGAATTTCGTCCTTCCTTTAAGAAAGTACTTTCCATGTGTAAAGCCTATGCCGCAGAGGGAGGAAAGCTGTATCAGAATCAGGATATGCTGAAAGATATCACAAAGATACTGGATTTTCTGTGCGGTTCCTGCTATACACCCAAAAGCCAGACCGATAACTGGTGGACCTGGGAGATTGGGATTCCGAAAGACTTGATTCCGGCGTTGGTCCTGGTTTACGACGGGCTGACAGAGGAACAGGTTATGGCATATACAGAATCTCTTTATTTCTTTCAGCCAGACCCATTTCATGAAGGGGTAATTAACACGGCCAGTACTCATGGCCAGGGATATCGGGAGGCTCAGGGGGCTAATATTATTGACTGCTCCACAACAGCGGTAGGCCTTGGCGCATTAAGAAAGGATAATGAACTGGTGTATTTGGGAATGCTGGCCTCATCTGAAACCTTTGTTATTCAGAATGTAGAAGACAGCACCCAGATAGCAGGGAATGGATACAGCAGCGGTTTTTATCCGGATGGTTCTTATCTGGACCACATAAAAGTACCATATTTAGGGGCTTATGGAATTGAATTCATGAAGGGAGGAGCTAAAATACCCTCTCTGCTTGCCGGCACACCCTGGAAGTATCCGGAACAGGTTCAGGAAAATTTGGAGAGTTATATAGTAGAAAGTTTTGGCAATGGCATGTACAGAGGAATGATGTTGGATTGCCTGAAGGGGCGTTCTGTGTCCAGACCTGCAAGCAGCAATAAGGCAGCGGGACGTGAGGCGATGACGGTTATTCTTCAGATTGCAGATTCTTTCAGCGGAGAAGCTAAGAATACTACACTTTCTTCCTTGAAATACTGGATGGAAGAGGATGAAGGATTTGTGGACAGTCTTACAGGTGCGGAAAACATGGCAATAAAAAAGAAAGCCAAGGAAATTTTAGAAGATAGCTCCATTCAAAGCCAGGTGACGCCAATACATAAATCCTATCCGCTCATGGACCGTGCTGTTCACAGAACAGAGAATTACTTATTTGCCCTGTCCATGTACTCAGAGCGTATTCAGAATACGGAAATTATGAACGACGAAAATCGTTTTGGATGGCATCAGAATAACGGTATGACTTATATTTATGATGCAGATGAACAGTATACAGAAAACTACTGGAATACAGTAAATCCGTTAAGGCTGCCGGGAACTACCGTGGTTCCTGTGAATATCGGAACGGGAAAGCCGGATGGCTCTGGATTTGCACAGGGCGGGGACTTCTGTTCCAACGAAAGCTGGGTGGGAGGAACTTCCCTTGGCAATTATGGTATCAGTGGTATGGCGTTTTCCGGAGAAACACAGGGAATTGCAGGAGATGCTCCGGTTTCTTATGCTCCTGAGTTAAAGGGCAAGAAGTCGTGGTTCATGTTTGGGGATGAGATTGTTTGTCTGGGTGCAGGAATTACGAATAAAAATATGGAACTTCCTGTGGAAACAACTATTGAAAACAAAAAACTGAAGGAAGATGGAAGTAATCGTTTGCTTGTAAATGGAGAGGAAACGGATATTCCGGTCAAAGAAGCGAATGTAAAAGAACTTGTTGAACGCAGTGCAGATGCGTCAGGTACAAGCTTTGATAAGGTAAGCTGGGCACATTTAGAGGGGAATCAGTCGGCGGGAACAGGATATTATTTTCCGGAGGAAAATACAGAAATTCAGGTTCGTCGGGGACGGACAACAGGAAACTGGAAGGATATAGGAACCTTTGAAGGAGAGAGCACAGAGAATTATCTGGAAATGTGGGTTGACCATGGACAGAATCCAGAAAATGCCGCTTACAGCTACGTGCTGCTGCCGGAAACAAGCGTTGAGGAAACAGAGCGTTATGCAAAAGCACCGAAAATAACGGTGTTGGAAAACAGCGGTGAAGTGCAGGCTGTCCGTCACCAGGAACTGGGGATTACAGGAATAAATTTCTGGCAGGAGCAGGGAGGAAGTGTAGAAGGAATAACAAGCGATAAACCCGCTTCGGTTATGCTGCAGGAAACAGGCGGCGGAACATTGAAAATTTCTGTTTCTGACCCTACCATGAAGAATACAGAGGCTATTCGGATTACTGTTAACAAAGAAATAGCAGACAGCATCCAAATGGACGAAAATGTAACTTGCGAGAAGAAAGAAGGCGGGGTTGTTTTGACCTTCCACATGGCCGGAACAAATGGTGAGGCATGTATGGCAGAACTTCGGCTTTCGTCTCCTGCGGTACCGGAAACACCAGAAACACCGGAAACACCAGAAACACCGGAAACGCCAGAAACACCAGAAGGACCGGAAAGCCAGGGAAAAGTCACATTGCTGAATGAAAAACATGGTATTCAATTAACAGGGGAGGGTTTAACCTCTGATATGCAGTTGTCTGTAAAAGCATTGGATAAAAAGCATGCAGACGTAAAGCTTATGGAGAAGGAGCTTTCCTCTAAGGAACAGCTGAGTAATCCTATTGAAATTCAGCTTTTAAAGGATGGAAAAGAGATTGCCCTTCCTCATAAAGCAGAACTTCAGCTTCCTGTGGGAGAGAGATACAATGGAAAAGAGGTTGCAGTGCTTTCCTGTGACAATCCAAAGGTGCAGAAGTTCCAAGTTAAAGTAAAGGATGGGCGTGCTTTGATAGAAGTGGAAACTTTAAACAGTTTTGGTGTGGTATTTGATAAAGCGTTTTCTGCAAGTGCAGATAATATAAAACCAGATAAGATAAAGCCGAATAAGGTAAAAACAGGAGATGAGACACCGTTTGCCGTATGGTCTGCTATGTTTATAGCGGGAGGCACACTGTTTATCGTGTTTAAGAGAAAAATTTCTGAAACAAAGGAATAGAGTGTTATGAATAAGAAAACATATTTTGAAAGACAGAAAAACAGATATAAAGAAGGGGAATTTCGCTGGTGTACGCAAACGGTCCTGCAGCAGCACAAGGAGAACTGCCGACAGATTATGCGCATTGCGGATGAGGCGGTTCGCTTGGAATTTCTCTTTGATTTGCCATGGGATATGGAGCGCACTTATAAAATTGAGAAATTTCAGTATCCTATTGATTGGACTTATATGCCCACAGATGATTCGGAATTTATCTATCAGATGAACCGGCATAGATATTTCATTTGCCTCGGACAGGCTTATGCTATGACAGGAAATGAAAAATATGCAGAAGCCTTTGTACGCATCCTGAGGGATTGGATTGAGCATGTGCCTCTGAATCAAGAGAGCAAAAAGGTCACATGGAGAGAGATTGAGGCGGGGATCCGGGGAGAGAACTGGACGAAAAGTATTTTATATTTCGAGAACAGTTCTTTGGTAGACGATGATTTTATGGAGTTGTTTACAAAGAGCCTGGAAGAGCATGGAGAATATCTTTTTAACGCGAAAAGGGGATTTCAGATATCCAGCAACTGGGGTGTTCTTGAAAATCACGGTCTGCTTTTTATAGGGCTTGCTTTGGGAAAAGAAATTTATACAGAAACAGCGCTGAAGCGTTTGGAACAGGAAGTTCAAATTCAGATTTTTTCGGACGGCGTACACTGGGAGCAGTCCTGTATGTACCATAATGAAGTGCTTCACTGCGTCTTAGAGACTATCCATATGTTGCAGGCTTGGGGCAGAAAGATTCCTGAGAAAATAACAGAAGCAGCCAGACGTATGGCTATGGTGAATGTGGCATGGAAAAAGCCGGACGGCTGCCAGCCCCTTACAGGAGACAGCGATGAGACGAATGTAGAGGATATGCTGGCGGTATCTGCTATTCTGCTTGCAAAAGAGGGAAAGAAGGAGGCGGAAGTGTTAAAAGGCTGTGCCGGACAGTACCCGGATTATGAAAGCATATGGGATTTGCGCAGAGAGGGAGCTGAAATTTATGAGAGAATTTTAGGGCGTGTGCCCCAGCAGACAAACTTTATGCTGGAAGAAAGCGGAAACTATTATGTGCGAAATAACTGGGAACGTAACGGAGAATATCTGCACTTTAGAAACGGCTGCCTGGGAGGCGGACACGGACATAATGACAAGCTGCATATAGATGTAGTCAGTGAGGGTGAGGATGTGTTGGTCGACGCGGGAAGGTATCAGTACACTTATCATGAGAAAAATCGTATCTGGCTGAAAAGTGCGTATGCGCACAATACGCTGTTGGTGGACAATAAGGATTTTATGGAATATACCGATGCATGGGGGAGTGAGTATGCCGCGCCGGAATTGAGGATTTCGCCAATACAAAAGGCAGGGTATCTGGTATTGGAAGGGGCGCATACCGGTTATCTGCAAAAGGGGGTACAGGTGCTTTTAAAGAGAATGGTTGTGGTGTTGGAGCCGGGGGTATATGTTCTGGCAGATATGGCATACACCAGCGAAAAGCACACCTACAGCAGGCTTTTCCATTTTAATAATCAGGGAAATCTTGTTTGCGAAGATAACAGAATTGTATACAATGGGACAAGGGCAAAAATGGAGCTGGTATTTCCGCAGAAAAACATTTCTTTTCACAGAATAGAAAGCAAAATTTCCCGTCATTATAATTTGTGTGAAAAAAATGAGGCGGTAAGTGCAGAGGCGCAGGGGGAAGGGCAGATCGCTATGTTTGCGGTGCTGGCAGGAAAGCAGATGCAGCCGATTCAGGTGTGTATGCGGTCGGTTTATAATCCGGTAAGAAACTGTGCGCTGAAAGAAGAATATGCTCAGGGTCTGTATATTCGTACGGATAATCACGAGTATCGGCTTATATTTAGATATAAGGACTTAACCGGTCCTCATGACTTGCTTCAAATGGATTCCTGCATGGGGATAGGACGTCTTTTGATAAGTGCAGACGGGGAAAATACCATCAGTTTCGCATGAGATATAAAAAGTGAAAGTTGTTTTACTGTAGAAAAGTAAAAAAACCGTTGACAAATTATTGTTTTTGTGATAATTTATCAGAGGAATAGCTGCCGAAGACAGCAGGTGCCGTAAGGCATAAGGATAAAAACGCCTGCCGAGGAAAGATTCATTCTTGATTCATAAGATTGATTTTGAGCCTCTTTGTCTTGCGCAAAGAGGCTTTCTTAATTTTGAGCAGCGCAGCCTAAAAAAATAAGGAGGTGCACTAATTCATGGCAAAAGTAGAACTTAAAAAACCTGTCGTAGAAGAGATTTCCAACAGCATTAAAGATGCAGCAGCTGTAGTTTTAGTAAACTACAAAGGTATCAATGTTGAGCAGGATACACAGATGCGTAAGGAATTAAGAGAAGCTGGAGTTGTTTACAAAGTTTACAAAAACACAATGATGAACTTTGCATTCAAAGGAACAGCTTGCGAAGAATTATGCCAGCATTTAGAAGGAACAAACGCTTTAGCTGTATGTACAGAAGATGCAACAGCTCCTGCAAGAATCCTTGCTAAATACGCAAAAACAGTTCCGACACTGGAATTAGTAGCAGGTGTTGTAGAAGACGCTTACTACGATAAGGCAGGAATCGAAGCACTTTCCCAGGTTCCTTCAAGAGAAGAACTTCTTGGAAAATTGCTTGGAAGTATCCAGTCTCCTATCGCAAACTTCGCTCGTGTGCTTAATCAGATTGCTGAACAGCAGGCCTAATAAGCAGTTTCAGTGAAGTGACCGCCCAAAGGGGCAGACCAAATAATATAATGAATGAAAAAATTGGAGGTAAATTATAATGGCAAAATTAACAACAGCTGAATTTATTGAAGCTATCAAAGAATTATCCGTATTAGAATTAAACGAATTAGTAAAAGCTTGTGAAGAAGAATTTGGTGTATCTGCAGCAGCAGGTGTTGTAGTTGCAGCAGCAGGCGGAGCAGCAGAAGCAGCAGAAGAAAAAGATGAGTTCGACGTAGAATTAACAGAAGTTGGACCAAACAAAGTTAAAGTTATCAAAATCGTTCGTGAAGCTACAGGCTTAGGCTTAAAAGAAGCTAAAGAAGTAGTTGACGGAGCTCCTAAGATTCTGAAAGAAGCTGCATCTAAAGCAGAAGCTGAAGAAATCAAAACAAAACTGGAAGCAGAAGGCGCTAAAGTTACTCTTAAATAATTTTAACGTTCAGAGCATTTCTGGAAAATCAAAACTGCCGCATACGGTGATGAAAGTCATCGATGCGGCAGTTTTTTGTTGAATTGAATAAAATTTTATAAATAATTTCGTCATTTTTCCTGCGATAAAAACTTTACAAATTAACGCTTTAATACTATACTGTAATAAAAAAGAGAAAACAGGGTGGAAAGATAATGATTACGTTTATCATTGGTCTTGTGATTTTGTTTGTAGGTGCAGCGTTATATGGAAGATTCTGCGAAAAGGTTTTTGGACCGGATGACAGAAAGACTCCGGCTTATACCAAGCAGGATGGTATTGATTATGTGCCTATGAAAAAGTGGAAAAACAGTCTTATTAACCTGCTGAATATTGCAGGTACAGGTCCAATTCTGGGTCCTATCCAGGGGATTTTGTTTGGTCCCATTGCCTTTATTACGATTCCTATCGGAAATATTATCGGAGGAGCTATGCACGATTACTTTTCCGGTATGATTTGTCTGCGGGACGGTGGAACACAGATGCCGGATATGATACGGAAGTACAGCAATAAGGGTGTTTATGGAGTCTATCAGGTTTTTTGCAGTTTACTGCTTCTACTGGTGGGTGCGGTGTTTGTTTACACGCCGGGAGACATAGCCGCGACGCAGGTCTTTGGATTTGACGGTGCAGCAACTTCAGTTTCTACCTGGGTAATCTATGGGGTGATTTTTGCTTATTATCTTATTGCAACGGTATTTCCTATCGACGCTATTATCGGAAGGATTTATCCGGTTTTCGGTGCAGTGCTTCTGTTTTCAGCTATTGGTGTGTTTATAGGGCTTTTTGTGCAGGGATATCCGCTGGTAGAACTTTGGGATAACTGGAATGGTCCGTTGGTTGCTTACGGAGATTACTTTGGGGAAAATCATTTTATTCCGGTATTTTTCATTACAGTGGCTTGTGGTATTTTGTCTGGATTTCACTCTACACAGACGGCGATTATTTCCCGTACTGTCAAAAGTGAAAAAGAAGGACGTATGACTTTCTATAACATGATGATTGTGGAAGGATTTATTGCTATGGTTTGGGCTGCTGGAGCTATGGGAGTTTACAATCTGGGACTTCAGAGCGCAGATCCGGCTCTGGCTACGGCAACCATTGGTGTGGTTTGCAAGAATTTGCTGGGCTCTGTGGGTGGTATTATAGCACTTGTTGGAGTTATTGTACTTCCCATTACGTCAGGAGATACGGCGCTTCGTTCACTGCGGTTGGCTATTGCGGATACGTTCCGTATTGATCAGACTTCGACAAAGAAACGTTTGGCGCTGTCGGCGGTTATCTTTTCGCTGGTGGCAGCGATTCTGGTATTTGCTAAAATGAATGCAAATGGCTTTAATGTTTTGTGGCGTTATTTCGCCTGGTCGAATCAGGCCCTTTCGTTGTTTGCGTTTTTGGCAATATCTATCTGGATGTTTGAACATAAAAAAGAAAAATTTGTGTGGATGCCTTTGATACCGGGTGCCTGGTATGCTTTTGTTACAATTACCTATATAGCGAATGCTAAGATTGGGTTTAATATTCCATGGACAGGCGCTTATATCGTTGGTGTATGTGCGGCAGTGGCTTATGTGGGTGTGATACTTTGGTATGGCAAGAATAGGGCAGCAGCTGTGAAATAGATTTTGAGAGAACCTTTGCGGAGGTTCTCTTTTGTGTCGGGAAAAAATATTATTTTAGGAAAATCTATTGACACTCTTGACAAAGCATGATATAGTGAGAAATGCACTATTATGGCAAGTTATGCCTAGGAGTCTATCAAAAAGAGACTTCAGCATTAATTAAATTAAAACATACAAGGGGTGAAACGTCAATGGAGAAAAACAGAATCCGTTCCGTAACTAATGGTAAGGCAATGAGAATGTCATACCAGCGCCAGAAAGAGGTACTGGAAATGCCAAACCTCATCGAGGTTCAGAAAGATTCTTACCAGTGGTTTCTGGACGAAGGCTTAAATGAGGTTTTTGAAGACATCTCTCCAATCGCAGACTATAGCGGTAAATTGAGCTTGGAATTTGTTGGCTTTACTTTGTGTGAAGATGAAAAGAAATATTCCATCGAGCAGTGTAAGGAAAGAGATGCAACATATGCAGCGCCTTTGAAAGTAAAGGTGAGATTACACAACAAAGAAAACGGCGAAATTGCTACACATGAGATTTTCATGGGTGATTTGCCACTAATGACAGCAACCGGTACGTTTGTTATTAACGGTGCTGAACGTGTTATCGTCAGCCAGTTAGTACGTTCACCGGGTATTTATTATGCAATCGCACACGATAAACTGGGAAAAACCCTGTATTCCTCTACTGTTATCCCCAACAGGGGCGCATGGCTGGAATATGAAACCGACTCCAATGACGTATTCTATGTGCGTGTAGACAGAACCAGAAAAGTCCCTATTACAGTTTTGATTCGTGCTCTTGGTATTGGCACGAATGCGGAAATTATCGATTTATTCGGTGAAGAACCAAAGATTTTAGCCAGCTTTACAAAGGATACTTCCGAAAGCTATCAGGAAGGTCTGCTGGAATTATACAAAAAGATTCGCCCGGGTGAACCGCTGGCTGTGGAAAGTGCAGAGAGCCTGATTACAAGCATGTTCTTTGACCCGCGGCGCTATGACCTGGCAAAAGTGGGACGTTACAAATTTAATAAGAAATTACTCCTTCGTAATCGTATTGCAGGGCAGATGCTTGCTGAAGAGGTCGTGGATGTAACAACAGGCGAGATTATCGCAGAAGCCGGAACCGTTGTAACAAAGGAACTGGCTGACCAGATTCAGAACGCTGCTGTTCCATATGTATGGATTCAGGGCGAAGAGCGCAACATCAAAGTACTTTCCAGCATGGCGGTAGATATCAGAAGTCATGTGGATTTAAGCGAGGAAGAACTGAAAGAGCTGGGTGTTACAGAATTCGTATACTATCCGGTACTTGCAAAGATTCTGGAAGAAAATGAAGAAACGGAAGATATCAAAGACGCAATCAGGAGAGACATTCATGAATTGATTCCGAAGCACATTACAAAGGAAGATATTCTGGCGTCTATCAACTACAACATGCATCTGGAATACGGTCTTGGAACCGATGATGATATCGACCACTTAGGAAACAGACGTATCAGAGCTGTAGGTGAACTGTTGCAGAACCAGTACAGAATCGGTCTTTCCAGACTGGAAAGAGTGGTTCGTGAAAGAATGACCACCCAGGATTTAGATGGTATTTCACCGCAGTCCCTGATTAATATCAAACCGGTAACTGCAGCAGTGAAAGAATTCTTCGGTTCTTCTCAGCTGTCCCAGTTCATGGATCAGAACAACCCTCTGGGTGAGCTGACACATAAGAGACGTCTTTCCGCACTTGGACCTGGCGGTCTGTCCCGAGACAGAGCCGGATTCGAGGTACGAGATGTCCACTACTCCCATTACGGAAGAATGTGTCCTATCGAGACCCCTGAAGGTCCGAACATCGGTCTGATTAACTCTCTGGCTTCTTATGCGAGAATCAATGAGTATGGTTTCGTAGAAGCGCCTTACAGAAAGATTGATAAGACAGATAAGAAAAATCCTCGTGTTACAGATGAAGTTATCTATATGACAGCAGATGAAGAGGATAATTACCATGTAGCACAGGCGAATGAGCCGCTGGACGAAGAAGGACATTTCATTCATAAGAATGTATCCGGTCGTTACAGAGAAGAAACACAGGAATACGAACGCCAGATGTTCGATTATATGGACGTATCCCCGAAGATGGTGTTCTCAGTGGCTACAGCTTTGATTCCGTTCCTGCAGAACGACGACGCCAACCGTGCGCTCATGGGTTCCAACATGCAGCGTCAGGCCGTGCCGCTTCTGACGACAGACGCGCCGGTAGTTGGTACTGGTATGGAATCAAAAACAGCAGTGGACTCCGGTGTTTGTGTGCTTGCGGATAAAGCAGGTACTGTAGAGTGTGCTGCGTCAAAAGAAATTACTATTAAAAATGATGACGGTACAAAATCCGTTTATCATCTGACAAAATTCATGAGAAGTAACCAGAGTAACTGCTACAACCAGAGACCGATTGTGTTTAAGGGTGAGCATGTAGAAGCAGGACAGGTTATTGCAGACGGTCCTTCTACTTCTAACGGAGAACTGGCACTTGGTAAGAACCCGTTGATTGGATTCATGACCTGGGAAGGTTACAACTACGAGGATGCCGTTCTTCTGAGCGAAAGACTGGTTATGGATGATGTATATACATCTATTCATATTGAAGAATATGAAGCGGAAGCAAGAGATACCAAGCTGGGACCGGAAGAAATTACAAGAGATGTTCCTGGTGTGGGTGACGATGCATTAAAAGATTTGGACGAAAGAGGTATTATCCGTATCGGTGCGGAAGTTCGTGCCGGAGATATTCTGGTTGGTAAGGTAACTCCAAAGGGAGAGACAGAACTGACTGCAGAAGAAAGACTGCTTCGTGCTATCTTTGGTGAGAAAGCAAGAGAAGTGCGTGATACTTCCCTGAAAGTGCCGCATGGTGAATACGGTATTGTCGTAGACGCAAAAGTGTTTACAAGAGAAAACGGCGACGAGTTGTCACCGGGTGTAAACCAGGCTGTCCGCATCTACATCGCACAGAAGAGAAAGATCTCTGTTGGTGATAAGATGGCCGGTCGTCACGGTAACAAGGGTGTTGTCTCCCGTGTACTTCCTGTAGAAGATATGCCGTTCCTGCCAAATGGACGTCCGCTGGACATCGTACTGAATCCTCTGGGCGTGCCTTCCCGTATGAACATCGGACAGGTGCTGGAAATCCACTTGAGTCTTGCTGCGAAAGCACTTGGCTTCAATATTGCGACACCGGTATTTGACGGTGCAAACGAAAATGATATTCAGGATACACTGGAGCTTGCAAATGATTATGTAAATACAGAAGATTTTGAAGAGTTCCGTGCAAAATATGAAGATACATTAAGACCGGAAGTTATGCAGTTCCTGGACGAAAACAAGGCTCACAGAGAGCTTTGGAAGGGCGTTCCGCTTTCCAGAGACGGAAAAGTAAGACTGCGAGATGGACGTACCGGTGAATATTTTGACAGTCCGGTAACCATCGGACACATGCACTACCTGAAACTGCATCACCTGGTAGACGATAAGATTCATGCACGTTCCACTGGTCCATACTCCCTGGTAACACAGCAGCCGCTGGGTGGTAAAGCTCAGTTCGGCGGACAGCGTTTCGGAGAGATGGAGGTTTGGGCTCTGGAGGCTTATGGTGCATCTTATACTCTGCAGGAAATCCTGACAGTAAAATCCGATGATGTTATCGGTCGTGTGAAAACTTACGAAGCAATTATTAAAGGCGATAATATTCCGAAACCGGGTGTTCCGGAATCCTTCAAGGTACTTCTGAAAGAATTGCAGTCCCTGGGTCTTGACGTCAGAGTTCTGGGCGAAGATATGCAGGAAGTGGAAATCATGGAAAACGTAGATTACGGCGATACAGACATGCGTTCCATTATCGAAGGCGATTCCAGAGGAAGAGAAGAAGAGGACTATGGCAGCCACGGATTCTCCAAACAGGAGTTTGAAGGAGAAGAACTGGTAGATGTTGAAGAAGAAGCTGATGAAGACGACGTATTCTTAGACTTTGATGAAGATGCTCTTGACGAAGAGTAAGGAGGAAAGGAGTCCACAATGCCAGAAACAGCAAAGAATGAGGTATATAAGCCAATGACCTTTGATGCCATTAAAATCGGACTGGCATCCCCGGAGAAAATCCGGGAATGGTCTCATGGTGAGGTGAAAAAACCGGAAACCATTAACTACAGAACACTGAAACCGGAAAAGGACGGCCTTTTCTGCGAAAGAATCTTCGGACCAAGCAAGGATTGGGAGTGTCACTGTGGTAAGTATAAGAAGATTCGTTATAAAGGCGTAATCTGTGACAGATGTGGTGTTGAAGTGACAAAAGCATCTGTCCGCAGAGAGCGTATGGGACATATTGAACTGGCAGCGCCGGTTTCCCATATCTGGTATTTCAAGGGTATTCCTTCCAGAATGGGTCTGATTCTTGACCTGTCCCCAAGAACTTTGGAAAAAGTTCTTTATTTTGCTAACTACATTGTACTGGATGCAGGAACTACAGACCTGCAGTACAAACAGGTTCTGACGGAGAGAGAATATCAGGACGCCAGAGAAAAATACGGCGAAGAATTCCGCGTGGGCATGGGTGCAGAAGCGATTCAGGAACTTCTGGCAGCTATCGACCTGGAAAGAGAATCCAAAGAGCTCAAAGCGGGCTTAAAAGATTCCACAGGCCAGAAACGTGCCCGTATTGTAAAACGTCTGGAAGTTGTAGAAGCTTTCCGCGAATCCGGAAACAGACCGGACTGGATGATTATGACTGTTGTTCCGGTAATTCCGCCGGATTTACGTCCTATGGTACAGCTGGACGGCGGACGTTTTGCAACCTCTGACTTAAATGATTTGTACAGAAGAATTATCAATAGAAACAACCGTCTGAAAAGACTGTTGGAACTGGGCGCACCGGATATTATTGTCCGCAACGAGAAGAGAATGCTGCAGGAAGCTGTGGATGCTCTTATCGACAATGGACGCCGCGGCCGTCCGGTTACAGGTCCTGGAAACAGAGCGCTGAAATCCCTTTCCGATATGCTGAAAGGTAAATCAGGACGTTTCCGTCAGAACCTGCTTGGTAAACGTGTTGACTACTCAGGACGTTCCGTTATCGTCGTAGGACCGGAACTGAAAATTTTCCAGTGTGGTCTTCCGAAAGAAATGGCTATCGAGCTGTTTAAGCCGTTCGTAATGAAAGAACTGGTATCTAACGGTACTGCCCACAACATCAAGAATGCAAAGAAGATGGTAGAAAAGCTGGAGCCGGCTGTATGGGACGTACTGGAAGATGTTATTAAAGAGCATCCGGTTATGTTAAACCGTGCACCTACTCTGCACAGACTTGGTATTCAGGCCTTTGAACCGATTCTGGTAGAGGGTAAGGCAATTAAGCTGCACCCATTGGTTTGTACTGCGTTCAACGCGGACTTCGATGGTGACCAGATGGCGGTTCACCTTCCATTGTCTGTAGAAGCTCAGGCAGAGTGCCGTTTCCTTCTGCTTTCACCGAATAACCTGCTGAAACCGTCTGATGGTGGTCCGGTAGCCGTTCCTTCACAGGATATGGTTCTTGGTATTTACTATCTGACACAGGAAAGACCGGGAAGCAAGGGCGAAGGCAAGATATTCAAGAGTGTAAACGAAGCTATTCTGGCTTATGAAAACCAGGCCATTACTCTGCAGACCAAGATTTTTGTATATGCAGAGAAGAAAATGGCTGATGGAAGCATTTTAAGAGGAAAGGTGCCGTCCACACTGGGACGTCTTCTGTTCAACGAAATTCTTCCTCAGGATTTAGGCTTTGTTGACAGAACTGTACCGGGCAATGAATTGCTTCCGGAAGTGGATTTCCTGGTAGGAAAGAAACAGTTAAAACAGATTCTGGAAAAAGTTATCAATACTCACGGCGCAACCAAGACGGCAGAAGTTTTGGATGCAATTAAAGCTATGGGTTACAAATATTCTACAAGAGCGGCTATGACGGTATCTATTTCCGATATGACGGTGCCGCCTCAGAAACCGGAAATGATCAAACAGGCACAGGATACCGTTGACCTAATTACCAAGAACTTCAAACGTGGTCTGATTACAGAAGAAGAGCGTTACAAAGAAGTTGTAGATACATGGAAAAAGACGGACGATGCCCTGACAAAAGCCCTGCTTACCGGACTGGACAAGTACAACAACATCTTCATGATGGCTGACTCCGGTGCCCGTGGTTCTGATAAGCAGATTAAACAGCTGGCAGGTATGCGTGGTTTGATGGCCGATACAACCGGTCACACCATCGAGTTGCCTATTAAATCAAACTTCCGTGAAGGTCTGGACGTACTGGAATACTTCATGTCCGCCCATGGTGCTCGTAAAGGTCTGTCCGATACAGCTCTTCGTACCGCCGACTCCGGTTACCTGACAAGACGTCTGGTTGACGTTTCTCAGGAACTGATTGTCCGCGATGTGGACTGCTGTGAAGGTACAGGAGAAATTCCGGGTATGTGGATTAAAGCCTTTGCAGACGGAAAAGAAGAAATTGAAAGTCTTCAGGAACGTATTACAGGACGTTTCTCCTGCGAGACAATCAAAGATAAAGATGGAAATGTTATCGTAAAAGCAAACCATATGATTACACCGAAACGTGCTGCAAGAGTGGTAAAAGACGGTGTAAACGCAGAAGGCAAGCCATACGATACTGTAAAAATCCGTACGATTCTTACCTGTAAATGTAAGATTGGTGTCTGCGCAAAATGTTACGGTGCCAACATGGCTACAGGTGAGCCGGTACAGGTTGGTGAATCTGTTGGTATCATTGCAGCGCAGTCCATCGGTGAACCTGGTACACAGCTTACCATGCGTACTTTCCATACCGGTGGTGTGGCCGGCGGAGATATCACACAGGGTCTTCCTCGTGTCGAAGAGCTTTTCGAGGCAAGAAAGCCGAAAGGTCTTGCCATTATCACGGAAATCAAGGGTGTTGCGACACTCAAAGATACCAAGAAGAAGCGTGAGATTATTGTTACAGACAATGAAAGCGGTGAATCCAAGACTTACCTGATTCCATACGGCTCCCGTATTAAAGTACAGGATGGCGATTATCTGGAAGCAGGTGACGAACTGACAGAAGGTTCTGTAAATCCGCATGATATCCTGAGAATTAAGGGTGTTCGTGCTGTACAGGATTACATGATTCGCGAAGTACAGCGAGTTTACCGTCTGCAGGGTGTAGAAATCAACGATAAGCATATCGAAGTGATTGTTCGCCAGATGTTGAAGAAAATTCGTATCGAGAATAATGGAGATACAGAATTCCTTCCGGGTACTCTGGTAGACGTTTTAGACTTCGAGGAGGAAAATGGAAAACTTATTGCAGAGGGCAAAGAGCCGGCAGAAGGCCAGCAGGTTATGCTGGGTATCACAAAGGCTTCTCTGGCAACCAACTCCTTCTTATCAGCCGCTTCCTTCCAGGAAACTACAAAGGTTCTTACAGAAGCAGCTATCAAAGGTAAGATTGACCCGCTTATCGGTCTGAAAGAAAACGTTCTTATCGGTAAATTGATTCCGGCTGGTACAGGTATGAAGACTTATGCCAACATTAAGCTGGATACAGACGGAGATGACGAAGAAGAGTTTGAAGACGACTTAGATGAGACAGAAGATGAATTACTGGAAACTGCAGAGGATTCTGAAGATGCAGAAGGGGAAGAAGCAGAAGAAATGGAACTTTCTGAAGAGGAAGAAGAAGCAGAATTAACAGAAGAATAAAAACAGAAGCACGGAGAATTCCGAAAGGGGTTTTCCGTGCTTCTGTTTTATATAACAGATATGTAAAACTGTTTAATAGCATAGGCCGCAGCGCCGGCAGCGCCTTCCAAAGGATTGTAGGGAAGGATGTTTACGGTCTGGTCTGTTGGGTCATCCACAAAAAGGAGCTGCTGCTTAATGTAGTCCATGAGTTCCTCACTGATTTCCTTGTTGGAAAAGAGGGGGCAGTGAAGATAAATCTTGTCCGGGTTCATAATAATGGCCAGATTGGAAATGGTAACACCTAAATATTTCAGGGCAGTGGAAATATAACTGCCTACCTGAGGGTCGCCCAGGGAGAAGGCCTTGGATATATCCTCCAGCGTCAGTTCTTCCGCGGAAGGCTTTAGGGAAGTCAGAACCGTTGCAGCGTTGCTGTTGTAAAGCAACCGGCAATATTTTAAGAGCCAGGTTTCGCTGCAGTAAGTCTGAAGACAGCCGCGCTTGCCGCATTCGCATTTTTTGCCTTCTGGATTTACAATGGTGTGTCCAATCTCTCCGGCATAGTAGTTTGTACCCTGAAAGAGGCGGCTGTCTTTCATCATGGCACAGAACATTCCCAGTCCTATATGGAAAAAAGCAAAAGTTTCCGGTGAAGACTTGTCGAACAGATAGCGTCCGAAAGCCATACAGCGCACATTATTTTCACATATTACCGGAAATGGAAGGCGCTTTTTTAATTCTTTCCCGCTGAATCCGGGAAAAGTAGAAGAATTTACAATCACCTTATCTTGTTTGTGATCAATGTGTCCGGGTACAGCAACACCAATTCCTATAAGAGAGTTGGAGATTTCAGGGAGACTGTCCAAAATCTCTGTGATTTTATGTATCAGGAATTCCGTAATGTTTTCTTTTGGCTCTGCTTTCCTCAGTATGGAAGTTTCGAATACAGGTTTTCCCCGGAGATTGCAGATGAGAAAACGTACATGCCGCAGGGTGAATTCTACTCCCATGGAATATACATGGTCGGGAACGATATCCAGCAGAATTTTCTTTCGTCCGGGAGAAGAGTCTCCAAGGGTTTCATCCGAACCTAATTCCCGGATAATACCTTCCTGAATAAAATTTGAGGATATGGAAGTTACTGTAGCGGGGGTAATCTGTGTTTTTTTGGCAATGGTTGAACGGGCAACCGGAGCATGACGGAAAATATATTCCAGAATGGTGCTTCTGTTTTCCTGAGTGGTCATAAGCTGCAAACCTCCTGTAACAAATCTAATATTAAAAGTTTTCAATCAGAGGAAAGCCAGTATAATTGGTAGAAACTTCCACTACCCGATAAACATCAAGGGCTTTCTGGAAAGTGTCTTCCTGCGAACAAATATAATAGGTAAAGGTTTTCCAGGCTTCTCCGGCCTCTTGTGTCCTGCCGTCAGCAAGAAGGAAGAGGGCTTTTGATAATAATATACAATATTCCCTGTGGTAGTCAAGGTGTTTCCAGAAAAGCTGCTGTACAGGGGGCAGCGCTGCTTTGTCCTGGGCAGCGCACACAGACAAAAAGGTTTCTGCTGTCTGTGCCACCTGCTTCATGTTCTTTGCCACAGCAGGATTTTGACGGCTACCTTTGCCATTGCAGTAATCGCAGTTGCACAGAGATGAGAGCCGGGACAGGTAGGAAAAGCAGGATTCCCAGTCCTTTCCGTAGGCGGCCTGGAAATACTCCTCCACCAGTTCTTCAAAGGAGCAGTCTGTTCCGAAAAGACATTTTCCCATAATGTAGTTGGGCAGTCCGTTGGGGAGAAAGCAGCGGAGTTCCTGACAACTCATGTATCCGTCCAGTTTTAAATCCGTCAGGCGGTGAATATCCTCGTAGATAATCCGCGAAATATGCAGGTATCCCATATCTCCATAATGAGCTCGGCCCAGGGGATAGTCATAATCGAAACACTCTCCGTGGAAAATTTTCTGCCACTGAGCCAGAAAAGAAAGGTTTTCTGTTAGATTTACCGGCAGGGTAATCTGATTTCTCTGGTACGGTACAGGTGCGGGGAGTTGTTCCGGAATTTCATAGGACTGCAGAAATGTTCGGCTGATAGGGGCGAACATCATAACAAACCGATGAGGGTGGAGTAATTTTTCTTCTATGGGAGCCCACAGAAGTTCTTCGTAAATCAGAAAAACAATTTTTGTGTCCAGATGTTTTTGGCTCAGGGCTCTGTCAATTTCATTCAAAATATGTACATACAGGTCCGAGGGTAAATGCTTTTTGCAGGTATCACATTCGCAGTGGTTGTTGGAAGCGTCTGCCAGCCATACATGGAGATAGTCTACTTCAGGATGGAGCATGGCATAAGCCGTTACCTTTTCTGCGAAAGAAGCAATGACATCTGGGTTGGAATAGCACAGGTTTGTGTTGATTGGAATGCCCTGAAAAAATCCTCTTTTTCCGTCTATAAGAGCTGTCATGTTTTCCTGTTCTTTGGTAAGAGTCGTGTCTGAAGGAACCCATCCCAGAGTATTTTGTCCCAGTACGGAACAAGTCCAGCCGTGCCCTACCCTATGGTGTTTCAAGCTTCTTTTCTGCAGTTCCCGGTCAATAACCGAGGAAATTTCGGCTGCCTTTTCCAGAGAAAATGCTTCCGGTTTCTTCAGAGGATTGTTTTTATGGCTGTACCATAGATTTAGAAAAGCATAAGGGAGCTCAAACTGCAGAAAAAAGGAATTGTAGCCCAGTTTCGGAAGCCAGTCGATAAATTCCAAAATATTTTCCGGCGTATCTGCGCCTTCGATACAGACTCCTCTGTGACGATAACGTGCCTTTTGGCGCCGGGAAATCTGGATTTCTTCTATATGGGGGACAGAAGGAATCCATTCATATTCTTTTCCCGGTCTTAGAAAGCGGCAGCCCAGAAGCGTGAGATACTGATACACGCCCAGGAGTACAGAGCGGGGATTACTGCCTTTGATATGCCCGCTTAAATGGGAGATTTCAATTTCGTATTCATCTTCATCTGAAGAACATTCAGAATCAGGAAAGAGTCCGAGGCATATTTTTTTGCGGTAAGTCTCGTCCGTCTGCTCAGTATCTTGCGAAAAAGAAATCATATTATTTATTTTTGATAAGTAATATCTCAACTCAGAACCAGCGAACAGAATGGTTTTTGATGTTGATAAATACTCAACTCGGATATCCATTTTTAGCCCTCCATAGTTTGGTTATTAAAAATAATAAATTGTAAATTGATTATAACGAAAAGAAAACGAAAAGTATATGTGAAAAATGCACATAAAATAAAAAGTTAAATTGACTATATTTAACAAAATAGTAAATAAATGTTGATTTATTACCAAGAACATAGTATATTATACCCATGGAAACGAAAAGGGAAAAAGAGGAAATGATAATTATATAAAATAAATAAATGGAGGGCTATATGAAAACGAAAACAACATTGGCGGAGTTCAAAAGTTTGAATTCTGTCAGAAAAAAACGTATTTTGCGGAAAAATGCCTGGTGCTGGGTGTTTATGCTGCCAACTTTGATTCTGTACATTTTGTTTCAGGGATATCCGATTATTACCAGTGCCTGGTATTCTCTTCTGGATTGGTCGGGTATGACTATGAATGCCACCTATGTGGGGCTTGGAAACTTCAAAGAGCTTCTGGCGGATCCCCTGTTTTACAATTCTGTGGCAAACAGCTTTAAGTATATGGCGCTAAGTGTTCCGATTCAGCTTGTTTTGTCTCTGGTTATTGCTTACATATTGACCAGTATTATCCGGAGAGGGGCTACAGTGTTCCGTACCATGTATTTCGTTCCTGTGGTAACGACTGCTTCTATCGTAGGAATTATTATGATTTTTATTTTCGGCGGTACGGGTCCTGTAAACCAGCTATTGTCACTTCTGGGAATTGATACGATTAACTTTCTGGGAGATGAAAAAACAGCGCTCTTTACGGTGGTGCTTATCGGTATCTGGAAAGACCTGGGAACATATATGATTTACTGGATTGCTGCTCTGCAGAGTGTATCACAGGATGTATATGAGGCCGCAAAAATCGATGGGGCCGGAAAGTTCAGAACCTTTACAGATGTAGTTTTTCCTTTGATTCTTCCTATCGGCGGTGTAATTGCTGTGCTGTGCGTCATTGGTTCTTTGAAAGTATTCGATATTGTGCAGACCATGACCAATGGCGGGCCTTACTTTGCGACAGATGTTGTGGCAACCTTTGTATACCGGACAGCTTATTCCAGTACAACCGGAAGTCCCCGTCTGGGTTATGCCAGTGCGGCGGCGCTCTTGTTTGGTCTTATGGTAGTTATCATCGGTCTTGTGTTAAACGGGGTCAAAACTTACTTTAATAAGAAGAGAAATATTTAGGAAAGGGGATAGGCGAATTTATGAAAAGAGAAAAAATTGCAGGGAAATTTGGTAGAAGTATTGTGTATGTACTGCTTTCTGTTGTGGCTCTGATCTGGATATATCCCTTTATCTGGATGATTACGGCATCGCTGAAAACCCAGGATGAGTTTTTTGCCAGCGGTTTAAGTTTGATACCAAAGAGCCTGAACTTTGAAAACTATGTGAGAGCATGGAACAATGCCAATTTCGGTGTGTACTTTAAGAACTCCATTATTGTAACAGTCAGTGTGGTGGTGATTGTGCTTCTGGCAACTTCTGCGGCTGGCTATGTTATGGGGCGCTATGCTTTTGTGGGCAAGAAACTGATTATGGGAATCTTCATGGCAAGTATTACCATTCCTTTGGTATTTACTGTAATTCCAATTTATGAATTGCTGAAGGAAATGGGGCTGGAACAGAATCTGCTGGGGTTGATTCTGGCGGAAGCAGGAGGAGGACATGTTATTTTCCTGATGCTTTTCTCCAGTTTTTACGGGGGGATTCCAAAGGAACTGGAAGAAGCAGCAACCATTGACGGCAGCGGTTTCCTGAAAACGTATTCCAGTATTATGTTTCCGCTGGCCAAACCGATTATGGCAACGGTAGTTATCATGCAGTTTATATGGACCTGGAACTCTTTCCTTTTGCCGTTGATTGTTACGCTGAGCAGACCGGAGCTGAGGACACTGGCGGTTGGCCTGTATGCCCTTCGGGGAGAAAATGTGGTGGACTGGACAGGTATTGCAGCTGGCGCATGTATTGCGGTTCTGCCTATTATTCTGATATTTATATGCCTGCAGAGATATTTTGTAGATGGTGTAGCAGGTGCAGTAAAGAGTTAAGAAATAAAATTTACTATATTTATTTTAAGGAGGTATTTTAACATGAAAAAGAGAATTGCAGCATTAGCTATGGCTGGTCTGATGGTATTATCAGCAGCGGGATGCGGTCCTCAGGTAAACGGAGGGGACTCTGAAGGGAAAGAGCAGGAGTCATCTTCTGAGAAAAAAGAAGATGCAAAAGGTGATGGAGAGGTGGTACTCCAGGTTGTAGATATGAGTGACTCTACAAAGGCCAGAAGAGAAGAGTACAACAAAAAGTTTGAGGAAGAGAACAACTGTAAGGTTGAGTATACGGTATTGGCAGGAGACCAGTATCAGACAACCATCAACTCTTCTATTAAAGCAAACACAGCGCCGGATTTATTTGCGCTTCCAAGCGGTGTGAAATTGTCGACAGCCGTGGAAGAAGGCTGGTATATGCCGATGAATGATTATGTGGAAGACGGATTCTTTGATACTTTTTCAGAAGGTGCATTGAATGAAGGTATTACGACTATGGATGGGGAAGTGTATGTGCTTCCAGAAGCGGCTAATATTGTTAATACACTGGTATTCTACAATAAAAATGTACTGGAAGACGCAGGTGTAGATACCAACAACCTTCCAAAAACCTGGAGTGAATTCAGAGAAGCCTGCAAACAGGTTACAGAAGCAGGAAAAGGCAAATACTATGGTATGATTGAAGGCGGAAAACAGATAAACAGACTGGAAATCGCAATCCGTGCGCTGTCTTGTCTGGCAGGCAGCAAGTCTAATGATATCGGTGTTATCAGTATGGTAGACGGCAAAAATGTACTGAATTCTGATGCTATGATTCAGGCCTTTGATTTTTACAGCGGACTGGTACAGGACGGCAGTTTCCATCCGGATTCCGCAAACCTGGCAGCGCCGGAAGCAAGAGCATTGTTCGCACAGAATCAGGCAGCATTTTTGATTCAGGGAGCATGGTGTATCTCCACATGGGAAAAAGAAAATCCGGATTTGGAGTTTGGTGTTATGGAAATGCCGGTGCCGGATGAGGGTGCAAAGGGCGGTCTTCCTTACATTGGTGCGCAGCCATGGATGGGTATCTCCAAAACTTCTGAAAATCCGGAATTGGCAGCAAAATATCTTCAGGGACTCTATTCTGAAGAATATCAGTCTGGGGTTGTAGAAGATGGAGGTTTCGTATCAGCAATAGAAGGTGTGAATGAAAAATACATGAAAGACGGCGTTATGAAAGATTACTACACACTGGCTCTGGAACAGGGTAAACTCTGCCCGGATCCAATCGTAGGAAATGCAGATACAGCGGCTGTTTATGCAAATATCAAAGAAGTATCCCCGAATCTGGGACAGATTGTACAGGGTGTTCTTACCGGAAAAACAGATTACAAAGATTCCCTGAATACACTGGCAGAAAATACACAGAAAGAATGGGATAACGGAATTGCAAAAGCAAAAGAAGCGGGGGCGAATGTTTCTGCAGCAGATTTTGAATTTAAAAACTGGAATCCATTAGAAGATTATACGGCAGAGAACTACGAAAGCAAATAAGAGAGGAAAGCCGGGGCCCGGAATTTGGGTTCCGGTTTTTTTCTGCAAAAAAGTGAAAAAGCCCTTGACACCGTAATTTTTCGTGGATATAATGAGAGAGCGTGCATAAAAGACGTAAGTTTTTTGTGTGCAAAAAAGTTTATTCAGAATTGAATGACTGGCAGCCACTAATTCCTTCTTAAAAGGAAGAAGGATGTGCAAATTTTACAGGAGGTGAAAGGAATGCCAACATTTAACCAGTTAGTAAGAAAAGGACGTCAGACTACAGCGAAAAAGTCTACAGCACCTGCACTTCAGAAGAGCTACAACTCTTTACAGAAAAAGACATCTGATATGTCTTCTCCACAGAAGAGAGGTGTTTGTACAGCTGTTAAAACTGCTACACCTAAAAAACCTAACTCTGCTCTTAGAAAAATCGCCAGAGTTCGTCTTTCCAACGGAATCGAAGTAACAAGCTACATTCCTGGAGAAGGTCATAACTTACAGGAGCACAGCGTTGTTCTTATCAGAGGCGGTAGAGTAAAAGACTTACCAGGTACCAGATACCACATCGTTCGTGGTACATTAGATACAGCAGGTGTTGCTAACAGACGCCAGGCTCGTTCTAAATACGGTGCTAAGAGACCTAAAAAATAATAAGTAACTTTTAAAAATCCAGAAATAGTAAAAGCAAATCAGAGGCTTTTATTATGATGAATTCATAGAAGTCACAAAGAACTATTAAAATTGTACCGGGATTCCATAAGCCCAGGAGTGGCTGCGGGTTTATATAGAGAAGTTACCGAGTGCGAACATACAGAATAGTTTGTGTGAGTACCTATGATTTAATCGGAAATGATTAAGGAGGGAAGTAACGTGCCACGTAAAGGACATACTCAGAAAAGAGACGTTCTGGCTGACCCAATGTACAATAGCAAGGTAGTTACTAAACTTATTAACAGCATTATGCTGGACGGTAAGAAAGGTGTAGCTCAGAAAATTGTTTACGGTGCATTCGCCAGAGTGGAAGAAAAAGCTGGAAAACCAGCAATCGAAGTATTTGAAGAAGCAATGAACAACATCATGCCTGTATTAGAGGTTAAAGCAAGACGTATCGGTGGAGCTACCTACCAGGTACCTATCGAAGTAAGAGCAGACAGACGTCAGGCATTAGCTCTTCGCTGGATTACATTGTACTCCCGTAAAAGAGGAGAAAAAACAATGGAAGAAAGACTGGCTAATGAATTATTAGATGCAATGAACAACACAGGTGCATCTGTTAAGAAGAAAGAAGACATGCATAAGATGGCTGAGGCAAATAAAGCATTTGCTCACTATCGTTTCTAAGAGGAGGAAATCCAATTGGCTGGAAGAGAATATCCATTAGAGAGAACCAGAAACATCGGTATTATGGCGCATATTGATGCTGGTAAAACTACCACAACAGAGCGTATTCTGTACTATACCGGTGTAAACTATAAAATCGGTGATACTCATGAAGGTACTGCTACCATGGACTGGATGGAGCAGGAACAGGAAAGAGGTATCACAATTACTTCAGCCGCTACTACATGCCACTGGACTCTGCAGGAAAACTGCAAACCGAAACCAGGTGCATTAGAGCATCGTATCAACATCATTGATACACCGGGACACGTTGACTTTACAGTAGAAGTTGAGCGTTCTCTGCGTGTACTTGATGGTGCGGTAGGTGTATTCTGTGCTAAGGGCGGTGTTGAACCACAGTCTGAAAACGTATGGCGTCAGGCTGACACTTACAATGTACCTCGTATGGCTTTCATCAACAAGATGGACATCCTTGGTGCAGACTTCTACAACGCAGTAGAACAGATTAAAACAAGATTAGGTAAAAATGCTATCTGCATTCAGTTACCAATCGGTAAAGAAGATGAATTCAAAGGAATCATCGACTTATTTGAAATGAAAGCCTACATCTACAATGATGAAAAAGGTGATGATATTTCTATCGTAGATATTCCGGAAGACATGAAAGAAGACGCAGAACTGTACCGTACAGAACTGGTAGAGAAAATCTGCGAATTAGACGATGACTTAATGATGGAATATCTGGAAGGCGAAGAACCTTCTACAGAAGCATTAAAAGCTGCACTGAGAAAAGGTACATGCGAATGTGCTGCTGTTCCTGTTTGCTGTGGTACAGCTTACAGAAACAAAGGTGTTCAGAAGCTTCTCGATGCTATCATTGAGTACATGCCATCACCGGTAGACGTACCTGCTATTCAGGGTACAGACTTAGATGGAAACCCAATGGAAAAACATTCCTCAGATGATGAACCATTTGCAGCTCTTGCATTCAAAATCATGGTTGACCCATTTGTTGGTAAGCTTGCATTCTTCCGTGTATATTCAGGAACAATCAACTCCGGTTCTTATGTTCTGAACTCTACAAAAGGAAAGAAAGAACGTGTTGGACGTATCCTTCAGATGCACGCTAACAAACGTCAGGAATTAGATAAAGTATATGCCGGTGATATCGCAGCAGCTGTTGGTTTGAAATTTACAACAACAGGTGATACAATCTGTGACGAACAGCATCCGGTAATTCTGGAGTCTATGGAATTCCCAGAACCAGTTATCGAGCTTGCTATCGAGCCTAAGACAAAAGCTGGTCAGGGTAAATTAGGTGAGTCTTTAGCAAAACTTGCTGAAGAAGACCCAACATTCCGTGCTCATACAAATAAAGAAACAGGACAGACAATCATCGCTGGTATGGGTGAGCTTCACCTGGAAATCATCGTAGACCGTCTGCTTCGTGAATTCAAAGTAGAAGCAAACGTAGGTGCTCCTCAAGTTGCTTACAAAGAAACATTTACAAAAGCTGTAGATGTTGACAGCAAATATGCAAAACAGTCCGGTGGTCGTGGACAGTACGGTCACTGTAAAGTTAAATTCGAGCCTATGGATGCCAACGGTGAAGAACTGTTCAAGTTCGAATCCACAGTTGTTGGTGGTGCTATTCCGAAGGAATACATCCCTGCAGTTGGCGAAGGTATCGAAGAAGCTATGAAAGCTGGTATTCTGGGTGGATTCCCGGTAGTAGGCGTTCATGCTAACGTATATGATGGTTCTTACCATGAAGTCGACTCTTCTGAAATGGCATTCCACATTGCAGGTTCTCTTGCATTTAAAGATGCTATGGCAAAAGCGTCACCAGTACTTCTTGAGCCAATCATGAGAGTTGAAGTTACAACTCCGGAAGATTACATGGGTGATATTATCGGTGATATCAACTCCCGTCGTGGACGTATCGAAGGTATGGACGATATCGGCGGTGGTAAGATGATTCGCGGATTCGTTCCCCTGGCTGAAATGTTCGGATACGCAACAGACTTACGTTCCAGAACACAGGGCCGTGGTAACTATTCCATGTTCTTTGAAAAATATGAACCAGTTCCAAAATCTGTACAGGAAAAGGTTCTGTCAGGAAAAGCTGACAAATAAGAAATAGTTAAAATAAACTTGCAAATATCCTTGATTTGCAATATAATCAAGGATAGCAGGTTGACTATATCAACCGCCTCGTTATGAGGCAACAAAATCAAAAAAACTATTTGCCCAAACGGGGCGCATGTTAAACAAGGAGGACATTCAAAATGGCTAAAGCTAAATTTGAAAGAAGCAAACCGCATTGTAACATTGGTACCATTGGACACGTTGACCATGGTAAAACAACTTTAACAGCTGCTATCACAAAAACTCTTGCAGCAAGAGTTGCTGGTAACACAGCTACAGATTTCGAAAATATCGATAAAGCTCCGGAAGAAAGAGAACGTGGTATCACAATCTCTACAGCTCACGTTGAATATGAAACAGAAAAACGTCACTACGCACACGTTGACTGCCCAGGACATGCTGACTACGTTAAGAACATGATTACTGGTGCTGCTCAGATGGACGGTGCTATCTTAGTAGTAGCTGCTACAGACGGTGTTATGGCTCAGACAAAAGAGCACATCCTTCTTTCCCGTCAGGTAGGTGTTCCTTACATCGTTGTATTCATGAACAAATGTGATATGGTTGACGATGAAGAATTACTTGAATTAGTAGATATGGAAATCCGTGAACTCTTAAACGAGTACGAATTCCCAGGCGATGACACTCCAATCATCCAGGGTTCTGCTTTAAAAGCTCTTGAAGACCCAAGCGGAGAATGGGGAGACAAAATCATGGAATTAATGGATGCTGTTGACAGCTGGATTCCAGACCCACAGCGTGACACAGATAAAGACTTCATCATGCCTGTAGAGGACGTATTCTCTATCACAGGTCGTGGTACAGTTGCTACTGGTAGAGTAGAAGCTGGTGTTCTTCACGTATCTGAAGAAGTTGAAATCGTTGGTCTGAAAGAAGAAACACGTAAAGTAGTTGTAACAGGTATCGAAATGTTCCGTAAACTGTTAGACGAAGCTCAGGCTGGTGATAACATCGGTGCTCTTCTTCGTGGTGTTCAGAGAAACGAAATCGAAAGAGGACAGGTTCTTGCTAAACCAGGAACAATCACATGCCATACAAAATTCACAGCTCAGGTTTACGTTCTGACAAAAGACGAAGGTGGCCGTCATACACCATTCTTCAACAACTATCGTCCACAGTTCTACTTCAGAACAACAGACGTAACAGGTGTTTGTATGTTACCAGAAGGTACAGAAATGTGCATGCCTGGTGATAACGTAGAAATGACAATCGAACTGATTCACCCAATCGCTATGAGCCAGGGTCTTACATTCGCTATCCGCGAGGGTGGTAGAACTGTAGGTTCAGGTCGTGTTGCTACAGTAATCGAGTAATTATTGATTAGAACCAACTAAAATATAGAGTATCGGAAGATACATTGTGTCCAAGCGTAAGATGCCCCGGAACCGTAAGGTTTCCGGGGTTTTTCTGTTGGGGGAAAAAGGTGAGATGTTTGTATGATAAAAATGGATGGGAGATGGGGAAGAATTTGATGTATAAGAGGTATTGAAATGAAGCAATTATTTGAAATAGATCCGACAATGGAAGAACGCTTTGGGCAATGTCCATATGCAACATTGTCTGTTCAATTAAAAACATTGGTAGAGAATGGACTGGTAGAGGGAAAGCAATATGAGTCAATTCCACCCAAAGTAGAATATTCTTTAACGAAAATAGGAAAGAAATTTCATTCGGTAATAGAAACATTGCAAAACTGGGGACAAGATTATATTGAATTTTTAAAAACAAAAAACTATAGAGTACAGCGAAAATTTTGCTGTATAGCGAAGAAAATGGGGCAGTCATGCATATCATGACATGCCCCATTTCTGTGTGTTAATAGAAGGTTTTTCCGGAAGCTTCCAAATCCTGTTCTAATTCCTCGGGTACATATTTTCTGAAGATATAAATGAAAATATTTGAGGTTAAATATGCTGTAAGTCCAATTCCGCAGCATAGGAATAACCCCATAAATGGCGGAAAAGAGAAGCCAAGCAGCACAATAGTGGCATAAATCATAAGTAAAAGCAAAGAGCAGAAAAAATGGCGGATAGACATAAGCAAAGCGTTTTTGATATTATTAAAGATTTTGTTTTCAAATTTTGCCTGTACCGGAAAAATATACAGAGCCAGCAGAATAAAAGGAATCAGAAACACAGAGCAGCTGATTAACATTATCCGGCCCATGGTGTTTTGCAGTGCCATACTGATTCGGATGTCCAGAAAAAATAAAAGACTTACAGCAGCCAGTCCCAGCCAGAGAATGGTAGATTGGCGAAAATTTTGTCGGAAAGCCTTGCGGAAATTCTGTGATACATAACCTTCTCCTGTTCGGATACGTTTCATACAACTGTAATAAAGCGCAGTAGTGGAAGCGCCTATGGTTATCAAGGGCAGGCTGTAAAGAATCCAAAGTATATGCAAAGTTACCACATCTGCCACGAAATAGAGAAAACGGGAAAATGCGCTGTCATAGGAAAACAAATTCATATAAACATCTCCTTCAAAGTTTTGTCAGATTCTTCATGTACGAATACACGGGTTTTGTCAATTTCATTTAAATTATTATAACGTTTTTTTTCTTGGATAGAAAGTGTAATTTTAGACAAAAAACTTTAGTTGAAACTGTAATATTTTAATAAAAACTAAATTAAATATTGCGGGAAGTAAAAAAGTAGTGTAGACTGAAGCGTATGAAAATAAAACCTGTGTATGAGGGAGAATGAATATGAACAAAAATAATTTTAAAAAGACAAGTTACAATCAACCATTTATTGAACAGAGAGCAGACCCTTATGTGTATAAACACACAGATGGGATGTATTATTTCACTGCGTCTGTTCCGGAATATAACAAAATCATACTGCGCAGGTCAGATACCATTGAGGGGCTGAAGGAGGCCGAAGAACACGTTCTTTGGAGAAAACACGAAAAAGGACCTCAGAGTATTCATATATGGGCGCCGGAAATTCATTACATCTATGGTGGCTGGTATATTTATTATGCAGCCGGGGACGCGGCAGATATCTGGGAAATTCGCCCGTATGTACTGCACTGCAAAGGGCAGAATCCATTAGAAGATGAATGGGAGGAGCTGGGGATGATGCAGGCTGCCGATGGGGATGAGTTTTCCTTTCATGCCTTTTCTCTGGATGCAACAGTTTTTCAGCATAAGGGGGAATATTATTGGGTATGGGCGGAAAAGACCGGAGTTGGCAAGCAGATTTCCAATTTGTATATTGCGAAACTGGCGGCCCCGAATAAACTTGCGACGGTTCAAGTGCTTTTGACGACGCCCGACTATGCCTGGGAAAGAGAAGGCTTCTGGGTGAATGAAGGGCCGGCCGTGTTAAAACATGGAGACAGAATTTATATGACGTTTTCGGCCAGCGCTACGGGAGCCTGCTACTGTATGGGGCTGTTGTATGCTCATGAGGATGCGGATTTGCTTGACCCTCATGTATGGACAAAACTGAAAAGACCGGTTTTGCAAACAGACACAGAGAAAGGAATTTATGGACCGGGTCACAATTCCTTTGTAAAGGCGGAAGATGGAGTGACGGATTTGTGTATTTATCATGCGAGACAGTATGATGAAATACAGGGAGATTCTTTGTATGACCCAAATCGTCATGCCATGATTATGAAAGTAAACTATGATGAAAAAGGCTTTCCTGTATTTTCTTACGATACGATGTCATAAAACATATACTTTTGTAAAATCTAAAATATTATAGAATTATAGTTTAAATTGCATAAAATAATGGGTGCGGAATTGTGAAATAAAGAGAAAGTGTGGTAGATGTTTAGTTAAATATAAAAAACTATTGAAAAAACTAAAAAATAGTGGTATTATTTCAGCAATTAGTAAATAAGGTATTGGAAAATATTACCTAGGGAGGAAAAGATTATGAAGGCAAAAAAAATTCTGGCTGCAGGACTTGCAGTAACCACGTTGGCATCAACTGCTTTAACCGGATGTGGAAATTCCGATTCTTCTGAAACGGCAGATGGAAAAAAGAATTTATCTGTTTTTATCTTTGCCAATGACCATGAGTCAAAAGTGTACAAGGATATGATTAAGAAGTTTGAGGAAGACCACAAAGATACGATTGGAAAAGTGGATATTCAGATTACTACACAGGAAGAATATAGTAAGACATTAACAGGAATGATGACAGCGGGGGATTTGCCGGACGTATTCTATGTGGGACCTGAGGCCGTAGAACAATATGTGGAAAATGGTTATATTGCAGATTTGCAGCCAATTTTGGATGAGAAAGGAATCAGTACAGACGGACTTGTGGCGCAGGAGGCATTAAACAGCTATAGATACGATGGAGAAAAGACCGGTTCCGGTGATTTGTATGCACTTCCGAAAGATGCCTCTGTATTTGCCTATGCTTACAACAAAGACATTTTTGATGAAGCAGGTATTCCATATCCGGATCCTGAAAATCCATATACCTATGAAGAGTTTGTAGATGTATGCCAGAAACTTACAAAAGATACAGACGGAGATGGGGAAATCGACCAGTGGGGCTGTGGTATGGCCAATGCCTTTATGCTTCAACAGTATGTATGGTCAAACGGAGCTTCCTATTTATCTGACGATTATAAAACAGTAAATATTGATACTCCGGAGTTTAAAGAGGCTTTACAGAAATATGTAGACTTGACATTAAAGTATAAAGTAACACCTACCGTAGAGCAGGACGCTTCTCTTGGTGTATATCAGAGATGGCTGGCAGGACAGGAAGCTTTCTATGCATGTGGAACATGGGATGTGGCCGCTTTTATGGATAAAGAAACTTTCCCGTTCAACTGGGATTTGTGTGCGTTCCCGACTTTGTCAACAGGAAAAACTATGACCTGGCTTGGAACCGTTGGGTTCTGTGTATCTGAAAACAGCAAAAATAAAGAGGAAGCAGCAGAACTGATTTCTTATCTGTGTACAGATGAAGATGGACAGAAAGAACTTTCCGGTATTACAGGCGGAGAATCTATTCAGCTTCCCAATATTAAAAGCCTTGCAGATGGAGAATTTGTAGATGCAATTAACAGCGGAACACTTCAGTTCCCGTCTAATGTAAATGTATTTTTTAATTATCTGAACGGAACAGACAAATATGAGGGAAGATTTCAGGAAACAACTTATACACCAAATGCAGAATGGAATGATATCTTCCTGGAAGGTTTGGATAATGTAAAAAATGGCTCTATGACGGTGGATGAATACATAGAGCAGGTAGCACCGAAAATGCAGGAATCTCTTGATGAGGCCTGGGAAAGCGTAGAATAAGGCTGCAAGTGAGAAGCGCTCCTGTATAGGGATTTGTAAGAAAATATCCGTTATACAGGAGGCTTTTCTTTGTTTGGAGGGATAGAGTTATGAGCAGAACAAAAGTAAAACCAATCAAGAGAAAAATGAGCAAAGCTGCTTTTAAGGAGCACTGCTGGGGACTGGCCTTTGTATCACCGCCTTTTATTGGATTCTGTATTTTTATGGCATTTCCGATTGTGTTCGCATTTGTAGCGAGTTTGACAAAATGGAACGGTATGAACCAGATGCTGGATAACTTTGTGGGCTTGGACAATTACATTAAATTACTGGGAGATGAGAAGTTCTGGAAGGTACTGCTGAACACAGTGATTTATATGATAGGTATTCCTGTTGGCATGATACTGGCGTTGGTGATTGCGGTAGGAATGAACCGAAAAATAAAGGGAATTAAGATTCTTCGTACGTTATACTATGTACCGGTTGTATCTTCCCTGGTTGCGGTAGCTATTCTGTGGATGTGGGTTTTCAACTATGACTATGGTCTGCTGAATAGTATTATCAAAGCTGTTACAGGCGCTCATGGTCCTAATTGGCTGGGAGATGAATTTTGGGTAAAAGTATCCATGATTATTTTTATGGTATGGAAAGGTCTGGGTGGTTCCATTATTTTGTATCTGGCAGGTCTGCAGAGTATTCCGAGAGATTATTATGAGGCTGCTAAAATTGATGGCGCTAATGGCCTGAAGCTGTTTCGCTATATTACCATGCCTTTGGTATCTCCGGTTACTTTTTATTTGTTGATTACAGGTCTGATTGGTGGTTTCCAGGTTTTTGTAGAAGTGCTGGTTATGGTTCCGAACGGAGGCTTAAACTACAGTGCTGCAACCGTTGTATTCTATCTCTATGATAAGGCCTTTGGCAATAACCAGATGGGATATGGTTCTGCAATGGCATTTATTCTGGCAATCTTTATCTTTATCATTACGGCAATTAACTTTAAGGCCCAGGATAAATGGGTAAAGACCATTGAATAGGAGGGGAAAAGAAAATGGCTAAATTAGATGAAAAAAGTTCTGAAGTGAAAACGAAAAAAGCAAAAATAGTAGACAGGATTGTTTTTACTCTCCTTTTGATAGGCGCTATTGCCATGGTATTTCCGCTGATTTATATGCTTCTGAGTTCCTTTATGACAAAAAATCAGATTTTGTCTGCGAACTTCAGTATTATTCCGAATCCGTGGAAGTTTGGAAAGTATGCAGAGGTGCTGCAGAAACCGGAATTTATGAGAGGTCTTAGAAATACGCTGATAGTAGCTATGCCAGTATTGATAGTTGGCGGATTTACTTCTTCTTTGGCGGCGTTTTCTTTCAGCAAGCTGAAATTTAAAGGGAAAGATGGAATTTTTCTGGGATTGCTGGCAACTATGATGATACCGTTTGCGGTCGTTATGATACCCCAGTATGTGATGTTTACAAAGATGGGATGGACAAACAGTCTTTTGCCTCTGATTATTCCAGGGCTTTTTGGAAATGTCAGTATTATTTTCTTTTTGCGGCAGAATCTGACCAGCGTTCCGGATTCTATGGTGGAGGCTGCTAAAATTGATGGCTGTGGCTATTTTAAAATGTATTATAAAATTTTTCTTCCTTTGATGAAGGGGGCATTAATGACACAGATTATTTTGTGGTTCATGGGAATCTGGAATGATTATCTGGCACCGACTATTTTTATTCAGGATGAACAGTGGTTTACTCTGCAGGTGGTTATCCGGTCCTTTAATGCTTATTATGCAGTAAACAGCGATTACCCGCTGATTATGGCAGCTTCTGTTTTAGCAATCCTGCCAACGCTGCTTTTGTTCTTTTTCTTCCAGAGATACATTATTGAATCCATGGCAGTTACTGGTGTAAAAGGATGAGGTGTGTTTCTGTGTATGAAGAAAATGAAGGGGAAGTACAAGGTGTTCTTCGCCTGAACGAGACAAATGTGTATCAAAATCCAGTGGTATGGTCCCACGATCCGTCTATGATGTGGGACCCTGTAACCAAACTGTATTATTCCTATAGCACAGATATTTACAGACCTGAAGAGGGATTAAGAGAAAAAATAGGAATTCCGGTGCGCAGTTCCAGGGATTTAATACATTTTACTTATGAGGGAATCGTACTTTCGGAAAAGGCTATACGGGAAGGGCGGGATAATGGGGATTTTCCGCCTACGGAAGGTTTTTGGGCGCCTTATGTGGAGTATGTAAAAGGAGAATATCGAATGTATTATTCTGCAACGAAAGCCTTTGGCAGTTCGGAATCCCGCATATGGCTGGCTGTAGCCAGGCATCCTCTGGGGCCTTTTGAGAATAGAGGGGTTGTGGCAGATACCTGGGGAACGGATAATACTTATCCAAATGCAATTGATGCACATGTGGTATGGGATGAACACCGGTGTTATTTGGTCTATGGCTCCTTTTTCGGAGGAATCTATATAAAAGCTCTAGATCCGTCTACGGGATTATCCGCAGATGGTAATCCGAAAAGTTTCGGAAAGTGTATTTCCAGACGAGGAAAAGGATTTTCAAAAGACGGACCGGAAGGTGCTTCCATTATATATATGCCTGAAAACGGTTGGTTTTATCTGTTTCAGTCTTATGGCTGGCTGGGAGACGATTACGATATTCGGGTAGGGAGAAGCAGAAATGTGACCGGCCCTTATCTGGACTTTTGTGGAAAGAATCTGAAAGAAGAAAGCATGGGAGTTCAGATTGCAGGGAGTTATAGGTTTGAAGCTGGAAATCCTAATGCAGGGATAAATGGGAATTCATGGAAATGGAATGGATTTCGAGGTCCGGGGCATGGCGTGCCCTTTTATGACGAAAGGCGGAACAGATATTTTTTTGTGCATCATGTAAGAGATGGTGCTGAAATATACAGAGACTATGACGAAGAGGAAAAGCGTGCCAGTTATCAGGTGCATTACATGATGGTACGCACAATGGCACTGATAAATGACTGGCCTGTTTTTCTGCCCGAACCGTACCAGGGAGAGGAGAGGAAAATTCCTGTTTCTGAAGCTCCCGGTGGATATTGGGAAATTTTATATTTCCGGGAAGATGGAAAAGAAATCCAGCGCTCAGAAAAGGTTCTGATAGCGGATTTTTGTAAGCACTTTGAAAACTCTATAGTTTATGAATGCAGAGATTTTGAGAATGGAAAAAAATCGGTAGTTATGTCGGGAATTGATAAATCCGGTCTTGCATATTGGGGAAAATTCATGTATAGTATAGTTTAGATAAGTCTAAAATTTTTAAGGTTATCTGGAAAGTGGGAAGAAGCAATGTTACATATTAAGAGCTTAGATGAGGGTCTTGAGATATTCAAGGCATTGGGGTCAGAAGTCAGAATTAATATTGTCAAACTGCTGCTGGAAAACCGAGAGATGAATATGAATGAACTTGCATCCAGCTTGGGCATTACGAATGGTGCATTGACCAGCCATATTAAGAAACTTGAAGAGACGGGCATAATTAAAGTCATTACAGAACATGGCGGACATGGGAATCAGAAGCTGTGCAGAGTCGATGTGGATAAGATTCTGGTGGAAGTAGAGGGCAAAGAGGCGGAAGATGAAAACAATATCTATAACACGGAAGTGAGGGTTGGACATTATTCTGATTATGAAATTTATCCGACCTGCGGTTTAGCCACAGACACGGCTTTGGTAGGGGAAGTTGATGATCCAAGATATTTTGCTCATCCGGACAGAATTAAAGCAAGAATTCTCTGGTTTACAAAGGGTTATATTGAATATATTATACCCAATCTTTTGCCCAGTGCAACAAAGATAGAACAAATTACCCTTTCTCTCGAAATTAGTTCAGAGGCGCCGGGAGTCAACAGCGACTGGCCTTCCGATATTTCTTTTTACTTAAATGATGAGAAAATCGGAACCTGGACAAGTCCGGGAGATTATGGCGATGTCCGGGGAATTTTCACTCCGGATTGGTGGTTCCCGAATTGGAATCAATATGGACTTTTGAAAATGATTGTAATTAATAAGAAAGGAACTTTTGTAGATGGATTAAAAATATCGGATATTAATATCCGAAAATTTAATCTGGATTATAAGAGTACCATCCGATTTAAGTTCCAGATTGAAGAAGATGCTAAAAATGTAGGCGGCATCACAATTTTCGGCAATGGATTCGGAAATTACAATCAGGACATTAAGGTTCGGATTGCATATAGTCAAATGTAAAGAAGATAGAAGCGGCTCAATATTCTGCATTATAAGCAGAGTTGAGTCGTTTTGTTTTGCATCTGCGGGAGTAAAAGGAGGCAGCATGAAGAAAAAAGCAATTTTATATCTGACAATGGCCCTGTGTGTTGGCATGGCTGGCTGTGGACAAAAAGAAAAGTTAAAGGCAGATAAAGCTTTCGAGAAAGAATTTAAAGAGGTATCTGTTCATGACCCGTCGGTTGTGCAGGGAGATGATGGAAGTTATTATATTTTTGGTTCTCATCTGGCAGTAGCGAAAACCGATGATTTTATGAATTGGGAATATGTGAATCAGGGAGTGAAGAATGATAATTCCGTTATCCCGGATGTGTATCTGAATATGAAAGAGGCATTTGAATGGTCTCACAGCAATACGTTCTGGGCTCCGGATGTGGCAAAGCTGGCAGACGGGAAATTTCATTTGTATTATTGTAACTGTCAAGGAGATGCCCCGGTTTCCTGTCTCGGAACAGCGGTTTCTGACACAGTAGCAGGTCCATATATTAACGAGGGGCTGATGTTGAAATCCGGAATGGGTGCAGAAGAAAAAGACGAGGATGGTAATTTGTATCAGGCAACCACGGACCCTAATACGGTAGACCCATGTACCTTTTATGACGCAGAGGGAAAACTCTGGATGGTTTACGGTTCTTATTCGGGCGGAATTTTCATAAAAGAAATGAATCCGGAAACGGGTCTGCCCCTGGAAACAGGCTATGGGAAAAAACTATTGGGCGGCAATCATCTTAGGATAGAGGCGCCGTACATTATATATAATGAAGAAACAGGATATTATTACATGTTTCTTTCCTTTGGAGGATTGGATTCTACCGGAGGATATAACATCCGGGTGTGCAGGTCTGAAAATCCAGACGGTCCCTATGTGGACTCCATGGGACAGGAAATGGAGGATTGTAAAGGGGCAGCAGGGACATCTTTTAGTGATGCAACAGCAGCTTTGTATGGCACGAAGTTAATGGGGGGCTATAAGTTTTTATGGAAAGAAGGCGAAGAGGGAGAGGAAAGGGAAGGATACCTTTCGCCAGGACATAATTCTTGTATTTATCAGGAAGAGACAGACCGATATTTCATTATTTATCACACCAGATTTGAGAACAGGGGTGAAGAACATGAGGTTCGTGTACACCAAATGTTTTTCAATGAAGATGGCTGGCCGGTGATTGCGCCTTACCGATATACAGAGGAATCTTTGAAAGAATATACAAAGGAAGAACTTGCAGGAAATTATAAATTTATCAATCATGGCAGAGAGATTTCGGCAGATATGGCAGAATCAGATGAAATTCAACTTTGCACGGATGGAAAGATAAAGGGGGCGGCAGAAGGCACCTGGAATCTCAAAAAGGATTGTAAGATAGAGCTGGAGCTTGATGGAAAAAGTTATAAAGGTGTTTATTTAAAGCAATGGGACGAGGACGGCAAAAAGTATGTTATGACGTTTACTGCCCTGTGCAGTGAAACAGGAGTGTCTGTCTGGGGAAGTGGCCTTAACGCAATAGAAGAGTAGAAAAGGAGAAAAGCACATGGCAAGACTTGTAATTAACACAAAAAAGAAAGTAAGCAAAATCAACAAAGAAATTTACGGACATTTTTCGGAACATCTGGGAAGATGTATCTACGAAGGGATTTATGTGGGAGAAGACTCCCCTATTGAGAATGTCAATGGCATGAGATGTGATGTGGTGGAGGCCCTGAAGGAAATGAAAGTGCCTGTTCTGCGCTGGCCGGGCGGCTGCTTTGCGGATGAATATCACTGGAAAGACGGTATAGGACCGAAAGAAACAAGGAAAAAGATGATTAATACTCACTGGGGCGGAGTGGTAGAGGACAACAGTTTCGGAACCCATGAATTTTTTGAATTGTGTGAGCAACTTGGCTGCGAAACCTATATCAATGGAAATCTGGGAAGCGGTACGGTTCAGGAAATGTCCGAATGGGTAGAATACATGACTTTTGAAGGCGTTTCTCCTATGGCAGAGCTTCGTGCAAAGAACGGACACGAGAAACCGTGGAAAGTAGATTTTTTTGGTGTGGGAAATGAAAGCTGGGGCTGCGGCGGCAATATGAATCCGGATTTTTATGCCAATGAATACCGCAGATACCAGACTTTTATCAGAGATTATAAGGCAGGAGAGCATATTGAGAAAATTTGCTGTGGTGCAAATGTAGATGATTATGAATGGACAAAAGAGGTTCTGGATACCTGTTTTCGTCATTCTCTTCCTTTCCAGCATGGTTTTATGGACGGGCTTTCTCTGCACTATTATGTGCACCCGGAAGGATGGGATGTGAAAGGAAGTGCTACAGATTTTGACGAAACAGTATGGTACAAAACCTTAAATAAGGCTTTGTATATGGAGGAATTGATTCAGCGTCACGGGGCTATTATGGATACTTATGACCCAGAGAAAAAAATCGGCATGATTGTAGATGAGTGGGGAACTTGGTATACCTGCGAACCTGGCACAAATCCAGGATTTCTTTATCAGCAGAATACCATGCGTGACGCTCTGGTGGCAGGAATTACCCTGAATATTTTTAATAAACACAGCGACAGGGTGAAAATGGCAAACCTGGCTCAGATGGTCAATGTTCTGCAGTCAGTGCTTTTGACAGAAGGTGAAAAGATGGTGAAAACACCAACTTATCATATTTTTAATATGTATAAACATCACCAGGATGCAGAACTTCTGGACAGCCATATGGAGACGAAAACCATTGGCACAGGAGAGTGGAATGTGCCGAATCTGACAGAATCTGTTTCTGTGGCAGAAGATGGTACGCTGCATATTACACTTACAAATCTGTCTTTGGAAGAGGATTATGAAATTGATACCACCATATTGGATAAAGCAGTATCACAGGTGCGGGGAGAAATCGTCACAGGAGAAATGCATGCGAAGAATACCTTTGAAGAGCCGGAGACTGTAACAGTGGAAACCTTTGATAAAGCAGAGCTTACAGAGGGAGGATTGAAATTTACAATCCCAAAATGCAGTGTGGTACATTTAGAGGTGAGATAAAATGCCGGATAATATCCAGAGGATATGTAAGAAATGCCTTCTGCGGGATATGGAGGAAAAAGAATATTTCGCAAACATGTACGCTTATATTGATAATCTGTCCAAGGAGGATAAGGTGTCAGAGGCGGAATACCAGAGCAGGCTGGAGTTGTGCAGAAACTGTGAGAATTTGATTTCCGGGATGTGCAGAATATGCGGCTGTTATGTTGAAATGCGTGCGGCTATGAAAGTACGTCATTGTCCGGGCATAAAACCGAAATGGTAGTAAAAAAGTGCAAATCGTGTTACAGTATATATTAAGAAAAGTGTGAGCAGAAAACAGGAGGAACTGTTATGAGCTTTTTACAGGAATTACAAAAATATGATTTGCACTGTCATCTGGACGGCTCGCTGTCTGTGGATTGTATTCGTACCATGGCAGAACAGGCAGGGATTTCTCTGGAAGAAAAAAATCTCAAGGAGCGTCTTTTGGCTGATTTTAACTGCAAAAGTCTGGCAGAGTATCTGACGAAGTTTGATTTGCCTCTGGAATGTCTTGTGACAGAGGAGAATTTTACTGAGGCGGTAAAAGATGTCATGAAAACTGCTGCTGCAGAACGGGTGGTATATATAGAAATCCGTTTTGCACCCATGCTTTCTGTGAGAGAAGGGCTGTCTCTTCGCCAGATTATAGAAGGAGCTCTAAAAGGATTGAAGCAGGGGGAAGAAGCATATAGCATAAGGGGGAATTTGATTCTTTGCGGTATGCGCCACATGCCTTGGGAGAAAAATGTGGAATTGGTAAAGGCAGCAAAGGAATATTATGGTCATGGTGTCTGCGCCGTGGATTTGGCGGGAGACGAGGCCGCCTTTCCGGTAAGGCAGCAGGCGGTCATGTTCCAGACTGCGAAAGAGCTAGGTATTCCCTTTACCATTCATGCAGGGGAATGTCAAAATGCCCAGAGTATTTGGGACGCTTTGGAACTGGGCGCGTCCAGAATCGGACACGGAATCGCAGCTAGAAAAGACCCCAGGCTGATGGAATACTGTGTACAGCACAAAATCCCTTTTGAGATGTGTCCGGTAAGCAATCTCCAGACAAAAGCAGTACAAAGTATGGAAGAGTATCCATTGTTTCTGTTTTTGAAAAAAGGAATACCGGTTACCATAAACACGGATAATCGAACTGTGAGCAATACAAGTATTACAAGGGAACTTCAAATGATACAGGAATACTACGGATGTGCAGATGAAGTTTTGGAAACTTTGATGAAACATGCAAGAGATGCTGCCTTCTCCAGTTAGGAGAAAGGCAGTATTTTTTAATGTGGACTTTAGTCTGTTTCGCCCATTGGAGTTTTTCGTTGATCCGAAAAATGGAGATGGGCGAAACAATAATCCACCCGCTATGCGGGTGCGCGTCGATTGTTATACAAAAAAATT
>NZ_JBBEWO010000024.1:0-50868 GCF_038739805.1 Blautia acetica | reverse complement strand
TTGGGGGCAGCTGTAAATGTGGTGCAGTTAGCAGACTTCAGTGCGCCTTCCGGGCGCAAGCAGGTAATATCCCCTTATAGGGGGAGAACATGCCACCCGCTAAGCGGGTGGTCATGACTATCTGGGTAGTTCTGCGATTATAGTAATAGAACGGCAAAGTGGGTGAAAGAAATAACAAAAAGATATAAAAACAATACAAAATAACATGTGAGAAAGAAAAGGTATATGTTAATGTGTATACTATGTAGAAGAAAATCACAGTTTGTTTGTGATTAACGGCGAAAAAGAAAAAGAGAGGAGCAATTTTATGAGCAAGAAAGCAAAATTAACCAAAAAACTTGCTATGTTTTTGGCATTGGTGCTTTGCCTTGGGGACATGTTTCCTGTTACGGTAAAAGCAGAAACAGAAACAAGAAATGTTATGGAAGGGCTTGAGCCCAAAACAAATGCGGGGGAAATCATAAATCCTCTTGCAGCTACAGATGGCAACAAATCGGGAAGCAATGAGGACGGCAATAATACGAAAATTGTTGCTGGAGAAGAGAGGCCGGATACTGAAGATAATGGGTATTCTCAGTGGCAGCCGGTATATCTGCAATACGATTTTGGGGAAATTTATGAACTTAAAGAAATTTCCCTGTATCGTAACACTTATGATAATGCAATATCAACTTTTAAAGAAGTAAAAGTAGAAATTGCATCCAATGAAGAATTTACAGACAGTTATGTCGTATATAAAACAGCAGATGTTGAGGAAAGTGTAGATACAAAAGGACAGGCTCAGACGGTGGTGTTGCCTGAAGGAACAGAGGGAAGATATCTGCGAGTATGGGGAAAAGGCCATTATATACAGAACACGAACAGTGACTGGAAGGGATACAGTAATGGTGTGTTGTTTAATGAGATTGAGGTAAGCGCTGTTGTGCCGATGACAGAGCCGGAGCCGGAACCGGAACCAGAACCGGAACCGGGAGAGGAACTGGTAGATGCAAATATTATGTTAGGATTACAGCCAACTACAAACAGTACACATAAAATTGTAGTGGGGGGACCTACGGTACCGCAGGTACTGATACAGAACCCATCCAGTGCCACAGATGGTATGAAAGCGGGCAGTGATGATGATTCTAATAATACAAAAATTATTGCGGGTACAGAAGCCGGAGGAAATGATAATGGTTATTCAGGATGGGATTCTGTGTATTTGCAGTATGATTTTGGAAAAGAGCGAGATGTAAAAAAGATAGATTTATATCGAAACACCTATCCGGCAGCAGTGTCTACATTTAAAAATGTAAAAGTAGAGTTGGCTTCTACAGCGGATTTTTCAGATAGTGTAGTTGTTTATGAGGAAAACGATTATGAACAAATGGCATCTAATAAAGGGGCTCCGCAGTCTATCGTTCTGGAAAGTCCGGTAAAGGCACAATATATTCGTATCTGGGGAAAAGGTCATTATATTCAAAATACGAACAGTTCCTGGAAAGGATATAGCAATGGTATTTTGTTTAATGAAATCGAGGTCATTGCTTCTATTCCAAAATCTGAACTTCCGACACCACCGCCGGAGGAAGAAGCGAAAAACATTGCAGCTGGAAAAATTCCGTATGTTCGAGGGCTGACACCAACAAATATCGAAGCTATTACAGATGGACAGGTAGATAAAAATTATGCAGTTCATAATAGCCTTGGAAACCGGTGGCTGCAATTTGAATATAGAAACAGCTATTTTATGAAAGAAATTAAGTTTAAACTGGAAGAGGGAAGTTATCAATCTGTAAAAGTGTCCGTTTCTTCATCACCAACGAATGAAGGAGAAGTGGTATTTTATAAAGAAAATTGGACTCAAAGTCCGGATATGACAGTGATAGATTTAGGCGAAGGAAAACTGGGAAAATATGTCCGATTTACAGTAAATAAGGACAGCAGCAGTCCTGCAAAATATTCAGAAATTGAAATCTGGGCAACAGGAAAAAATTTTGATGAATCTAAACCGGAATATGTAGAACCGGAATCTCAATATGATACGCTGGTTTGGTCCGATGAATTTAATGGAGATGTTGTGGATGAATCCAAATGGAATATTATTGACGGAATGGCAAACCATGGAGCTATCTATAACAGAAAAGCGGTAAGTATTAAAAAAGATGGAGAAAACAGTTATTTAGCAATTAATTCTAAAAATTATGAAACAACAGAGCAGTTAATTGAAGCAGTAGGGTGGGATCAATATCAAGATCAGACGTTAAAAAATCATGTTACCTGGTCTTCCGGACGTATTGAATCAAAAAATAAGTTTTCTTTCCAGTTTGGGCGTATGGCCGTTCGTGCGAAACCCAACGATTCTCAAGGTATTTGGCCGGCCATTTGGATGCTTTCCCAGGATGAAACAGGACATGACGAAATCGATGTTCTGGAATATCTTGGACAGGATGCATGGGATGCGTGGACTACGAATCACTTTGGCATTTTAGATAAAGATAAAGGCTCAGATGGTATTTCGACAAAGAATTATGAAGCATGGTGTCAGGATTTTCATGTTTTTGAAGTAGAGTGGAGTCCGGAAATTATTAAATTCTTTATAGATGGCAAACAGGTACACAGCACTACAACTGCAAAGAGTGACGGGCGTGATGGAATGCATACTCGTCCGATGTTTGCAATTCTGGAAACGCAGGTAGGAGATGGATGGGTTGGATCTGTAGATTATACGAAGCAGGAAACAAAACAGGACAGTGATTATCTGGTAGACTGGGTAAGAGTATATCAGACAGCAGATCAGCCGGTTGTACGTTTTGATGACCTGGAAAGTATTGTTGACGGAAAAAATACAGATTATTATATTGCACCGGAATTTTATACAGACGGCTTAGAGGAGTTATCTGACGGTAAAGAAACTTATGAAAATAAAGATAACTTTTACTATGGAGGCCAGCCGAGGTATGAAGATAGCCGGGTTATTGTAAAACAAGGAGCAAAAGAGCAGTTTTTGGTTTATCATATACCGGAGGTGAAAGATGTACATCTGACCGCTTATTATCAGACAATAAAGGGTGTGAAATTCCCGTCTTCTGTTGGCGACCTTAAAGGAAAATCTATGCGTTCCTCTTTAAGGGAGGGTAGTGAAGTGGACTTTAAGATTTACACCTCTGCTGACGGAAATGAGTGGACCGAATTTGGGAATGTTAAGATAGTAGATAATTTTCCAGAACCAAATCCTTCTTATGCAAGGCATACTTTTGATGCTTACGGACTTCCGGAGGGAACAAATTATGTGAAAATTGAGTTTCCGGATTACGAAGGCGCAGAATATACACAGGAGAATGGAGAAATTACGAAAGTCCAGAATACAGATATTCAGTTAGCAAAAGTAACATTTCTTCAGGAAAAAGGAGCGGACATTCCAGAGCCGGAAGTATTGCTGGACGAAATAGAAGTCACAAAGACTCCGAAAAAGACAGAGTATATGGAAGGGGAAGTTTTTGACGCGAAAGGAATGCAGATAACGGCAAAATACAGCGACGGAACAGAAAAAGACGTGACAGAATCCATTGTTTACAGCAAAGAACCATTGAAAACAACCGACAAAGAAATAGAAATATCCTATACGGAAAACGGAGTAACGAAGACAGTAAAACAAAAGATTACGGTAAAGGAAAATCCGAAGCCCGAAGTAACACTGGACGAAATAGAAATCACAAAGACTCCGAAAAAGACAGAGTATATGGAAGGGGAAGTTTTTGATGCGAAAGGAATGCAGATAACGGCAAAATACAGTGACGGAACAGAAAAAGATGTGACAGAATCCATTATCTACAGCAAAGAACCATTGAAAACAACCGACAAAGAAATAGAAATATCCTATACGGAAAACGGAGTAACGAAGACAGTAAAACAAAAGATTACAGTAAAAGCAAAAGAGAATCCGAATCCTCAGCCAGGAGAAATTTTAGAAGTAAAAGTTGTTCCGGGTGAAGCAGAGGTTAAGGCAGGAGAGACTAAGGCATTTACTGTTGAAATTGTAAGCAAAGGAGAAGTGACTAAGGATGTTACTTGGGAGTTATCCGGAAACAAGAGCAGAGAAACAAAAATAAATCAGGAAGGAGTTTTGACAGTCAGTAAAACAGAAACTGCACAGGAAATTAGAGTAAAGGCAATTGCAAAATCAGACAAAAATAAGCACGGAGAAGCTGTTGTTAAAATTAAGAAAAATACTGAAAAAAATCCAATTATAAAACCGTCCAATTCTTCGGGAAGTAATAATAAACCTTCCAAAGGAGTAAAAACTGCAGATGAAATGCAAACGGGAATGTGGGTTATGGCTGTAGCCATAGCAGGGGGTGTTATTCTTACGCTGACGATAAAAAAGAAAAAACATCATTAATTATTTAAAGAAGGACTGCTGTTTTCATACAAAAAAGGTATGGGGACGACAGTCCTTCTTTTTAATTTTTGTATATAGAGTTAGTCCGAAGTTTTCGCCGCTGCATTCTCAGTCATGCGCAGCTTTCGGGCGGCTTCTATTGTGGGGTAAGCTTCTAAATTGGTATGAGGAATAGCTGTGGCGGCTACCATTTCGTGCAGAAAGTTCTCTACCGCACCGAACTGCACATACGTCATCCTGGACAAAAGGTCTGGAATTTTTTCTATCAGGCTTCGGTTCAGAAGCAGTTTGACGGCACCGTTTAGAGACGTGTTTCCTGCCTGATGGATACGTTCCGGGGGAATATCGGGATACATACCGATAGCGACTGCGGATTCTTTATGGATATGAATTCCAAAGGCCCCTGCCATATAGAAATTTTCCACATCGTCTACAGTTAAGCCTATTTGCTGCAGCAGGATTTGTACCATAGTGCTGGCAGCGGCTTTTGCTTTCAAAAACTCTTGAATATCCGTTTCATAGAACCAGAGTTTTGGTCCATAGCACACCGCATATTCCTCTTCGTCGGGTTGCCAGACAATTTTATCTGACATTTCCGGCATCAGTTTTCCTCTGTTATCTACCCAGCCATTGAGATATAATTCTGCGAGTAAATCTACAATTCCGGAGCCGCAGATTCCGGCAGGCGGGACATTGCCCAGGACAGTTAAAGAGAATTCTCCGTGATTTAGACGCACCTGGGTTACGGCGCCTTTAGCTGCCCGCATACCTGTGCGTACGGCTTCACCTTCCAGGGCAGGTCCGGCGGCTCCTGCACCGCAGAGGAGAAAGTCCCGATTACCAATCACCAGCTCTCCGTTTGTTCCCACATCAAAGAATGCCTGAATTCCCTCTTTTTCCTGAATATCGACATCCATAAGACCGCTGATAATATCGCCGCCCAGATAATTGGCTCTGGCAGGAACCAGATATACGGGACAGGAGAGGGGGAGTTCCAAATCGGAAGCAGGACAGAATCCAAGCTGGTCCGCCCATACTGCATAGGGAGAGGCAAAAATGGGAAGAGGGTCTAAGCCTGTGAGAAAATGAATCATGGCATTATTTCCGGAAATTACCATGGCGCCGCACTGGAATACGTCGATATCTGTGCGTTTTTTAATATTTTCCATGCCCTCCAGAATGCTTTTTAAAGTCAGCAGCCGCAGTTCTTCCAGGTGGTCCGGGCGGTCTTTGGTATAAAATATCCGGGACAGAATTTCCAGCCCTTTATCCCGCTGGTGGTTTCTTACGCTTTCCTGGGTCAGAAGTTTTCCTGTATGGCAATCGACCAACTGCAATACAACGGTGGTACTGCCTAAATCCACAGCCAGTCCATAGAGTACAGAAGTGGTATCTCCGGCTTCCAGATTTGTAATAAGCCACTGAGAGCCGTCCCAGCTTAAAGAGACGGTGATTTTCCAGTCGGCCGTTTGGCAGACAGCGGAAAGCTGACGCAGAGATTTTACGGAGAAATGTATAGGCTCATTCAGTTTGGCAAGTGCGTCAGAAACGCGTACTTGTGCGGAACGGGAGTCGTCTTCTGTAGGCGGTATCAGTTCCAGATATTCTTTTCGGCATAATCCAGTCATGGGTTTTCCTCCAGTCATTTATTTCAGTCATTTATTTCAGTCGTTTTTCCAGTGCAGATAATTATTTATATCTCTATTTTGCATATCTTCCGGGAAGAAGTCAAGGGAAATGAAGCCCTACCGCCTTCGATTGACCTGCGCCAGTTCCTGTCGGTATTCTTTAGGCGTCCTGTGCATATATTTTTTGAAAATTTTCGTAAAATAATTCACATCTGCAATCCCGCAGTACTGCGCGATATTCTGAATCTGCATAGAAGTAGAATTCAGAAGAAATACCGCATTTTCAACTCTTTTCTTGTTGACATAATCCGTGAGCGTCATACCTGTTTCTTTCTTGAACAGAGTAGAAAGATAGCTTGCATTTACATTGAGAAACCTGGCCTGTGCTTTCAGGCTTAAATCCGCAGTCAAATCCGAATCAATCCGGGTGAGTGTTTTTTGTACAAGGAGAGAAAATCCCTTCATGGAATGGTTTTTCACAAGCAGACAATATTTGTGAACCATTTCTTTTTGCAGAGCCGGACCGCCGTCGGGGGAAGTAATCTGTTCAATTTTCCGGGCAAATTTTGCGGACAGGTTATCAATGTGCAAAGGGTGTACACCCCCCTGCTCTGCAGCCTTTCTCAAAAGTGTGTTCAGAATAATACAGTAATTTTTAATATTTCGCACCGGGTCGGCCAGCCGCTGCTCTAAAAGGAGAAAATTGTTGCTGGAAAGAGCTGTTTCTGCATTGTGCATAAGTCCCTGGGAAACCATGTGAAGCAGATGGTTTTCAGAGGCATAGCGTTTCTCCAGAACCTGTATACTGAGAAAAGCTTCTTCCGGTTCCCGGAAATCCGAGTCTGAGGTCACCGGAACCACACGTTCTGTCAGTGTGTTTTCTATGTATTCTACAGAAAAGTTTTCCGTGTTTTCCCAGATTTTTTCCCCAAAAGTGGTAGTGATTGCAAACAGCGTTTCCTCGTCTGTTAAAAAGGGCAGGTCGGAATAGTACTTGTTTATCTGAGTGAATTGCTTGGGATAGAGGGATAATTCTTCTGCAAAATTCAACAGCGTTTGCCGATTTATTTTATGGTTTACATAAGGACCGATAAGCAGGTATAAAAATTTGTCTTGTGTATCCGGAAGCTGCATGCAGATGTAATTGCACATATATTGGTCTTGTATGCGGAAAATCGTATTTGGGGTATTCAGACGCTGCAGGGCAGGTGTGAGAAATCGTGTATAATCTCTTTCATTATAGAGCAGGCTGCGAAGTCCCAGGTCAAAAACGGGCAGAGTATGGGGGATACCGCTTGCAGGCGCCTCTATGACCGTGAAGTTGATGTATAGGTTTTTTAGAAGATTTTTCAAAAAAGCAAATTCTGCATCGTAAAACATAACATTCCTCCATAGAAAAATTTTCTTATATTATCGTAAAATATTTAGTAAAATACAAGTATATATAAAAATTATCATGGAATAAATAAAAATATTACTAACAGAAAATAGGAAAAGCCATTAATATAAGAAATATAAAACCGTTGCGAAAGGAGTATGTAAAATGGCAGAAAGAATCAAATTGGAAGTTGGCGGACTGCAGGCACTTCGCCAGATGAACCCCATGTTAATGAGCTATAATGTAGAATTTGCAGAGGTAACAGGAGGAACCTTCTGGAAAGCCTACACACCGGGACAGATTGCAGGTACAGAGGAGTTTTATGTAGAACCTACCACAGAGGGAATTGCAGCGATGTACCGGGATTTGATGCAGGTATATGCGCCGATCAATCTGTATGACGAAAAACTGCGCAAACTGGCAAAGGAACTGGGACCGGTATGGGTGCGTGTGTCCGGCACCTGGGCAACAAAAACATATTATGATTTTGACGGAACCACCAACGGAAAAGTTCCGGAAGGATACTTAAATGTGCTGACAAAAGAACAGTGGATTGGTGTTCTGGATTTTGTAAAAGAAATCGGTGCAAAACTGATTGTGTCTGTTGCCAACTGTCCGGGACTGCACAGTGCAGACGAGCCATGGACACCGGTGGAAGCAGAGAAACTGTTTGGACTGAGTAAAGAATATGGTGTGCCTATTGACGCGGCAGAGTTTGCAAATGAGCCGAACATGATGGCTGATACAGGATTCCCGAAGGGATACACACCGGCAGATTACAGAAGAGACCAGGATTTATTCTTTGCATGGCTGAAAGAAAATTATCCGGAATGTATTTGTGTGGGACCAAGCACCACTGGCGGAGATAACATTCAGTTCGGAAAAGGCAGCAGTGACAAAACCGCAGGCGGCGTAGAGCAGATTGCAGAAGAAACCTGTGACTGTGCAGATTTAATGGAAGGTACAAAAGTACCACTGGACGTATTCAGCTACCATTATTACAACGGAGTATCTGAGCGCCTTGCATCCGTAATGCCAAGCGCACACTGGGACGCATCTGAGGCCAACAGTGAGGAGTATCTGGCAACCGCTATGGAATTTGCCCGCACTTATGTACCTCTGCGTGACAAGTATGTACCGGACGCTGAGATGTGGGTAACAGAATCCGGAGACGCTGGCGGCGGCGGGGATACCTGGGCATCTACTTACCTGGATGTTATGAGAACTCTGAACGAACTGGCTGGATTTTCCACCATTACAAACGGTGTGATTTTCCACAATACACTGGCAAGCAGTGACTACGGTTTTCTTGCAAGAGAAGTTTTTGATCCAAGACCAAATTACTTTGCCGTACTCCTTTGGAATCGTCTGATGGGAGCGACTGTATTTGATACAAAAGAACCGGTACGCTACGGTGCTCATGTATATGCACACAGCCGCAAGGACGGAAAAGAAGGGCTGGTATATCTGGTTATCAACAACAGTCTGGAAGAAGCAACACAGGTAGAACTTCCAAAAGAAGCGGAAGTTTACATGCTGGCCGGGGAAGGCGGCAATATGAGAGCTTCCGTTATGACCTTAAACGGAACTCCGCTGGTACTGGGCGAGAACAATGAAGTTCCGGCTATGGACCCGGTAAAGGCAGAGGGAATGCTGGAAGTAGCGCCAGGTTCCTGTGCATTTATCGTTTTATAAAACTGAAAAGACACTTCATGTAAAGGCCCTTTCCGGGTGAACAGGCGAAGGAGAAATGCTTGTTTCCCGGAAGGGGCTGTTTTTTGTACATCTTCTGTTTTGGAATTGGATATACCAGATACCAAATGTCAAAGAAATCCCAAATTTTTTATAAATACGCTTAAATACCGATTAAATCACCCAAAATAAGCGGAAAGATTGACAAAAACACAAGCAGAATATATAATGACAAAATAATAACAATCTTCTGGTATAACCAGATTGGAAGGTGAGGTGAAAGAATGAAAGAGTTTAAGGTAATTGAAGTCAAGAGAAGTATCTTTGAGGACAATGCTGCAGACGCGGCCAGACTTCGGGAAACGCTCAGAGAGCAGAAAACTTTTCTGCTGAATCTGATGTCGTCTCCGGGGGCAGGGAAAACCAGTACGCTAAAGCGAACGATTTCCATGCTGAAGGAGGAAATGCAAATCGGTGTTATGGAGGCAGATATTGATTCAGATGTGGATGCGCAGAGCATTTTGGAAACCGGGGCAAAGGCTATCCAGATTCATACCGGGGGTATGTGCCATCTGGACGCGGATATGACCCGGCAGGGACTTCTGGAATTCGGTACACAAGATTTGGATTTGCTGGTGCTGGAGAATGTGGGCAACCTGGTATGTCCGGCAGAATTCGATACAGGCGCATGTAAAAATGCCATGATTCTGTCTGTGCCGGAGGGACATGATAAACCACTGAAATATCCCCTGATGTTTTCCGTGTGTGATGTAGTTTTGATTAACAAAACAGATGTGCTGCCCTATTTTGATTTTGATATGGAAAAATGCAGGGCGTATATTCAGAAGCGAAATCCAAAGGCAAGGGTAATTCCGATTTCGGCAAAGACCGGGGAAGGCTTTGACGAATGGACAGACTGGCTGCGCCGGGAAACAGCGGACTGGACAAAGGGACAGTAAAAAGCAAAAGGATAAAGAAGTAATAGAAAAAGAAAGAGGGTAAGACAAATGTTGTTTCAAATTTACGGAGAAAATGCGGGCTGGCAGCTTTTTGGCTGGCTCATGGTATTTGTATGTCTGATTTTAGTCAATGAAATCGCGCGCCGTTCCAAGGTGGGAGGAATTTTCTGTTTCCTGATTCTTCCGGCAGCGCTGACGGTTTATTTTATTGCTATTCAGGTTGGCGCAGCAAACGGCGCCGAATGGGCACTGAACAATGACACTTATGTACATATGAACGGCTGGTTCCACTATGCCAAACTCTATGCGGCAACGGCAGGCTGTATTGGTTTTATGATGTTAAAGTATCGCTGGGGAATCGGAAAAAAAGAATGGTTTAAGGTGTTCCCTTTTGCAATTGTAGCAATTAATATTCTCATTGCTGTAGGCAGTGATTTTGAATCCGGTGTCCGCGGCGCCATGGCTTTGGCTTCTCAGGGGGACCGCTGGTGGCTTTCCTCTGAAAATGTATGGCTTTACGGCGGCTGGTGGAACTGGGTCAATGGTATTGCGGGAATTCTCAATATTTTCTGTATGACTGGCTGGATGGGAATTTACGTTTCCAAAAAGAAACACGATATGCTGTGGCCGGATATGACCTGGTGCTTTATTGTTGCTTATGACATCTGGAATTTTGCCTATACCTATAACAATCTGCCCACACACACCTGGTATTGCGGTGTAGCCCTGCTTTTGGCGCCGACTTTTGCGGCTATGCTGTGGAATAAGGGGGGCTGGATTCAGAATCGTGCCAACACACTGGCGCTGTGGTGTATGTTTGCCCAGGTGTTCCCATTGTTCCAGGAGCAGGGGAAATTTGCGGTGCTTCCGGTGCTGTATAAGGATGGCGTTATGGACGCAGCGGTCCGCCCGACAGCAGTGAATCCAACTATGCAGGGGGTTATTGCGATTCTGGCGCTGGCGGCAAATGTGATTTGTCTTGCTGTGGTTATTAAACGGGCCAAAGAGCAGAAAAAGAACCCTTACACAAACGAAATTTTTACAGACCAGAGAGATTTCAAACTTGCTATGGCAAGAGCAGAGAAAGAATAAAAACGATATGAAGAAGGAGATTGAACTATGGCAGATTCCCTGTTTCCTAATCCGCACCCGGAAGAACCGTTTCGGGAGCCTGTTGCCAAACTGGCAAAAATGATTACAGACAGAGCCCCTGTTGTACTTGGTATTGAGAAAATCACAAAGGAATCCCCGGAATATATCGGGCTTTCCGCTTTGTGTACGGACGAAATGGCAGAAATTGCCTTAAAAATGGGAAAACGCAAACCCAGAACTCTTGAAGATATGGTAAAAATCACCGGAAAAGATAAGACATATCTGGAAGATATGCTGCAGAAACTGGCAGTTAACGGTGTCATTGAATACAACTGGGAAAATCCCAGGCACGAAAAGCAGTATGTGCTTCCTATGTTTGTGCCGGGCAGTGCAGAATTTGCAAACATGAACGAGGATATTTTGCGGGAACATCCGGAGATGGGACGGTTCTTTGAGCGTATGAGCCGTGTGCCTCTGGAAAAAATCACCCATATGGTGCCTCCCGGCGGAGCGGGTATCGGCATGCACGTTATTCCTGTGGAAAAAGCAATTCAGATGGAAAACCAGTCTGTGTCTGTGGAACATATTTCTCACTGGCTGGACAAATACGAGGGTAAATATGCGGCAAGTCCCTGTTCCTGCCGCCGTTCCCGCAAAACCTTTGACGAGGGCTGTGCAGACGACCCGGAAGGCTGGTGCATTGCTGTGGGAGATATGGCAGATTATGTGGTGGAAACCAATAAAGGAGGACGCTACATTACCAGAGAGGAAGTTATGGACATTCTGAAAGTGGCAGAGGAAAACGGATTTGTACACCAGATTACCAACATTGACGGAGAAAATAAGATTTTCGCTATCTGCAACTGTAATGTAAACGTGTGTTATGCTCTGCGTACTTCCCAGCTTTTCAATACGCCGAATATGTCTCGTTCCGCTTATGTGGCCCATGTGAAAACAGAAAACTGCGTGGCCTGCGGACGTTGTGTGGAATACTGTCCGGCAGGCGCAGTGAAACTGGGGCAGAAGTTGTGTAAAAAGGACGGCAGTAAAGTAGAATATCCAAAGCAGCCACTTCCTTCCCAGGTTCCCTGGGGACCCCATATGTGGACAGAAGACTATCGGGACAAAAACCGTATCAACTGCTATGACACCGGAACCGCGCCGTGCAAAACCGCCTGTCCTGCGCATATTGCCATTCAGGGATATCTGAAAATGGCGGCACAGGGAAGATATACAGACGCGCTGGCACTGATTAAGAAGGAAAATCCATTCCCGGCAGTGTGCGGACGTATCTGCAACCGCAGATGTGAAGACGCATGTACCAGAGGAACCATTGACGAGGCTGTTGCTATTGATGAAGTGAAGCGTTTTATTGCGGAACAGGATTTAAAGGCAGAGACCAGATACATACCGAAGAAAGTCGTGCCTTCTTTGAAAGGAGAATTTTCGGAAAAAATCGCTATTATCGGAGGCGGTCCGGCAGGATTATCCTGTGCGTTCTATTTGGCTGAAAAAGGTTATAAGCCTACCGTTTTTGAGAAGAATCAGAAAGCCGGCGGCATGCTGGTCTATGGAATTCCTTCTTTCAAGCTGGAAAAAGACGTGGTGCAGGCAGAAATTGATATTATCAAAGAAATGGGCGTAGAAATCAGAACCGGTGTAGAAGTGGGAAGGGATATTACTCTGGACGAACTTCGCGCACAGGGGTATCAGGCATTTTACATTGCTATTGGCTGTCAGGGCGGAAGGCTGCCGGGTATACCGGGACAGAACGCAGACGGAGTGATGACAGCGGTGGATTTCCTGCGGGCTGCAGGCGAAGATAATACCTATGCGGTTTCCGGCAAAACGGTAGTTGTAGGCGGCGGAAACGTAGCCATTGATGTGGCAAGAACCAGTATGCGCTGCGGTGCAGACGGCGTTTCTATGTACTGTCTGGAGAGTCGGGAGATGATGCCTGCATCCGAAGAAGAAATTCAGGAAGCAGAGGAAGAAAAGGTATCCATTCACTGTGGATGGGGACCAAAGGAAATTCTCACAGAGAACGGCAAAGTGAAGGGTATTGTGTTCAAAAAATGTGTATCCGTAAAAGATCCGGACGGCCGCTTTAACCCCAGGTATGACGAAAGTGAAACCATGACCGTGGAATGTGACCATGTGTTTATGAGCGTAGGCCAGAGTATTCTCTGGGGCGATTTGTTAAAAAATGAGAAAGTGGAACTGGGAAGAGGAAACGGTGCAGTGGCAGACGCTGTGACGTATCAGACCGCGCAGCCGGATGTTTTTGTGGGCGGAGATGTGTATACAGGACCGAAATTTGCCATTGATGCCATTGCAGCAGGAAAGGAAGGCGCCGTGTCCATTCACCGCTTTGTGCAGCCTCACAGCAGTCTGACTATCGGACGAAACCGCAGACAGTTTGTGGAACTTGATAAGCAGGATGTTCTGGTGGAAGAGTACGACAATTCCAGCCGTCAGACTCCGGGATATGATAAGAATATTGACCGGAAAACTTTTTTCCGGGAAGCAAGGCAGAGCTTTACCGAAGAACAGGTGAAAAAAGAAACGGCCAGATGTCTGGGCTGCGGCGCTTCCGTAGTAGATGAAAACAAATGTATCGGCTGCGGCATCTGTACTACAAAGTGCGAATTTGACGCTATTCACCTGTACCGGGAAAATCCGGAGTGCAGCACTATGAGAAAGAGTGAAGATAAGCTGAAATACATTCTTCCATACGGGGCAAAGCAGGCTATTAAGATTAAGTTCTCCAAAAAGAAATAAGACAGAGGAAGAAATCATGCATGAACTTGGAGTTGTTTTCCATGTAATAAAAACTGTGGAGGAAGCGGCGAAAGAGAACCGGCTTACAGAAATAGAGGCGGTCACTCTTCAGATTGGAGAGGTTTCCGGTGTGGTGGAATCCTATCTCCGGAACTGCTGGAAATGGGCCGTGGAGAAGAGGAGCGAAATATTAAAAGACAGTGCTCTTGTGGTAGAACAGATTCCGGCAGTGACTTACTGTGAGGATTGTGAAAAAACGTATCCCACGGTAGAGCACGGCAAGATTTGCCCTTTCTGCGGCAGCGAGCACACATACCTGCAGCAGGGAAATGAATTTTTAATAAAGGAAATCAGCGGGTGCTGATAAAAAATACAAAACAACAGGCTATCGCATTGCTTCTGCATGTGATAGCCTGTTGCGTTAAGTTCGATTTTGTTATTCGTAGTAAATCTTTCTGTTTCCGTCAATGCTTTCTCTTACGGATTTGTCTATCCAGGAAACGGCGCCGTTTAGGTCCCGGTTTTTTAGAAAAGTCCAGAGTTTATAGGTGTTTTCGTATAGAGCAGGTATGCCGTACAGAATACAGAAGCGTTCCCACAGGGAAGTCACCGCTACTTTGAAGGAGCAGAAAATCAGGGGAATCAGGGTGTTTCCGGAGAGCAGGGCAAATTCGTGCTGGAAGTCATAGGCAGCGCGCACGGCCTGGTCGATGGTCTGAGCAGCGCCCAGACGTTCTACGATTTCCCCCAGAGAGGCAATTTCTTCGTCTGTGATACGCTCTGCGCACAAGGTTGCAGCCAGGGTGTCCAGGGCAATGCGGACTTCCAGAATTGAGCGTACCTCTTCTTCCCGCAGGCGCCCGCCGTTATAGTTCATAATAGCCAGCAGGGTTTCTACTGTGCCGTTTCTCCTGTAATCTGCCACATAAGTGCCGCTTCGCGGCTTCACCACCAGAAATCCTTTCTTTTCCAAATCAGAAATGCCGCCGTTTACTACAGCGCGGCTGACCTGCATTTCCTGGGCCAGCTGCCGTTCCGGGGGCAGCTTTTCTCCTACAGGCAGTTTTCCCGATAAAATCATCTGTTCTAATTGTTGTACAAAAAGTTCCCGAAGAGAGGGAGAACTGATTTTTTCAAACTCCATGAGAATCCTCCTTTTCCAGAAATGGCTTAAACATTCGGTAAAACAAAAGGGAATTGATGTAAGCAGTCAGCCCAAATCCGAAGAAAAACCAGCAGCAGGCATACAGGGGCATTAGTTTCAAATCCTGATAAGTCATATACATAGGCAAAATGGAAAGCACCGCAATGGCCAGAGTGGAGGGAAAATGCATAAAGGCAAAGACGAAAGCATTTTTCACCAGATTCAGAGTTGTGTTGGCAAAGGCGGCGATGACCGGAAAAATGTACAGGAAAAAGAGAACGAGAAGTCCTGCAATTCCCAGTGAAACATAAAAAAGTACGTTTGCTGCCGGGCTGGCGCTGCTTTGCAGAAAGTTTATATTTAAAACCAATATCAGCGCGCCTGCCAGAAGACAGAGCCAGACAACCAGGGACTGGATAAAGTTTTCCTTAAAAGCCCGAAAAAACGTTTTGACCGTCCCGTTGTTGTTTCCTTTTACTGTGCGGAGCATGCAGTGGTAAAGGGCTGTGAGAGCAGGCCCTATGGTGATAACGGGAATACAACACAGGATAAACAGCAGATTGGCAATGATAATATCTCCGATTTTGTTGAGAAAAATATGGACGGGATTTTCTTCGTTCAGTAAATTCATAAGCGGTCCTTTCCGGCAAAAGCCATAAATTCTATGAGGTATTCTAGCATTAATCCGTGGGAAATGCAAAGAAAATCTCCTGTAAAAGTAAAAGGAAGAGCGGGCAGAAAGAAAAATATGGAAAAATGAGAAGGTATTTATGGAAAAATGGAAGAAAAGTTGCAATGAATACAAAAGTATAGGGGAAAATGATGAAGGAGATAAAGAAAAATGGTTATTAAAAAAAGGAAAAAAGAAAATATACTGGGAAAAAGACGCATGAAAAAGAAAAAGATGACAAAAAATTACGCAATATGCACAAATAAATAACATTTTTCCATATATGCAGAACATATATCCATTTAACATAATTCCATGTGCAATTATAATAACCATATCAGCCAACAAGAGATAAAAAGTTGGTAATATGACGAAAAATCATTAAAGGAGGAAGAAAGTATGAAGTTTAAGAAAGTGATGGCATTGGTGTTGGCAAGTGCAATGGTATTCTCCATGGCAGCCTGCGGCGGTGACAGCGGCTCATCCGGGGAGACAAAGAAAGAAGATTCCGGTGACAGCGGTGAATCCGACGGCGGTGAATTATCTGTTTCTATCTGGGATACAAATCAGGAGCCGGGCCTGAAGGAGATTCTGGCAGATTTTACAGAAGAGACAGGCATTAAGACAAAACTTACTGTTGTAAAATGGGACGAGTATTGGACCATGCTGGAAGCAGGTGCACAGGGCGGTTCTCTTCCGGACGTATTCTGGATGCACTCCAATGAAAGTGAAAGATATATGTCTAATGACATGCTTCTGGATTTGACTGATAAGATTGCAGAAAGCGATAAAATTGACCCGGAAAACTATCCGGAAGATATCTGGGGACTGTATACCTATGATGACAAATATTATGCAGTGCCTAAGGATGTAGATACTATTGCATTGTGGTATAACAAAACCATGTTTGACGAAGCGGGTCTGGCCTATCCGACAGCTGACTGGACATGGGATGACGTATCCGAAGCAGCCAAGAAGCTGACAAAGGATGACGGCAGCCAATACGGTCTTGCGGTGAGAAACGATAACAACCAGGCCGGATATTACAATCTGGTATATGATAACGGCGGATATATTATCAACGAGGATAAGACAAAATCAGGCTGGGATGACCCGAAAACGATTGAAGCTATGAAGACTCTGGAAGGCTGGATTAAAGACGGTGTAATGCCTTCTATTGAAACAATGTCTGAGAACGGCGAAGATGTGCTCTTCCAGTCCGGAAAAGCAGCCATGGTTCTCCAGGGCTCCTGGATGGTTGCCGCTTACAGAGATAATGAATATACAGCTGCAAACTGTGACCTGGTAGAACTTCCGAAAAATGCGGAAACAGGCAGAAGAGCTTCTGTATACAACGGACTTGGATGGGCAGCAGCTGCAAATGGTGAGCATACAGAAGAAGCATGGAAGCTGTTGGAATATCTGGGTTCTGAAGAGGCACAGAAAAAACAGGCAGAGCTTGGTGTTACCATGTCTGCATACAAAGGAACTTCTGATGCATGGGCAAAATCTGCTGACTTTAATCTTCAGGCATACTTAAACATGATGGATGATATGGAAATCAGACCGTATTCCAAGACAACAGTAACCTGGGAAAACGAAGACAATGAAATCTTAAAGAGCGTTTATACAGGTGAAAAGACCATGGAAGAGGCTTGTAAGGAAATGGCTGACCAGATGAACGAAAAACTGGCAGAAGAAGGAAATTAAGCTTCGGCGTAAAATTTTAAGCAGATGATAGACAAACCAGGGCTGTCGCACTCATATGCGGCAGCCCTATGTTAAAAAGGAGTGATTTGCGTGGCAAAAAAAGGAAAATCCGCACACACGGGCAGACGCAGAAGTGAATTTTTGTGGGGGTGGCTGTTTATTCTCCCGACCATAATTGGATTGATTATTCTGAATATTATCCCTATCTTCCAGACCGTGTACCAGAGCTTTTTCAAGACGGGAGATTTTGGTAAGGGAAATATTTTTATTGGATTTGAAAATTATACAAAGGTTTTTGGAGATGCAGAAATATGGCAGGCTCTGCTGAATACCTTTAAGTATGCAATTATAGAAGTACCGTTTTCGATTATTCTTGCACTGGTGCTGGCTGTGCTTCTCAACCGCAAGATGAAGGGTCGTTCCGTATACAGAACCATTATCTTTCTTCCCATGGTTGCAGCTCCGGCAGCAGTTGCTATGGTATGGAGATGGCTGTTTAACTCCGATTTCGGACTTTTAAACAACATTTTTCATTTGAACGTAAAATGGGTTTCAGACCCGAAGATAGCAGTGTATTCTATTGCAGTTATCGGTGTCTGGTCTATTCTGGGCTATAATATGGTGCTGTTCCTGTCAGGACTGCAGGAAATTCCTCATGACTATTATGAAGCGGCGGAACTGGACGGAGCAACGGGAATTAAGAGCTTTTTCCACATTACCGTGCCGCTGCTGTCCCCCACCATTTTCTTTGTACTGGTGACCCGTGTCATTGGTTCTCTGCAGGTATTTGACCTGATTTATATGGTTATGGATAAGAGTAACCCGGCTCTGGAAAAAACGCAGTCTTTGGTATACCTGTTCTATAAATATGCATTTATCAATAAGAACATGGGATACGGGGCAACGATTGTTGTGGTGCTTCTTGTAATTACGATGATTATTACTGCATTCCAGATGATTGGACAGAAAAAATGGGTATTTTATAATTAAGGGGGGAGCAGAATGGATAGCATGGAAACAAAAAAGAAAGTCGTTACGGCTGTCATACATATTGTCCTGATTCTGGTGTCAATCACGATGCTGGTTCCGTTTTTGTGGATGATACTGACGGCATTTAAGTCTGTTACGGAAGCAACCTCTGTAGACCCCTTTGTAATTTTTCCGAAGGTGTGGAGAACAGATGCGTTTAAGGCGGTTGTCAATAACATGAATTTCCTGCTTTTATATAAAAATACACTGCTGTTGATTTTCTTCCGTGTAGTATGCGCGGTTGTGACAGCGACTATGGCGGGATATGCTTTCGGACGGCTGAACTTTAAGGGGAAGAATTTCTGCTTTTCACTGGTATTGATTCAGATGATGGTTCCGGTACAGATTTTCATTATTCCTCAGTATTTGATGGTCAGCAAAATGGGTATGCTGAACACAATTTTTGCCCTGGTATTTCCGGGTATGGTTACTGCATTTGGTACGTTCCTTCTTCGCCAGGGATATATGGGACTTCCAAATGATTTGGAGGAAGCGGCCAGACTGGACGGCTGTAATATCGGTCAGACATTCCTGTACATTATGGCGCCTCTGACACGTTCCAGTATGGTGGCGCTGGGAATCTTCACAGCAGTGTTTGCGTTTAAAGATTTGATGTGGCCTATGATTGTCAATACAGATAAGGATATGCTGGTATTGTCCTCCGCACTTGCGAAAATGCAGGGACAGTATAGTTCCAAGTTCCCGGAATTAATGGCAGCTTCTCTGATTGCCTGCGTTCCTATGATTATTATTTATGTGATTTTCCAGAAACAATTTATCGAAGGTATTGCTACCAGCGGTGGTAAATTATAAAAACACAGCAAACACAGAATGGGCTGGCGCAAAAAAGTAAGCGCCGGCCTTTTTAAAAGGAGGATTTCAAATATGGGGATTTTATTTCACCAGGAAACAAAAACATTTCATCTTTATAATAAAGAAGTCAGCTATATAATCCGTATTATGGAGAACGGGCAGCTGGAAAATCTGTATTACGGAAAGGCCATCCGGGACCGGGAGGATTTCACGCATCTTCATGAAGAAATGTCCCGTCCGCTGACTTCGGTGTGCATTCCGGAACCGGGTGTGTTGAACATGCAGTGCACGAAGCAGGAATATCCGGTATACGGCACAGGGGATTACAGAAGTCCTGCTTTTACGGTGAAACAGGAAAGCGGCAGCAAGGTGGTAAATTTCACTTATGTATCTCATGAGATGTATCATGGTAAAAAAGCAATTACTCCTCTTCCTGCGGTTTATACAAACAGTGATGAGGAAGCATGTACGCTGGAACTTCACCTGCATGACCAGATGATGCATACAGATTTGGTACTGACCTATACAATTTTTGAGGAATATCCGGTAATTACCAGACATGCAGCAGTTTGCCATAAGGGAGAAGAACCGATTACTCTGGAAAAAGTCATGAGTATGAGTGTGGAATTTCAGGATATGGATTTTGAGATGGTGCAGCTTTCCGGAGCGTGGGCGAGAGAGCGTTATGTGAAAGAGCGGAAGCTGGAAATGGGAATCCAGGCGATACAGGGGATTAACGGAACCGGCTGCGGCGCAGAGCACAATCCGTTTCTGGCACTGAAAAGGCCGGATGCCACAGAGCAGCAGGGAGAAGTCTATGGCTTCAGTCTGGTATACAGCGGCAACTTCCTGGCTCAGACCGAGGTTTCCACCTTTGATATGACCAGGGTAATGCTGGGAATCCATCCGGAAGGCTTTAGCTGGAAGCTGGAAAAAGGCGAAACCTTCCAGACGCCGGAGGCCGTGCTGGTATACAGTGACAAAGGTCTGAATAAAATGAGCCAGGTATACCACAGATTGTACAGAAGAAATCTTATGAGAGGAAACTGGAAAGAACAGCCCCGTCCCATTTTGTTGAACAACTGGGAGGCAACTTATTTTGATTTTACAGAGGAGAAAATTCTGGATATTGCTGCAAAGGCAAAGGAAGCAGGCGTGGAACTGTTTGTTCTGGATGATGGCTGGTTTGGAACCAGAAATGATGATTACAGAGGTCTGGGAGACTGGGTGGTGAATCTGGAAAAACTGCCGGACGGCATTGCAGGATTGTCCCGAAAAGTGGAGGCTCTGGGATTAAAGTTTGGTCTTTGGGTAGAACTTGAAATGGTGAATAAGGACAGTGATTTATACCGGGCACATCCCGATTGGATTATTGGAGTGCCGGGCAGGTTTGAGTCTCATGGAAGACACCAGCATGTACTGGACTTTTCCAGGAAAGAGGTAGTGGATTACATTTATGAAATGATTTCAAAAGTGATTCGGGAATCTCGTATTTCCTATATAAAATGGGATATGAACCGTTATATGACCGAACCGTACAGCAGAGGTGCGGCGGCAGATGAGCAGGGAAAAGTCATGCATCGGTATATTTTGGGTGTGTATGATTTGTACACCAGACTGACACAGGAATTTCCGGAGATTCTCTTTGAATCCTGTGCAAGCGGCGGCGCCCGTTTTGACCCGGCTATGCTGTTTTTTGCGCCCCAGACCTGGACCAGTGATGACACAGACGCTTCGGAAAGGGCCAAAATTCAGTATGGAACTTCTTATGTGTATCCTCTGGTCAGCATGGGTTCTCATGTATCTGCAGTGCCCAATCACCAGATGTTCCGCAGCACACCATTGTCTACCAGGGCTAATATGGCATATTTTGGAACCTTTGGCTATGAATTGGACTTAAACCTTCTAAGTGAAGAAGAATTGAAGCAGGTAAAAGAGCAGGTAGCTTTTATGAAGAAGTACCGGAAACTGATACAGGTGGATGGAGATTTTTATCGGCTGTTAAGCCCGTTTAAAGGAAATGAAACGGCATGGATGGTGGTTTCCCAGGATAAAAAGCAGGCAATTGCCGCATTTTATCAGAGATTAAATAAGGTCAACGCTTCCTGGCTGCGGTTCAGGCTTCAGGGATTGGACAAAGATATGCTATATGAGATAAAATGTGAAGAAAAAGTATATCAGGCTTACGGAGACGAATTGATGTATGCGGGAATTCCAATAGACAGAGAACGTCTGAATAAAAACGGCGGAGACTTTGCGTCACTGCTGTTTGTTCTGCAGGAGGCAGAGCGGTAGAGCCTGAGGTAAAGGAGTGGAGGATTTGAGCCGTACAGTGGGATTTACCAGTCATGCCAGGTATAAATGTCTGGAGGATTTGCAGAAAGATTCTGTAGATTTGTGTGTGACATACTGCGGATGGGAATACTGTAACCCGGGTTATCGTTTTGGACCAAATAAAAGAGAAGCGTATGTTCTTCATATTATAAAGAAGGGCAAGGGAAAACTGGAAATGAATAAGAGGGTATATGAACTGCAGGCTGGAGATGCGTTCTTTATTCCGCAGGGGGTGGAAGCGTGGTATGAGGCAGACCGGGAGGACCCCTGGTGTTATATGTGGGTGGGGTTTGTAGGAATTAAAGCAGATGAGTGCATGAGCGGCGCTGGGTTTTCTCAGAGAAGTCCTGTCAGAAAAGTTCACTGTGTCAAAGAGGTAGGTGGGTATATTGACCAGATGTTGGAAGCGCATCAGCTTACTTACGGAGATGAGTTAAAAAGGAATGCCATGCTGTTTTTATGCTTTTCCGTACTGATGGACGACTACCGGCAGAATTTCGCGGGAGGGGGTATTTCTGCAAATCATCCATACCCTGGTTCTGTATACGTCAAGCACGCTATGGAGTACATCAAGCATCATTACAATGAGTCGGTAAAAATCGGAGATTTAGCAGATTTTATCGGGGTCAACAGAAGTTATCTCACCAGCAGTTTTAAGAAAACGACAGGCTGCTCTCCTCAGGAATTTCTGGTAAACCTGCGTATGGATAAGGCCAAATCTTTGCTGAAAAAGACGGATTTGTCCATTAATGCAGTAGCCGGTGCAGTGGGGTATACAGACCAGCTTGCATTTTCCAAGGTTTTCAAAAAACATTGTGGGAAAAGCCCCCGCATGTACCGGGAAGAGAAAAGCGAACTGGTAATTTTGAAAGACAAAGGTTATTCTATCACAGAAAAGTTATAACGAGAAAAGGAGATGGGTATTATGGTAAAAATTACATTTATGGGTGCAGGGAGCACGGTTTTTGCAAGAAATGTACTGGGGGATTGTATGTGTACGCCGGCGCTTCGGGAGAGCGAAATTGCTTTGTATGACATTGATGAAAAGAGGCTGGAGGATTCCCGGATTATTTTGAGCGCCATTAATCACAATGTAAACGAAGACCGGGCAGTGATTAAGACGTATTTGGGCGCGGAAAACAGAAAAGAGGCTCTGCGGAATGCGGATTTTGTGGTAAATGCCATTCAGGTGGGCGGATACGACCCCTGTACTATTACGGATTTTGAAATTCCCAAGAAATACGGTTTGAGACAGACTATTGCCGATACACTGGGAATCGGAGGCATTATGCGGGCTCTCCGCACCATTCCTGTGTTGGAAGAATTTGCAAGAGATATGGAGGAGGTTTGCCCCGACACCCTGTTTTTGAACTATTCCAATCCTATGGCTATGCTTACAGGTTATATGCAGAGATACACAAAAATCAGAACGGTAGGGCTCTGTCATAGTGTGCAGGTGTGCTCAGAAAAGCTGTTGGAAGGGCTGGATATGAAGGATAAGCTGGAGGGCCGGCAGGAATTGATTGCAGGTATTAACCACATGGCATGGCTGTTGGAAATCCGGGACAAAGACGGAAATGATTTGTATCCTGAAATAAAAAAACGCGCGGCCCAAAAGAACAGCAGTGAAAAGCATGAGGATATGGTGCGTTATGAATATATCCGTCATCTGGGATATTACTGTACAGAGTCCAGCGAGCATAATGCAGAGTACAATCCGTTCTTTATTAAGTCCAAATATCCGGAAATGATTGAAGAATTTAATATTCCTCTGGACGAGTATCCAAGGCGCTGCGTGAATCAGATTGAAGGCTGGGAAAAGGAACGCGAAGATATTTTAAGAGACGGTAAGATTACCCATGAGAGAAGCCATGAATATGCTTCTTATATTATGGAGGCAGTTGTCACAGACAAGCCATATAAAATTGGCGGAAATGTACTGAACAACGGATATATTGACAATCTTCCGGCAGACGCCTGTGTGGAAGTTCCATGCTATATTGACGGCACAGGCGTGCACCCGGTGAAGGTAGGGAAACTTCCTACCCAGCTGGCAGCTATGAACAGCTCCAATATCAGTCCACAGCTTCTGACCATCGAAGCAGCGGTGACAAAGGACAGGCAGAAAATCTATCAGGCGGCCATGATGGACCCGCATACAGGGGCGGAACTGAATATTCAGGATATTATCCGTATGTGCGACGAACTCATAGAAGCGCATGGGGAATATATGAAGGCGTATAAGTAGAAATGAAAAGAAACAAATAAATAAAGCAGGGATGTGATGGAACCAGCATATCAGAAAAAGTTAAGCTGTTTGTTTTCTGTCACATCCCTGTCTGCATGAAAAAGATATCAGCGGTTATCCAGTGCAGCTTTCAACTGTTCCATTGCCTGTTTCAGCACACTTCTTGGACAGCCGATATTCAGCCGCATATGCCCCTCGCCGTTTATGCCGAAAATTTCGCCGCTGTTCAGCCAGATTTTGGCTTTGTTCAGAAGAAAATCGTTCAGTTCTTCCTGTGTCATGCCAAGCGCGGAGAAATCCAACCAGGCCAGGTAAGTGCCGTCCAGAGGCATCATGGCAATCTGGGGAAGGTTGACGGCAAGAAAGTTCTGTACATAGTCCGCGTTTTCCTTTATGTAAACTAAAAGCTGCTCCAGCCAGTCTGCGCCGTAAGCATAGGCTGCCTTGCAGGCTTCCATGGACACCAGATTGATGATGTCCAGTCCGGCGCTGTCCATTTCTTCCTGGAAAGCTGTCCGCAAGCCTGAATTGGGAATAAAGATATTGGACAATCCCAGTCCGGCAATGTTGAAGGTCTTGCTGGGAGCTGTGCAGACAATACAATTTTCCTGCATTTCTTTATTTAAAGGCGCAAATTCTGTATGTTCGTGTCCCGGAAATACAAAATCATGGTGAATTTCATCTGCCACAACTTTTACCTTGTATTTCAGACAAAGAGCAATGAGACGCTCCAGTTCGTCCTTTGTCCAGACGCGTCCGCCTGGATTGTGTGGAGTGCAGAGAATCAACAGCTTCACCTGTTCTTTTGCAAACTGTTCTTCGATTTTGTCAAAATCCATATAAAAACGGTGGTCTTCCCCCAGTGCCAGCGGATTTTCGACCAGTTTTCGTCCGTTGCGGACTACCGCATTTTTGAAAGGGTGGTAAACCGGCTGCATAATCATAACAGAATCCTCTGGCTTGGTCAGAGCTTTGATAGCAATGGAAATAGCGCAGACAACTCCGGGTGTGCACACGAGCCATTCTTTTTTTGGCGTCCAGTGGTGCCTTTTCGTCATCCAGTCTATTACGGCATGGTAGTAGTCCTCCTTTGGACTGGAATATCCGAAAATACCGAAAGCCCCGGCCTTTTCCACTGCCTGGCAAACTTCGTCGGGAGAGCGGAAATCCATATCTGCTACCCAAAGAGGCAGAACATCCTGAGGAACATGGTATTTTTCTTTGAAAGCATGCTTGATTGATGTAGTATTCGTACGGTCAATGCAAGTGTCAAAATTGTACGTTGTCATAAGTATAAAAACCCCTTTCTGTCAGTAAAATAAAAGCACACTTATTATAGCACGGAAAGGCAGATTTCCAATAGTCTGTTTCCTGAATTCCCGGAATTTTAAAAGATTCTTTCTTGCGGCAGACCGGGCAAGCGGGTATAATAGAAAGCAAAGAAATACCATGAGCAACAGGGGGATAAGAAGTGAAAGAAGCAATTAAAGAATTTGAAAAAACAAAAGATTTTTTAATCTGTGTGGATTCTGACGGCTGTGTGCTGGATACCATGGACATGAAGCACATGCGCTGCCTGGGGCCATGTCTGGTACATGTATGGAATCTGGAGGAGTACAGAGATGAAATTATCCGGTTGTGGAGAAAGGTGAATCTGTTTAGCCCGGCAAGGGGGCTGAATCGTTTCCGGGGATTGGCCAAGGTGCTTGCAGAGATTCATGAAAACTATGTCCGGGTGGAAGGGCTTTCGGAATATATTTACTGGGTGCAGACGACCAGAGAACATTCTGACGAGAGTCTGGAAGAGGCTTTTGAGCGTACGGGAAGCAGTTGCATCAGAAAAGCTATGGAGTGGTCGAATCTTGTTAATCAGTCCATGGCCATGATTTCCGATAAAAAGAAACAGCCTTTTGACGGTGCGAGGGAAGCACTGGAATCCATCAGAAGTTATGTGGACGTAGTGGTCGTGACGGCTGCCAATGGGGCAGAAATCCGAAAAGAATGGGAGGCTCAGTCGCTGATTCAGTATACAGACTTATTGGTATCCCAGGAAACCGGAAGAAAAGCAGAGTGTTTAAAGAAACTGGTGCAGAAAGGATATGAGCCGGGACATGTGCTGATGATAGGCGACTCACCGGCAGATTTGAAGGCTGCAAAAGAAGCCGGAGCGCTTTTTTATCCTGTGCTGGTGTATCAGGAGAGAGAATCCTGGGAAGCATTTCCGGAAATATTGAAGCAATTTCTGAAGGGAACCTACAGCAGTGAGGAAGAAGCCAGACAAATTCAAGAATTTCAGAAAAATCTTGGTGTGCAATAAAGGAATACGGAGGAAAATCGAAGAGGAGGCTGCCTGCCATTTCATGGAGCAGTCTCCTCTTTGGCTTTAGAGATACAGGTCTTTTTTGTTAAATGCAAGAATCCCAAGAGTGTAAAGCAGTACAGCTCCTGCCAATAGTATTACGACTCCAAGGACGGCGCTGCTTTTTCCTGCGATTAAGCCGTCAGCATTGAATAAAGTAAAGAAGGTGAAATATTTGGCTTTTTCTGCGGTCCCTCCTACATTGGCAAGCATTTGCAGCACATACATCAATGCGGGGACACCAGCCCCTAAAGCAAGGCTGTATTTGGTGTCGGAAAAAAGGCAGGAGGCAAGAAAACAAATACTGCCAATAAATAAATGCAGACAGAGCAGCCCGCCATTGAGCGCGAGGAGTTTGGGAATGTCCAGTTCTCACGGAAAGCCCTTTGCAGCACAAGTCAGTTCCAGAATGGTACTGTAGAAAATAAGAAGTACAATACCGCTTATGAGTACGGACATTTGTGTAAAGGCAATGGTGCACCGCTTTACCGGTGCCGCAATCAGGGACAGCATAGAGCCTTTGTCAACATATCTGGCAATTAAGGCGTTTCCCCGCAGTATGCTGAACACCATTGGGAAAATCAGCAGAATAAAGCCATAGAGATAAGACACCATAAAACCCAGCAGATTTGAAGCGTGGGCTTTCATGCCTACAGAGGCCATCAAATCCGGCATGACTTCCGCAAAATTATCCAGGGTTTTCATCATTTCAGGGTCATACATGCTGATGATAATGGAAATATACAGAGTCATCACTGCGCCAAAAATCAGAAGCAGCCGGATACTTCCTTTCATTTCCCGTCTATATAAGGTCAGATTCATCATTTTTCTCATCTCCATAGTAATTCATAAAAATTTCTTCCAGACTTTGTCTGGGCTTTACGGTAACTTGCCGTCCGTTTTGCATACCGCTAAAATCCCTGGCAAAGGCCTGGGCTGCGGCTTCGCTTTCCAGTGTTACAGTATAGGTGCAGATATGTCGCTCCCGCAGCGCGGAAGCAGAATCAACGGCAACCATTTTTCCCTTCCGGATAATACCGATACGGTCACATGTCCGCTCTACTTCTTCAAATATATGGCTGGACATTAAAATGGTTTTGCCCGCGCCGTTGGGCCCCAGAAACCCAAAGACTTCACCCTGCTTTACATGAAAAGATATGTCGAAGATTCCCTTTCCCTCTCCGTAATCGCGGCCGAGGTGTTCAATGCTTATTGTATTCATAAAAACGTCTCCCTTTGTGCAGATGGCGCCTGCTATGTGTATACCATAAATATACCTGTTTGCCCGAAAATATCAAGTGTATCTTTATAGTTATCAGAGATTTCCATACTGGAAATTGCAATGTGTTATATTATTTCGCTAAACACGCATTGCGTATGTGCGAGAAGTGTGTTATACTTAGAAAAACGCAATGCGAGGAGATGAACTATGGATACAGCAAAAACCATCAGGAGTTTAAGAGAACAAACAGGAATGAATCGCAGGGAGTTTTCGGAGTATACGGGGATTCCGGTGAGAACGTTAGAAGACTGGGAGGCGGCCAGACGGACTCCGCCAGAATATATTCCCAGATTATTGGCGTATCAGTTGAAGTATGATGAGCTTGTAAAAGGGAGGGAGCATGGAGATGGTGAAGACGAACACCGTTAAACAGATGATTCATGCAAATGGGATTGACATTAATATTTATACACTTGATTTTGAAAATGATTATATATCATTGACGGATATAGCGAGGAAAAGAGAAGGCGAATATCCGGGATATGTGATTCAAAATTGGCTCAGAGGAAAAAATACAGTTGCTTTTTTGGGTTTATGGGAAAAGTTGCACAATCCTAAGTTTAATTGCCTCGAATTCGAGGCGATTAAAAATGAGGCGGGTTCTAATGGATTTGTTCTTACACCAAAAAGGTGGATAGGAACTACAAATGCAGTAGGAATTGTAAGTAAGGCGGGAAGATATGCTGCAACGTATGCTCACAGAGATATTGCGTTTGAATTTGCTTCATGGATATCACCGGAGTTTAAACTTTATATTATTGAAGAGTACCAAAGATTAAAGAATGCTGAAAACAACCGTCTCTCATTAAACTGGAATCTCAACAGAGAACTTGCAAAACTGAACTACAAAGTTCATACAGAGGCTATTAGGGAAAATTTATTGCCCCCCAGGCTGACCCCGGCTCAGATATCTTATACCTATGCCAGTGAAGCTGACCTGCTGAATGTCATCTTATTTGGTAAGACGGCAAAGCAATGGAGAGAAGAGCATCCCAAAGATAAGACCAATATTCGGGATAAAGCAACTATACACCAGTTATTAATTTTAACTAATACCGAAAGTTATAATGCCATTTTGATTCAGCAGGGAAAATCCCAGGCAGAACGCATGCCTCTGCTTCGTGAATTGACCATACAGCAGATGACAGTGCTGGGGAATTTGAAACTGCCCCAGCTTCCGGAAGTGGAATAGAAACAAGGGTGATATGAGGTGAATTTTTTGCATATTTCCCGAATATTTCCACATAATAACTCCAAAGATTAGATTTACCAGAATAGGAATCTTTATAAAATGTGGAATTGGAGGACAGGAATGTGAAGGCAACGGGAATTGTAAGGCGCATAGATGATTTGGGAAGAGTGGTGATTCCCAAGGAAATCAGGAGAACACTGAGAATCCGGGAAAGCGACCCGTTAGAGATTTTTACTGACAGAGAGGGAGAGATTATTCTGAAAAAATATTCTCCTATTGGTGAATTGGGAACTTTTGCAAAAGAGTATGCAGAAGCGCTGGCGCAGGCGGCAGGTTGTATGGCCTGCATTACAGACCGGGACCAGGTAATTGCGGCGGCTGGCAGCGGCGCCAGAGAATTTGCAGAGAAAAGGGTGCACAGGGAACTGGAGGAAGTCATTGCAGACCGGAAAAATTTGTGTGTTACGGAGAAAGATTTTGTGAAAATTGTAGAAGATGACAGAGGAGAATACGGCGCCCAAGTTATTTATACCATTACCTGTGCCGGAGATGCCGTAGGGGCGGTGTTGATACTGGAAAAAGCAGGGGGACGGAAATTTTCGGAGACGGAAGAAAAACTGGCGCAGGCAGCAGCGGGATTTCTGGGGAGACAGATGGAGCAGTAAAGAAACAGCAGACTTTTGGGAAGCCCCGTAAGTCTGCTGCTTCTTTTTAAGATTCAATGGATGCCTGTCCCATTTCCTCTAAAAGTTCGGATTTGATTTTATAGAGTTTGTCTGACAAATCAACGAAAACTTCCTGAGGATTGGTGAAACGTCTTGTTTCGTCCCAGAGAGTGTTCAGCTCTTTCTGACAGATATCTTTGATTTCCATAACAGACGGGGATGTGTAGACACATTCTCCTTTCTTAAATACGGGAACCAGAAGTTCTCTTAATATATAAGAGCCGCCGGTGAGTTTTGTCTTTTTCCAGGTGGCCATAGGGTCAAAAAGAATCATATCTTCATCCGGATTGAAAATCTCATCTTCCAGACAGATTAAATCTGCACGGATTTTTCCTGTGGTTTTGTCATAGATACGCATGATAGTCTTATTTCCAGGATTGGTCACTTTTTCTACGTTTTCAGACAGCTTGATTTTGGGAACAAAATCTGCATCCTCTTTATTTTTAATAGCTGCCAGTTTGTACACACCACCGAATGCAGGGTTGTCGTTACAGGTAATCAGATTAGTGCCTACACCCCAGGAGTTGATTTTTGCACCCTGGGCTTTCAGACTTTCAATGAGATATTCGTCCAAATCACTGGAAGCGGAAATAATGGCGTCACCAAAACCGGCTTCAGAAAGCATTTTATAAGCCTGTTTGGAAAGATAAGCCAAATCACCGCTGTCAATGCGGATTCCATATCCCTTCATGGGAAGGCCGGCTTCTTTCATTTCTTTAAATACGCGGATGGCATTTGGCACGCCGGAATTCAGAACATCGTAAGTATCCACCAGCAAAATACAGGCATTGGGATATAATTTGGCATAGGCTTTAAATGCGGTGTATTCATCAGAGAAACTCATAATCCAACTGTGCGCATGAGTTCCCTTTACAGGTACATGGAACATCTGTCCGGTCAGTACGTTGGAGGTTCCCACACAGCCGCCGATAACTGCTGCTCTGGCTCCGTACAGTCCTGCATCTGGTCCCTGGGCTCTGCGCAGACCAAATTCCATTACACCGTCACCCTTTGCAGCATATACAACACGGGAAGCCTTGGTGGCAATTAAACTCTGATGGTTCAACAGATTCAGGATAGCTGTTTCTATCAGCTGTGCTTCCATAACGGGGGCAACGACTTTTAAGAGAGGCTCTCTTGGGAAGACCACCGTTCCTTCAGGAATGGCATAAATGTCTCCGGTAAAATGAAAACCTCTTAAATATTCCAAAAAATCGGAATCAAAGATGTTCAGTCCTTTCAAATAGTCAATATCATCAGGGGAAAAGTGTAGGTCGCGGATATATTCAATAATCTGTTCCAATCCTGCAGCAATGGCATATCCGCCGCCGCAGGGATTCTTTCTGTAAAAGGCGTCGAACACCACAATCTGGTCTGTGGGATTTTTGAAATATCCCTGCATCATGGTAAGTTCATATAAATCAGTCAATAGTGTTAAATTTAAGGCTCTCATAGACAGCACTCCTTTGTAATAGAAATATCGGCTTGGATTGCACGTTGTGCAACCATTATACCACGTTTCCCGGCAAATACAAAAAGTTTTCTATCGGATTTGGGAAGAATCGGGGAGCATATCGTGGTATTCTTCCAAAGTCAGCCCGGTGAGGGAAAGATAAAGAGAAAGCGTCTTCCCTACAAAGCGTATGTGCCAGGGTTCCCAGGGATATCCTGTAATGTGTTCTTTCCGCCGGGGATAACGGAGAATGAAACCGTATAAAGGTGCGTTGGATTTTAACCATTTTCCTTCTTTTGTGGCAGCAAAAGATTCTTCCAGTTCAAAATTCAAAGAAGCGCAGGAGATGTCCAGGGCCAGTCCGGTCTGGTGTTCGCTGGTGCCGGGAGGCGCTACAGCAGTACTGCCTCTTTGCAGGGCATTCCGGTATAAGGCTTCCTGTCGTCTATAAGAGCGGTAACCGGAAATGCCCATGAGCGTAACGTTTTCAGCGGCAGCCCGATGGAAAAGCTTTGCAGCGGATTTTGCAGCAGCTTTTTCCATGAGGGTTTTCTCATGGTGTGCAGGAGCATGAAAAGGGATGCGGGCTTCTGTAAGATACGGCGGGACATACGAGGAGGAGAGCGTATGGGATTTATTTACAAGTAATGTATAAGATATTCGGAACACCTGCCTTTCATAATGGCTATATTTTATGCAGGAGAAAAGGAAAATAGAACTGGAAAAAGAGGGTATATAAAAAAATAAAAAAAATTTGAAAAAAAGGCTTGCATTTTAAAAAAGAATCGTATATAATACATTTTGTTGTGAGGCACAACACAAGACAATGGGCTATCGCCAAACGGTAAGGCAACGGACTCTGACTCCGTCATTTCAAGGTTCGAATCCTTGTAGCCCAGCTTTGAATATCTCAGACAAAATGTCTGGGATATTTTTTGTTATATGGAAAACTGCTTAGAGATACCCGGTATAGCAAAGCAGAGATGCAGGAAAACAGTTTTTGTATCAAGGGAGATTGGAAAAATGAAATATTCTTTTGACAGCAGAGTCCGGTATAGTGAAATCGGAGAAGACAGACATCTGACTTTAAATGGTATGATTAATTATTTTCAGGACTGCAGTACTTTTCAGTCAGAAGCGGCAGGGGTAGGCATGGACTTTTTGGGAGCTAAAAGCCAGGCCTGGGTACTTTCTGCCTGGCAGATTGTGGTTGAACGTTATCCTGTACTGTGCGAAAATATAAAGGTATCCACCTGGGCTTATAATTTCCGGCATTTTTTGGGAAGCAGGAATTTTACCATGGAAGATACAGAAGGGAATCTGATTGCCTGTGCCAATACATATTGGACCCTTCTTAATATGCAGACAGGCCGTCCGGTTTCCATAGACGAAAAACAGCTGCAGGCATACGGATTGGAAGAAAAGCTGGATATGGACTATGCGCCGAGAAAGATAAAAAAGCCTATAAACGGTAAAGAATACCCGTCTTTTGCTGTAAGGCCTCATCATCTGGATACCAATCATCATGTGAATAACGGACAGTATGTGCTTATGGCACAGGAATACCTTCCGGCAGATTTTGCGGTGAAACAAATGCGGGCGGAATATAAAAACCAGGCAAAGCTGGGAGATATCATTGTACCCAGTGTGCATGAGGAAAATGGTGTTTATACGGTGGTTCTGGACAATACTGCAGGGGAGGCCTATGCAGTGGTTGAGTTAAAATAGAGGAGATTGAGATGATAGAATTAGGAAAAAAGCAGGAACTGATAGTTGTGAAAATTGTGGATTTTGGTGTGTATCTGGGGGAAAGGGAGCAGGCAGAGGATAAAGATACGGTGCTTCTTCCTAAAAAACAAGTGCCCGAAGGCACCAGGAAAGGAGAGAAGATTTCTGTATTTATATACAGGGATTCTTCTGACCGTCTGATTGCTACTGTAAGAGAGCCGAAAATTCTGTTGGGACAGATTGGAGTCTTAAAAGTGGCGCAGACCAGCCGTATCGGTGCATTTCTGGACTGGGGACTGGAAAAGGACCTGTTTCTTCCATATAAAGAGCAGACCAAGAAGCTGCACGAGGGAGAAGAGGTGCTTGTGGCCCTTTACATTGATAAGAGCAGTCGTCTGTGCGCTACGATGAAAGTCTACCATTATCTGCAGACGGATTCGCCTTATGCACAGGGAGATACGGTGACTGGTGTGGTATATGAAATCAGTGATAATTTCGGTGTGTTTGTGGCAGTGGACTATAAATATTCCGCATTGATTCCAAAGCAGGAAGCGCAGGGGAATTATAAGGTAGGAGACGAGCTGACCTGTAGAGTCACCGCAGTAAGAGAAGACGGAAAGCTGACACTGAGTGCAAAGCAAAAAGCATATATCCAGCTTCATGAAGATGCAGAAAGTGTGTATGAAATCATTCAGGAGTTTGAAGGAGAACTGCCTTTTGATGATAAGGCGTCACCGGAAGTCATTCAAAGGGAGTTCGGGCTCAGTAAAAATGCATTTAAAAGGGCCGTGGGACATCTTCTGAAAGAGAAAAAAATAGAAATAAAAAACGGAAAAATTTATGCCCTGTAAGGCTTTTCCAAAAGGAAAGAATATGCTATACTGAGAGCGTATTTGAAAATTGCTCATTTTATGTCCAGAAGGAGGAAAATAAGTGGACTCGATAGATTATTATGACCGGTACGCAGTACCTTATTATGAAGAAACCGTGGATTTTGGCATGGAGGAGCAGATTGCCCGTTTTGTTGAGTTTTTGCCGGAAAGTGCCGATGTCCTTGATTTAGGCTGCGGGTCAGGAAGAGATACAGTAAGTCTGGAGGAAGAAGGCTGTGTTGTAACTGCTATGGATGGATCAGAAAAAATGTGTGAACTGGCCAGCATCCATACAGGAAAGGAAGTTCTTCATCTGAGAGTGGAGGATATGGAATTTGATGATGTGTTTGATGGAATCTGGGCATGTGCCATTTTGGGACATTTTTCGCCGCAGGAAGTAAAGTCTGCCATGGAAAAGATTCTCAAAGCACTGAAAGAAGATGGAATTCTGTATTTTTCTGTCCGCAAGGGTGATAGAAACGGCAGATACAACGGAAGGTATTTCTATGATTATGACAGAGAGGCACTCAATGACCTTTTGGATTCTTTTTCTAATATAAAAGTTTTGGATATTTGGAAGACAAGCGATGTAAGGGCAGACAAGAGTAATCGTTGGTTTAATGTTCTTCTTCGCAAGGAAAAGCAGGATTAATCAAAGGAGAGATACAGTGGAATTTGCTCATTTGCATGTACATACGGAATACAGTCTTCTGGACGGTTCCAATAAGATAAATGAATATGTAGCCAGAGTGAAGGAACTGGGAATGAACAGTGCGGCCATAACAGACCATGGAGTCATGTTTGGCTGCATTGATTTTTATAAGGCAGCAAAAGCCGCAGGGATTAAGCCCATTCTGGGCTGCGAGGTGTATGTTGCTCCGGGTTCCCGCTTTGACAGAGAGGCAGGTCATTCGGAAGACCGCTATTATCATCTGGTGCTTCTGGCGGAGAACAACCAGGGTTATCAAAATTTGATGAAAATAGTGTCAAAGGCATTTATAGATGGATTTTATTATAAGCCCAGGGTAGATATAGAACTTCTGGAGGAATACCATGAAGGAATTATTGCATTAAGTGCATGTCTTGCAGGAGAAGTTGCAAAAAATCTCGCCAGAGGATTATATGAGGAAGCGAAAAAGGCGGCGCTTCGGTATCAGGATATTTTTGGAAAGGGGAACTTCTTTCTGGAAATGCAGGACCATGGGATTCCCCAGCAGCAGACGGTGAATCAGCAGCTTTTGCGTATGCATCAGGAGACGGGGATTGATTTAGTTGTAACGAATGATGTGCACTACACCTACGATACAGACGTGGAGGCCCATGACATTCTGCTCTGTGTGCAGACGGGAAAACGACTGCAGGACGAGGATCGTATGCGATATGAGGGGGGTCAGTATTATGTGAAATCTCCGGAAGAGATGGCAAAGCTGTTTCCCTATATTCCGGAAGCGCTGGAAAATACCCAGAAAATTGCAGACCGGTGTCAGGTGGAAATTGAATTTGGGGTGACGAAACTGCCGAAATTTGATGTGCCTGAATCTTATACTTCCTGGGAATACCTGAATAAGCTGTGCTTTGAGGGACTGGAAGAGAGATATGATGGGGATTTGGAACCTTTAAAAGAACGTTTGAATTATGAACTGGGCGTTATTCAGAAAATGGGGTATGTGGACTATTTTCTGATCGTGTGGGATTTTATTAAGTTTGCCAGGGACCATGACATTATGGTAGGACCGGGGCGTGGTTCTGCTGCGGGAAGTCTGGTTTCCTATACTCTGGGTATCACCAAACTGGATCCGATTAAGTATGATTTGCTCTTTGAACGATTCCTGAATCCGGAGCGAGTATCCATGCCGGATATAGATGTGGATTTTTGTTTTGAAAGACGGCAGGAAGTTATTGATTATGTGGTGCAAAAGTACGGAAAAGACCGGGTGGTGCAGATTGTAACCTTCGGTACCATGGCGGCCAGAGGTGTTATCCGGGATGTGGGACGCGTTATGGATTTGCCTTACAACCAGTGTGATTCCATTGCGAAAATGATACCAAAGGAACTGAATATCACCATTGACCTTGCGCTGAAAATGAATCCGGAATTAAAAGAACTGTATGATACGGATGATACGGTGCGGAAGCTTATCGATATGAGCAGGCGTCTGGAAGGACTGCCCAGACACACCTCTATGCATGCTGCAGGCGTGGTTATCAGCCAGAAGTCTGTGGATGAGTATGTGCCTCTTTCCAGAGCCTCCGACGGTTCCCTGGTTACACAGTTTACCATGACAACGTTGGAAGAACTGGGACTTCTGAAAATGGATTTCCTGGGCCTTCGGACTCTGACTGTTATCCAGAATGCGGTGAAACTGGCAGAGAAAAACAAGGGAATCAGACTGGATATTGACCATATAGACTATGACGATAAAAAAGTATTCGCCATGTTGGGCGCCGGAAAGACGGATGGTGTGTTCCAGGTGGAAAGCAGCGGCATGACAAACTTCATGAAGGAACTAAAGCCGCAGAATCTGGAAGATATTATTGCGGGGATTGCTCTGTACCGTCCGGGTCCCATGGATTTTATTCCTCAGTATATCAAAGGAAAGAACAATGCGGAAAGTATCACCTATGACTGTCCGGAACTGGAACCGATTTTAAAGGCTACCTATGGCTGTATTGTGTACCAGGAACAGGTTATGCAGATTGTGCAGTCTCTGGGGGGCTATACTTTGGGACGAAGCGACCTTTTGCGCCGTGCTATGAGCAAGAAGAAAGCTGCAGTTATGGAAAAAGAACGGCAGAGCTTTGTGTACGGAAACGAGGAAGAAGGAGTTCCGGGTTGTATCAAAAAGGGAATTTCCGAGGAAATCGGAAACAAAATTTATGATGAAATGATTGATTTTGCCAAATATGCCTTTAACAAATCCCACGCAGCAGCCTACGCAGTGGTTTCTTACCAGACGGCATACCTGAAATATTACTTTCCGGTGGAATTTATGGCGGCAATTATGACTTCCGTGATTGATAACCCTTCTAAAGTGGCAGAATATATATTATCCAGCCGGAAAATGGAGATTGACATTCTGCCTCCGGACATCAATAAAGGAGTCAGCGAATTTTCCGTAGATAACGGTGGAATCCGCTATGGGCTGTCTGCCATTAAAGGAGTAGGCCGTCAGGTGATTGAGTCTATTGTAGAAGAGCGCAGGGAGAGAGGGGTTTTTAAAAACCTGCGGGATTTCATCGAACGGATGGCGGGAAAGGAAGTCAACAAAAAGGTAATTGAAAACTTTATTAAGGCGGGAGCTTTTGATGAACTTCCGGGAAACAGACGGCAGAAGATGATGGTTTATGTGCAGATTCTGGATGCTGTGGTACAGGAAAAGAAAAATGTTATGGCGGGGCAGATGAGTCTGTTCGACCTGGTTTCTGAAGAGGAGAAAGTTGCCTATGAGATACGCATGCCGGATGTGGAGGAATATCCCAAGGAGGCAAAGCTGGCTTTTGAAAAAGAAGTCCTGGGCATCTATGTAAGCGGACATCCTCTGGAAGAATATGAGGAAAAATGGAGAAAGAATATCTCTGCGGTAACTGCAGATTTTCAGCCGGATGAAGAGACAGGGACCCCCAGGGTGACAGACGGGGCAAAAGCCATTGTGGGCGGAATGATTATAGCCAAGACCATTAAATATACAAAGACAAACAAAGTTATGGCATTCCTTACCTTGGAAGACCTGGTGGGAACCGTGGAAGTAGTGGTATTTCCACGGGATTATGAGAAGAATGTGCAGTTTATGAATGTAGATGACAAGGTGTTTATTCAAGGCCGGGTGTCTGCAGAAGACGATAAGGCAAGCAAACTTATCTGTGAAAAAATTTTTTCCTTTGAGGAAGTACCGAGAGAATTGTGGCTGCAGTTTGCCAGCAAGGAGGAATTTCTTGCAAAAGAGCAGGAGATTTACGGACTGCTTCGTGATTCAGACGGTCAGGATCAGGTGGTGGTGTATATCAAATCACCGAAAGCCGTGAAACGTCTGGGGGCCTCTAAGACGGTAAAAATCAACGAAGAACTGTTGGACAGACTGTATGAAAAATACGGGAAAGACAATGTAAAAGTTGTAGAAAAGAGTATTGAAAAACTGGGAAAAATGAATTAAAATAAGATTCGATTGAACGAATAAACGAAAATAAGAAAACTGCCAGCGAGATGGAGGAGAAAGATGACTGCGAATAAAGAAATAAAGACAATAGGTGTTTTAACAAGTGGTGGAGATGCGCCGGGAATGAATGCGGCAATCCGTGCGGTTGTCAGAAGAGGTTTGAGCCGCGGCATCAATATGAAAGGAATTTTAAAAGGATACAGCGGTCTCATTAACGAAGAAATTATTGATATGACGGCTGTGGATGTTTCCGATACCATTCAGAGGGGCGGTACCGTTCTCTATACAGCCCGCTGTGCAGAAATGCGTACAGAAGAAGGTCAGAAAAGAGCAGCAGAGGTTTGCAGAAAGCACGGGATTGACGGACTTGTTGTTATCGGCGGTGACGGTTCCTTTGCAGGTGCTCAGAAACTGGCAAATCTGGGAATTAATGCCGTAGGTGTGCCGGGAACCATTGACCTGGATATTGCCTGTACAGAATATACAATCGGATTTGATACAGCTGTAAATACAGCAATGGAAGCTATTGACAAGGTTCGTGATACTTCCACTTCTCATGAGCGTGTAAGTATTATCGAAGTTATGGGAAGAAATGCCGGATACCTGGCCTTGTGGTGCGGTATTGCCAATGGTGCAGAGGATATCCTGCTTCCTGAAAAATACGATTATGATGAGCAGAGAATCATCAACAATATTATTGATAACCGTAAAAAAGGTAAAAAACATCATATTATTATCAATGCAGAAGGTATTGGACATTCTCAGGCCATGGCAAAGCGTATTGAGGCTGCAACCGGTATTGAGACAAGAGCAACCATTCTGGGACATATGCAGCGCGGTGGAACTCCTACCTGCAAAGACCGTGTATATGCATCTATCATGGGAGCAAAGGCTGTGGACATCCTTCTGGAAGGCAAGACAAAGAGAGTTATCTGCTATAGAGACGGAGAGTACATTGATATGGACATTAATGAAGCTCTGGCAATGAAGAAATCTATTTCCGAGTACCAGTATGAGGTGAGTTATTCTCTGTCCCACAACTACAGCAAAAATAATCAGTAAATATAAAAAGGAAAAGGGCGTGCAGATGTGCGCCCTTTTTCTTTCAGGAGAGGAAGAGTATATGATTACAAGCAGTTCCAATGCACAGATAAAAAAGGTGCAGCAGATATTAAAGAAGGCAAAAACCAGACGGGAAGAAGGACTTTTTGCCGTAGAAGGTGTGAAGATGTTTCGGGAAGCGCCGGCAGAGCGGATTGAGAAAGTGTATGTATCAGAATCCTTTTCGGCAAAAGAAGAATGTGGGGAAGTGCTGGCCGAAAAGGGTCTGGACGGCCCCGGAGGACAGAAGGTAGAAATTGTGGAAGACAGAGTATTTAAGAGCTTGTCTGACACTGTCACACCCCAGGGAGTCTTATGTCTGATCCGTATGCAGAACCGGAGGCTGGAAGGACTTCTTAAGACAAAAGGAACTCCTCTTCTCATGATACTGGAGGATTTGCAGGACCCGGGAAATCTGGGGACCATCATTCGTACCGGAGAGGGGGCAGGGGTGACCGGGGTAATTCTCAGCAGGACGTCGGTAGATGTGTATAATCCCAAGGTGATTCGTTCTACTATGGGTTCCATATATCGGATGCCGGTTTTATATGTGGATTCCATTGCAGAAGAGGTACTTCCTCTGTTAAAGGAACGAGAAATCAGAACTTATGCGGCGCATTTAAAAGGCAAACATACCTATGACAGAGAAAACTATGAAAAAGGAACGGCATTTTTTATAGGGAATGAAGGAAATGGACTTACCGATGAACTGACAGCTCAGGCAGATACGCTTATCCGTATTCCCATGGAGGGAAGTGTGGAATCTTTAAATGCTGCCATGGCTTCCGGAATTTTGATGTATGAGGCCAGCAGACAGCGTAGAAACATAAATTGAATATAAAATATAAAAAATAGCGAATATTTTGACATATTCGCTATTTTTTATGCCTCGTCCCACCAAATCCTGTAAAATGTTACAAAAAATACCGGGTTGACAAATAAATGTAACCTTGGTAGAATAAGTTCGTAACAAAACTTAATAAATCTGTAACAAATATGAAACGACAGACTTATCAGGAGGTTATAGTTCAATGAAAGAAAGAACAAAGAAACTTTTGGCATGTGCAGGTACAGTGGGAGTTATGACAATTATGACAACTATTCCGGCCATGGCGGCAACCATAGACTGGAATGATAAAGCGGCGGCAGATGTGAATACATATGCCAATATCCGTAAAAGTGCTGATATAAATTCCGAAAGGGTAGGAATGCTTCCGGCAGGAGCGGTTGTTTCTGTTGTGGGAGAAGAAAATGGATGGATTCAGGTGGAATCAGGGGAGATTTCAGGATATATCCGTGAGGACTTGCTGGTGTCAGGGGAAGAGGCACAGCAGCTTTTTGAATCTGTATACGGAGACAGCGAACTGGTAGGGGCAGAGCCTCTGGCAGCAGCAGAGACGGCAGCGCCTGTCAGTCAGCAGGCGGTATCCGTATCCGATGCAGATCTGGATTTAATGGCAGCCATTATTGAATGTGAGGCTGGGGGAGAGTCTTACGAGGGAAAAATCGGTGTGGGAGCAGTCATTATGAATCGTATCCGCAGCAGCCAGTTCCCCAATACACTGTCCGAGGTTATTTATCAGAGCGGACAGTTTACACCGGCATCCACCGGAAAGCTGGCGTCCGTTTTAAGCCGGGGAGCCAGACAGGACTGCTATGATGCAGCAAGAGATGTGTTTGCAGGCGCCAATACCATCGGAGACCGCCTCTTCTTCCATGCGGGAAGCGGAAATGGTCTTACCATTGGAAATCAGACATTTTACTAAAATTCAGAAAGAGGAGCTGCTGGTTAATACAGCGGCTCCTCTGATTTTTTTCGACGCTCCAGACCGTCTAACATACGGTCATATTCAATGGCAGCCAGTTGGGATACCACAAATTTGCCGTGGTCATTTAAGAGGCGGTATTTGCGGATAAGTTCAAATTCTTCTTCCGTAAGACCGTTTCTGTTTTTTCTGAGTGTTTCGATATTGATAAAATCCTGATACAGATAATTTGCGTCACAGTCCAGTGCAGTGATGATGCGGCTTAGTTTTTCCGGATTCGGATAGGTCCGTTCCAGTTCGTAGCCGCTGATGGTCTGCTTGGATACGCCGATTTTTTCAGCCAGCTGGGTGCTGGACATGCGGAGTTCTGCACGCCTGTCTTTGATTCTTTTGCCAAATCCCATAATATGTCCTGCTTTCTCGTATTTTTTATAAGTATAGTACGAAAAATGTTGTATGTCAACGAAGACTATTGACAAAAAATGGAAATTCATATACTATCTTACTTATTGCGCATTGTATAAAATATACAAAAATGAGTTTTGGGGAGGACAGAAACTTGGAATGTAATTACGAAGAAGAAATTCTTCTTCTTTTAGATAAAGTGAAGTCTGACAGGATATTGGAAATTATTTATCATTTTTTAGCCGGAATAATTTTGCCTGGATAACGAAAAAAAACGTTGTTATTTTCAGAATATTAGGATATAATAAGGTAACAAATCAGTAGAAACTTTACTGGTGTAGAGAACTGATAAAGGAGAAGGTGAGAGAATGGCAGGAATACCAATATCGGTTTTGTGGCTTGCAGTTCTGGCGGTGCTTCTTGTAATTGAAATCGCCACACTGGGTCTGACGACTATCTGGTTTGCCGGAGGTGCACTGATTGCTTTTCTGGTTTCCCTGGCAGGAGGACCGCTGTGGCTGCAGATTACTCTTTTTCTGATAGTATCAGTGGTATTGCTGTTGTTTACAAGGCCACTGGCACTCAAGTACATGAATAAAGGGGTGGAAAAGACAAACGTGGACAGCATACCGGGGAAAAGCGGCATTGTAACCCAGGGCATTGACAATTTAAAAGCCATGGGAAGGGTGACCGTAAACGGTATGGAATGGACGGCAAGGTCCAAGGACGGCAGCCTGATTGAAGAAGGAAAGGTTGTCCGGGTTTATGGTGTGGAAGGTGTAAAACTTATTGTAGAGGAGGATAAATAGTATGTTTGGTATCGTAGTATTTGTGATTTTTATTGTCATTGTATTGATGATTGCAGCATCCTGTATCCGTATTGTTCCTCAGGCGCATGCGCTGATTGTGGAACGTCTTGGAATGTATAAGGACACCTGGGGTACGGGACTTCACATTAAAATGCCTTTTGTAGACCGTATTGCAAAACGGGTGAATTTAAAGGAACAGGTTGTGGATTTTGCGCCACAGCCGGTGATTACAAAGGATAATGTTACCATGCGAATTGACACGGTAGTGTTTTTCCAGATTACAGACCCAAGACTGTTTACTTACGGTGTGGAAAATCCTATTATGGCAATCGAGAATTTGACAGCAACTACTCTGCGTAATATCATCGGTGATATGGAACTGGATGCAACTCTTACATCCAGAGAAATTATCAATACCAAAATGCGCGCGTCTCTGGATGTGGCTACAGACCCATGGGGTATTAAGGTAAACCGTGTGGAATTAAAGAATATTATTCCTCCGGCTGCAATCCAGGAAGCCATGGAGAAACAGATGAAGGCGGAGCGTGAACGCCGTGAAGCCATTCTGAAAGCAGAAGGTGAGAAGAAATCCACCATTCTTGTGGCCGAAGGTAAGAAAGAATCTGCAATTCTGGACGCAGAAGCAGAAAAACAGGCTGCGATTCTTCGTGCTGAAGCAGAAAAAGAGAAGATGATTAAAGAGGCAGAAGGTCAGGCAGAAGCGATTTTGAAGGTGCAGCAGGCCAAGGCAGATGGTATCCGCTTTATTAAAGAGGCGGGAGCAGACCAGAGCGTATTGACGCTGAAAAGCCTGGAAGCCTTTGCGCAGGCCGCAGACGGCAAGGCAACAAAGATTATCATTCCTTCGGATATTCAGGGAATTGCAGGGCTTGCTACTTCTTTAGTGGAAGTTGCCAAGGACGCAAAAAAGGAATAATATAAAATCAGCGAGGGGGCTGCTGCAGAGATGCAACAGCCTTTTTCTGTATTTATGAAAACGGTGAGGTGAGGATATGGAAGCCAGAATAGACCTTACAAAAGAATATGGATTGGTGCTGGAGGGCGGAGGCGCCAAGGGTGCTTATCAGATCGGCGCCTGGAAAGCCTTAAAAGAGGCAGGAGTAAAGATTAAGGGAATTGCGGGAACCAGCGTAGGGGCTCTTAATGGTGCGCTTATCTGCATGGGAGACATAGAGACAGCGGAAAATCTGTGGAAAAACATTTCTTATTCCAAAATCATGTCTGTAGACGATGAGGTTGTGGAGAAGGTTTTTCAGCATAAGAAAATCAGCAGAGAGGAACTGCGGGGCATGACAGAGCGCCTTGCAGGAGGCGGACTGGACGTTACGCCTTTAAAAGAACTTATAGCGCAGAGTATAGATGAAGAAAAAATACAGAATTCTCCCATAGATTTATATGTGCTTACCTTCAGCGTGGATGAGTTCCGGGAGTTGGACATTGATATCAAAGAGGCGGAGCCGGAGCTGATTAAAGATTATCTTCTGGCCAGTGCCTATGTGTTTCCTATTTTTAAGAACGAAAAGCTGCACGGAAAGACTTATATAGACGGGGGCGCTATTAACAATGTGCCTCTGGGCTCTCTGATTCAGCGGGAATATAAGGATATCATTGTCATACGGATTTTTGGAATCGGGAGAGAGAAAAAGGTGAAAATTCCGGAAGATACCACGGTGTACACGGTAGCGCCGGGGGTAAATCTGGGAAATATTCTGGATTTTAATCCAAAGATGAGTAAACGAAATATGGAGCGCGGGTATTATGACACCATGCGTATGCTTTACGGACTGGCAGGAAAAATATATTATATTGATGAACAGGAAGAAGAGTGTTATTATTTAAAGCAACTGACAGAGTTGAGCGGTGACATTTATCTGTATCTGGCAGAGGAATTTAAGCTGGATACGGGAGAAAAGAGGAGACTACGGAATCTGACAGAGATTATTCTGCCGGTAATTGCAGAGGAGTTGAAGCTTCCCAAGGACTGGAGTTACAGGGAATTATATCTTTCCATGCTGGAAGCGGCGGCCAGGCTGTGCAGAATCCGCAAATATAAGATTTACACCTTAAAAGAACTGCAGGACAGGGTAAAAGAGAAACTGCAGAAGCTGAAAGGACAGGGAGCAGCGCCTTTTATGCAGATTGTATCCGGAGATACACTGTTGTAAAAGGTTTATGTTATAAAGAGAGAAATACAGGGAGGGACCTAAAATGGATTTAAAAGGACGCAACTTTTTGACACTGAAGGATTTTACAAAGGAAGAAATTGAGTATTTACTGGATTTGTCCGCGGATTTGAAGAAAAAGAAAAAAGAAGGTGTTCTTACAGATACGCTGAAAGGCAAGAACATTGCTTTGATTTTTGAGAAAAACAGTACAAGAACACGCTGTTCTTTTGAGACGGCAGCCCATGATTTGGGAATGGGCACTACATATTTGGACCCTAAAAGTTCCCAGATTGGAAAAAAGGAGAGCATTAAAGATACTGCCAGAGTTCTGGGCAGGATTTACGATGGAATTGAGTACAGAGGCTTTGGACAGGAAATCGTGGAGGAACTGGCAAAATATGCAGGTGTTCCGGTATGGAATGGGCTGACGAATGAATACCACCCTACACAGATGCTGGCAGACCTTTTGACCATTAAAGAGCACTTGGGCCGAGTGGAAGGTGTGAAGCTGGTGTATATGGGAGATGCCCGCTATAATATGGGAAATTCGCTGATGGTACTTTGTTCCAAAATGGGCATGCACTTTGTAGCCTGTGCGCCGAAAAAATATTTCCCTAATGAAAAACTGGTACAGGAATGCAGAGGATTTGCAGAGAAATCCGGCGGGACGATTACGCTTACCGAAGATGTGGAGGCAGGGACTAAGGACGCAGACGTTATCTGCACAGACGTATGGGTTTCCATGGGAGAACCGGATGAAGTGTGGGAAGAGCGTATTCGGGAGCTGACTCCTTATAAGGTGACAAAACAGGTTATGGAAAATGCAGGGGAACAGGCGATTTTCCTTCACTGTCTGCCTGCTTTTCATGATTTGGAAACCGTTATCGGAAAAGAAATGGGAGAGCGGTTTGGAATTACCGACATGGAAGTTACGGATGAAGTGTTTGAATCTCCTCAGTCTGTGGTCTTTGATGAGGCGGAAAACAGAATGCATACCATTAAGGCTGTTATGGCAGCCACTTTAGGAGCGTGAATGTCATGACACAGGAAAGCATGGAACGGGTGCTTCACACAGAGTGGATGGCAGAGAAAATTTTCTGGAGGAACAGTGTGGATTCTACGCTTACCTGGGCAAAGGAAGAGGCGGATTTCTGTCTTGGAGAAAATTTGAAGAGCGCCCTTTTCCTTGCCGATAAACAGACAGCAGGAAAAGGACGCCTTGGGCGGGTGTGGAATTCTCCGGCAGGTGAAAATGTCTATATGACGCTTTTGCTTTTGAAGCCGCCGGTAGAACCTGTGAAAGCCTCGTCCCTGACTCTGGTTATGGGACTTTCTGTAGCCCAGGCGGTCCGGGATATAACCGGGATTTCGGCGGGGATTAAATGGCCCAATGATGTTGTAGCAGCGGGAAAGAAAATCTGCGGGATTCTCACAGAGATGAAAATTCGGGGAGAGAAAGCGGAATATGTCAGCATTGGTGTGGGTATAAATATGAACCAGAGGGAATTTCCGGAAGAATTGCAGGATAAGGCCACATCGCTGGCTCTTGAGTTGGGATGTGAGGTTGTCCGGGAAGAAATTACGGCCGGAGTCGTGGAAAGATTTGAAAAAAACTATGAACTTTTTCTGGAAAAGCAGGATTTGCAGTCTTTAAGGGAAGAATATGAAAGGCTTCTGCTGAATAAAGACCGGCAGGTGCGGATACTGGAAAAAGAGAAAGAGAGCATAGGAATTGCCAGAGGTATTACGCCTGCGGGAGAACTTCTGGTGGAGGACGAAAATGGAGCAGTGCGGCAGGTACTCTCAGGAGAAGTTTCCGTGAGAGGGCTGTACAGCTATGTGTAAAGGGAGAATGAGATGTACAAGGATAAGGTAGTGCTGTGCGGCGCAAGCGCCTATGAACAGAAGTATTATTTTAATGAGGATTTTGCCTCACTTCCCCAGTCCATACAGGACGAACTGCATATTATGTGTGTACTGTATACAGAGGAAATCGGGGGGATTCTGACTTTGGAGTTTGACGAGGAGGGAAATCTGCAGTTTCAGGTGGAGTCCCTGGAAGCAGACGCCATGTTTGATGAAATCGGCAGTGTGCTGAAAATTAAGGATTTACAGAATAAGAAGAAAGAACTGCTGGAGTCTCTGGAATTATACTACAGGGTATTTTTCCTGGGAGAGGAGGTTGAGGAATAGGATATGCTGTTAGTAATTGATGTGGGAAATACGCATATTACGCTGGGTGTGTTTGATAAAAAAGAATTGCTGGGAACCTTCCGTATGACTACCAGGCAGAGCCGGACTTCTGATGAATACGGAATTCTCATGTGCAATATGCTGGAATACAGAGGGATTGCAAAGGACAAGATTGAGGACGTAATTATCAGTTCTGTAGTGCCGGATGTCATGCATTCCCTGACCAGCAGTGTGATTAAATACTTTGACCGGAAACCTTTAAATGTAGGGCCGGGATGTAAGACGGGAATCCGCATTACGGCCGTGAATCCCAAGGAAGTAGGGGCAGACCGGATTGTGGATGCAGTGGCGGCGTATGAAAGATACGGCGGTCCGGTGTTGGTGCTGGATTTCGGAACGGCCACAACCTATGATTTGATTGGTGAGGACGGCAGCTTTGAGGCGGGCATTACGTCTCCGGGTATTGAAATCAGTGCAAAAGCTTTATGGCAGGATGCGGCCAAGCTTCCTAAGATTGCCATTGAAAAGCCGAAATCCATTCTGGCAAAGGAAACAATCAGCAGTATGCAGGCAGGTCTGGTGTATGGCTATATTGGACAGGTGGAATATATTGTAAAAAAGGTAAAGGAAGAATCCGGGCTTGAAAATATGAAGGTAGTAGCCACAGGCGGTTTGGGAAAAATTATTGCAGACGAGACAGACTGTATTGATGTGTATGATTCTCAGCTTACTCTGGAAGGGCTGCGGATTATTTACGAAAAAACGAAGAAAAGCAGAGGTTAAGATGAAACTTAGGATAGGAAAGGTAACTCTTGAGAATAATCTGATACTGGCGCCCATGGCAGGAGTAACGGACCTGCCATTTCGTTTGCTGTGCAAGGAACAGGGTGCGGGGCTTATCTGTACGGAAATGGTCAGTGCAAAAGCCATACACTTTCAGAATAAAAATACAGAAAGCCTTATGGAGATTGAGGAGAGAGAAAGGCCGGTGTCTTTGCAGATATTTGGTTCAGAGCCGGATTTGATGGCAGAGATAGCCAAGCGGATTGAGCACCGAAATTTTGATATTCTGGACATTAACATGGGCTGCCCGGTGCCCAAGGTAGTAAACAACGGAGAGGGGTCGGCTCTGATGAAAAAACCGGAGTTGGTTCATGAAATTGTATACAAGGTATCCCACGCCATTGAGAAGCCTGTAACTGTAAAGATAAGAAAAGGTTTTACAGAGGATGCTGTCAATGCAGTGGAAATTGCGAAAATTGCAGAAGAGGCGGGAGCAGCCGCTGTTGCAGTACACGGCAGAACCAGGGAGCAATACTATGCAGGGCAGGCGGACTGGGATATTATCCGCCAGGTGAAGGAAGCAGTGTCCATTCCGGTCATTGGAAACGGAGATGTGGATTCTCCCCAAAAAGCGGAGGCTCTGGTGAGGGAGACAGGATGTGACGGTATTATGATAGGAAGGGCTGTACAGGGAAACCCCTGGCTGTTTTCCCGAATTCTCCATTATCAGGAGACGGGAGAGCTTCTGCCGCCGCCATCCATGGAAGAGGTAAAGGATATGATGCTGCGTCATGCAAAAATGCAGCTGGAATATAAAGGCGTTTATACCGGTATGCGGGAAATGCGCAAGCATGTGGCCTGGTACACTTCGGGAATGCCGCATTCTGCCTCTGTGCGCAGGCAGGTAAATGAAGTGGAAAGCTATGCACAGCTGGAGGAACTGGTGAGCCGGATGTAGAAGAATACTTTCAAAAATGGGGATTTTGCCAATTTTGCCCCTGATTTTAGGAAGAAAGGGCTATTTGGCTTGACATCTGCATATCTATTATTTATAATATTATGACTGTTAAGTAGCGGTATTTATGTGGACAGGGCTTTTTTTAATCCCTGGATTCCATTATGAATATATGAGAAAGGGTGTAGAATTAAAATGGAAGAAAAGAAAACAATACTGACGTATGCGGGACTGACAAAACTGGAAGAAGAATTACATGACTTAAAAGTCGTTCGGAGAAAAGAAGTAGCAGAAAAAATCAAAGAGGCAAGAGAACAGGGTGACTTATCTGAAAATGCAGAATACGATGCAGCAAAAGATGAGCAGAGAGATATTGAGGCCAGAATTGAAGAAATCGAAAAAATTCTGAAAAATGCCGAAGTTGTAGTAGAAGATGAAGTAGACCTGGACAAAATCAGTGTTGGCTGTAAAGTAAAGGTTTATGATGTGGAATTTGAGGAAGAAATTGAGTTTAAAATCGTAGGCTCTACAGAGGCCAACAGCCTGGAGGGTAAAATTTCCAATGAATCACCGGTTGGAAAGGCGCTTATCGGTGCAAGGAAAGGTGAAACCGTTTCCGTAGAAATGCCGGCAGGCACTATGGAATACAAGGTTCTTGAAATCGAAAGAAATATTTAAGGATACCAGACAAATAAACGTAAGGAGTGTGTACAAAGTGGCAGAACAGCAGAAGAAAGCACAGGAACAGGACTTGAACCAGTTATTAAAGGTACGCCGTGAGAAGCTGTCCCAGCTTCAGGAGGAAGGAAGAGACCCGTTCCAGATTACCAAGTATGATGTGACTCATCACAGTATGGAAGTGAAAAATGCCTTTGAAGAATTAGAAGGCAAGAGCGTTTCCCTGGCAGGACGTATGATGTCCAAGCGTGTTATGGGAAAAGCTTCTTTTTGCAGTATTCAGGATTTACAGGGTGCAATTCAGTCTTATGTAGCAAGAGATAATATAGGGGAAGATTCCTATAAAGACTTCAAAAAAATGGATATTGGTGACATTGTAGGCATTAAGGGTGAGGTGTTTAAGACAAAAACCGGTGAAATTTCCATCCATGCCACAGAAGTGACACTGCTTTCCAAGAGTTTAAATCCTCTTCCGGAAAAATTCCACGGCCTGACAAACACAGACCTGCGTTACCGTCAGAGATATGTGGATTTGATTATGAACGAAGATGTAAAGGAAACTTTTATCAAGCGTTCTAAAATCATTGCAAGTATTCGTCACTATTTAAACGGACAGGGATTCCTGGAAGTGGAAACTCCTATGCTGGTAGCCAATGCCGGCGGTGCGGCAGCGCGTCCTTTTGAAACACATTTCAATGCGTTGGATGAGGACTTTAAGCTGCGTATTTCTCTGGAACTGTATCTGAAGAGACTGATTGTAGGCGGTATGGAGCGAGTATACGAAATCGGACGTGTATTCCGTAACGAAGGTCTGGACACCAGACACAATCCGGAATTTACTTTAATGGAATTATATCAGGCTTACACGGATTACCACGGCATGATGGACTTGACGGAAAATCTGTACCGTCATGTGGCGCAGGAAGTTCTGGGCACAACAAAAATCAGCTACAATGGCGTGGAAATGGATTTAGGAAAGCCATTTGAACGTATCACTATGGTAGACGCGGTTAAGAAATATGCAGGTGTGGACTTTAACGAGATTCATACACTGAAAGAAGCCAGAGCTGTGGCAAAGGAACATCATGTAGAGTACGAAGAACGCCATAAAAAGGGCGATATTCTGTCTCTGTTCTTTGAAGAGTTTGCAGAAGAGCATTTGATTCAGCCAACCTTTGTTATGGACCACCCAATCGAGATTTCTCCGCTGACTAAGAAGAAACCGGAAAATCCGGAATATACAGAGAGATTTGAGTTCTTTATGAACGGCTGGGAAATGGCAAACGCTTACTCTGAACTCAATGACCCTATTGACCAGAGAGAGAGATTTAAAGCACAGGAAGAACTGTTGGCTCAGGGTGATGAAGAAGCCAATACCACAGATGAAGACTTTCTGCATGCACTGGAAATCGGTATGCCACCTACAGGCGGTATCGGCTTCGGTATCGACAGAATGGTTATGTTACTGACAGATTCTGCAGCAATTCGTGATGTTCTGGCCTTCCCGACAATGAAGAGCATGGGCGCTGCAAAGAATGAAGCTAATAATGCTGCACAGTCTGCGCCGGTTGAAAAAACAGTGGAAAAAGCAATCGCTGAAGTGAAAGAAACATATGATTTCTCTAATGTAGAAGTGGAACCATTATTCAAAGATATGGTTGATTTTGACACATTCAGCAAGTCAGATTTCCGTGCTGTAAAGGTAAAAGAATGTGAAGCAGTTCCAAAATCTAAGAAGCTTCTGAAGTTCGTATTAGACGACGGAAGTGGCGTAGATCGTGTGATTTTAAGCGGAATTCACGACTACTATGAGCCAGAATTCTTAGTAGGAAAGACATTACTTGCAATCACAAACCTTCCACCACGTAAGATGATGGGAATTGATTCTTGCGGTATGATCATCTCCGCGACACACCTTGTAGAAGGAAGAGAAGGACTCAATGTTTTGATTCTTGATGATAAGATTCCAGCAGGAGCAAAACTGTACTAAGTGAGTAAAAACACTTCGCAATTTGACAACAAAAATTTTCTTTGACAACAATTTGACAACAAATTCGTATTCCAACATGAATCATCATGAAGAATGGTGATTAGTTGTCAGTAATACTACTCCAACAATATGGATTGTTGAGGGCACTTTTTGAAAGAAAAAACTTTCAGAGAGTGCCCTTTTTTTTATTCATTAACAATGTCCGCTGTGGTTGAGTAAAAGCTGAAAGGAGAAACAGATTTGAAAACAGAAAATATATTATCAAGCACACTATAACAAACTTATTTTTCATCTTTAAGGCATAATAAAAGAGGTCTTGGAATAAAGGAATCTGACGTATTTTCCATCAGATTGTTTTATCCTGAGGCCTCTTGT
>NZ_JBBEWO010000023.1:0-50880 GCF_038739805.1 Blautia acetica | reverse complement strand
TAATTTTTTTGTATAACAATCGACGCGCACCCGCATAGCGGGTGGATTATTGTTTCGCCCATCTCCATTTTTCGGATCAACGAAAAACTCCAATGGGCGAAACAGACTAAAGTCCACATTTTAAAAGTCACGCCTCCATTTTCATTAAGAAAGGCGTGCAAGCCGTATTCTTCGCCAAAATTTCTTTTTATTCTCATTTGTATATTAGAAATCCCAATTCCGCTGAACTGTTCTTTCACTTTGGGAATTTCCCGGCTTTCAATGCATTTTTTGATTCTTTCTAGGTCCACACCTACTCCATCATCTTCCACTTCAACAACAACTTTCTGTTCTCTGGAATATGCACGAATCCAAATATGTCCCTTTTCGGTTTTCATATTAAAGCCATGTGAAATACTGTTTTCTACCAGAGGCTGAATCAGATTTTTCAATATTTCCAGTTCCCCAGTCTCATAATCTATGATGGTTTTCCACTGAAATTTATCTTTATACCTCAATGACATCAACGTCAGATACTCTTCCGTCATATCAATTTCTTCTTTTATAGAAATCAATCTCTGCTGATTCGCAAAAGCTTTTCTCAGCAGTTTTGAAAAGGATAAAATCGCTTTATCTGCCTCTTGATATTCCTCCATCTGTATCATAAAACGAATCGTAACCAACGTATTATAAAAAAAATGAGGATTAATCTGTGCCTGTAAAGCCTGTATTTCCAGGGTATGTTTTTCCTCCTGTTCTTTTTCCAACTGCTGCATAAGCTCCTGTATCTTGTCCAACATAGTATTAAAATTCCGATATATATCCTGAAACTCAGCCTCATAATTCTCCAAAATTTTTGCCTTTAAATTTCCTTCCGAAACTTCAACAATATTTTTGTTCAACTGCTTCATTCTTCCCGCTATAAAGCTGCAATTATAAAGCACTATAAATGTAAGAACAAGAAACATAGCTGCACCAAGTCCTAAAATCAATCCCACATAAAAAGACCAGCTGCTCTGATATGGTTCATAACTGATTAATTTCCACCCAGTTTGCTCAATACTGCTAAATCGAATATGACAATTTTGTCCCTTTACATGACCAAGAAAAAATCCCTTTTCATTTTCTGTGATTTTTTTGTAATAAGAATTATCTTCGATGGCATTCCCATAGAGTATTTTATCTGAGGCATAGATAATTTTCCTATACTGGTCCATAACAATTGTATTTTCTGCATTCTCTCCGGTTTCAATCGTATCATCTCCCCAAATATTGTGAGAAACGGCTACAATCATAGTCCCTATTTTCCTTCCACTGTTCAGATTACGGATATTACGAACTGCAAATAGCGTATCCTCTTGAAAGTTATTTTGCAGTAAAGGACTTCTATATTGCGGCAAAAAATAAATGGTATCATTGCCCTGCCCCATTTCTGAATACCAACTTTCCTCCACAATCTTTTCAAAAGTCGGTCTATCACCTGTAAATTCTAACGAGTTTTGAAAATAACTGTTTCCATTGCTGCACAATATCATAATCTGATACTGTCTCTCCGGAAATAATTCTGTCAGTTCCCTCATTTTCCCTTGAATTTTACCTTGAGCCTGAGTCGCCTCATACCCTGTAAGTTGCTGCTTCTCTGATAAAATATGGTTTATTTCTGAATCCAGATATAACATATTTGTTATCTTTATAATCTCTGTATTTCTGTCTGCAATATTACTGCACCTTTCCTCCACTGATGCCAGTTTACTCCGATTCCATTCATAATTGCTATTTCTGAAAGCCGCTATTGTCAGAATAGAAAACAAAATAAACAGTGGAACAACTATCAAAAAATCAAAAAAAAGAACTGTCTTTTTAATACTATGCGGCTTTCTCATCTTCCGTTTCTCCTTCTTCCCCTTTTCATTTGTTCATTGTAGCAATTTCCCCTTATATTTTCAACTATTTACCAGACATATTCACACAAAAAAAGACTGTTATATCGGATATTCAGAAAATCATACCCAAATACAACAGTCTTTTCTCATTTATATTGTGCTCTAATTATATTGCCACGAGCACCAATCATCTCATTTCGTCTATCTACACCCGCACTCTGCAAATCCCCAATCCTGTTTCTTCCTTGCCGCTATTTACCAACACAACACTCTCTTTCCAATCCTTACACAAAAGAAGTTCTCCTTCTTCTGCTTTGCAGTCCGCTGCTTCTGCCTTTCCGCACCTCACATACACGGCCAGCAGATTTTCTCCTGCTTTCGGCTCTAATTTCAGACTTTCCCCTGCTTTTAAACGTGCCGTTTCCATTTTCCCCTCTGCACCATTTTTCAACATCAAATTAAAGTCCGTCACCCTTCCGAAACTCACGGTAGGTACACCGCCGTCAAAGCAGTCTACCTCATAAGGCCGCAAACACACCCTGTCTGCCTCTCCGTGAACCATCTCCAGATTTCCCTCAAAGATACTGAGGTATCTCTTTACCCCCGGCAGACTGGTAAAATCCGACTTGTCCACTTCTACTGCAGCACTGCTGATACGGCATTGAAAATTTCCTTCGCTGTAACTGCTGTCTTCCGGATACAGATACAGTTGTGTTGTACTTCCTCCTGACCAGCGTGAAGTCTGAAATTCTGCTTTTTTTCTTACGATGAAATAATTGCCCATGGTCCTTGTCCCCCTTGAAATAATGTTTTGCTTTTATAAATAATCCTGTATGGTAAATTTCGTTTGTTCTTCTATTTGCTCAGCCACTAACGCTTGACATACTTCTAATGATAGCATACTCCCACTTTTTCCTCAACTCGCTTTTCCCCTCTGCATAAGAGAAAAATTTTTACTGTAACACAAACAGAAAACCAGAGAACGCCTGGTACTGTGGTTTTCTCTGGTTTTCTGCTTTTTATACTATATGTTTTTTAAAACGGTCCATACCCAATCTGTACTGCTATAATCAATGCCGCAAATGCTACTACCCACCACAACAGGAACAGCGGTACCAGCCATTTTGCCCACTTGCCCCATGGAATTTTTGCCATTGCACAAGCTGCCAAAAGTTCTCCCCCCGTAGGTGCCATAACATTAGTAAAGGCATCTCCCAACTGAAAAGCCAGTACTGAAGTCTGCCTTGTCAGTCCAATCAAATCTGCCAATGGTGCCATAAGAGGCATTGTAATTGCTGCCTGTCCGGAACCGGAAGGAACTAATACATTAAACAAATCCTGTACCACAAACATTCCGCAGGCACTTAATGTCGGCGGCAGACCATCCAGAAGCCCAGCCAGCGCGTGAATAATGGTATCCATGATATTAGCGTCTTCCAAAACAATCAGCGCTGCATTGCAAAGTCCAATCATAACACCCGCAAAGAGCAGATTTCCGCAACCTTTTAGGAATTCCTCTGCAATCTGTCCTGGTTTCAATCCCCCAAAAAGACCAGCCAGAATACCGGCAATCAAAAATAGTGCTGCCAATTCGTCTATGTAAAATCCAAACTTCACTATACCAACTACCATAGCTATCATAACCCCTAAAAAGGTCAGCAGCACCAGTTTCTGTCGAAAAGTCAGTTTCACCTCTTCTGTCAGGTCGATATCGGATTCTTTCCCTTTATCGAATTCGTACACCAGACTTGCCTGTGGATTTTTCTTTATTTTTCTTGCATACAAGGTCACATAAGTAATACTCACCGCCATCAGTGCCAAAAATACGCAGGCTCTGAATCCGATTCCGGAAAACATAGGCAATCCGGCAATTCCCTGAGCCACACCTACAGTAAACGCATTTGTCATAGCCCCTGCATAACCAGAAGCTGCGGAACAGAAAATAATCCCCAACGCTACCAGAGAATCAAATCCCATAGCCAGACATACGGCCAACACCAAAGGAACAAAAGCCAGAAACTCTTCAAAGTTTCCAGCAAAGGCAGAACCACACCCAAAAACCATCATACACACAGGAATCATCAACAGTTCTTTCCCCGCCATTTTCTTTACCACCAGCGTCATTCCATTGTGAATAGCGCCCGTAGCCTCCATAATCTGAAACATTCCACCTATGATAAAGAGAAAGAAAATAACATAGCTTGCTCTTTGCAGTCCCAAAGTCACAGACTTAAAAAGAGGAAACAGACCTACCGGATTCTGCTCTACATAGTGGAACGTATTCGGGTCTACAATCTCCCTTTCCGTAACTGGATCCAAAACTCTGTCATACTGCCCCGCCGGTACCAGATATGTAGCAATTGCACAGACAATAATAATAATTGCCAGCAATACCATAGGATTCAATGCCTTCATTTGAATGTTCTTCTTTTTCTTTTCCATTGCTGCACCTCCTGATATAAAATCGAACTCCCTTCTTCATTGTCACTCACTATCGTTTTACTACACTAAACCATAGCATAGACACGTTTATTTGTCAATCGTGTTTATGTCATTTGTACATTTCTTCTATAATCTTTTTTAAAATTTTGTACATTTTTTTCGTAGAAGAAATGCTTAACTTTTCTTGAGGGGAATGAAGTCCTTCGCAATTTGGTCCTATAGAAATAGCATCCAATTCCGGCATAGTTTCAAAAAAGCAGCCACATTCTAAGCCGGCATGTACACAGCGGGATATTGGTTTCTGTCCATTTTGTTCTATAAACACTTTCACTGCAAACTTCCGAAGTACAGAGTTTGCATGATAATCCCAACCGGGATAAGCAGAATGTACCTGAGAACTTCCTCCCATCATTTCAGCCAGACGTTCAATAACCTGTGCAATATAATCTCTGGCAGAATTTCGGGCAGCACGAATTTCATATACAATGTGAAGCATACCGTCTGTCAGATACAATTCTCCCATGTTATCTGAACTGCTTACCAGATTTTCCATATCACTGTTCATCTCAAAAATATTGTCTGGTGAAAACATTATCATATGGATAATTTTTTCCGCATCATGAACTTCTGTTATCTGCCCGTTATATGGACACATTTTTATTTCCAGCTTTTCTGCTGCACTTAGATACTCTTCCTTTAAGTTTTTATACACCTGTCCACACTTTTCCCTTGCCTCCTCTTCCTTATCTTGGGGCAATGCCAGCACCAGACTCGCTTCTCTCGGAATGGCCAGACGAAACGTACCACCTTTTATCCTGGCAATTTTTAGTTCTGTCACCTTTTCCAATTCTAACAGTACTCTTGCCAAAAACTTATTTGCGTTTCCATGCCCTCTATGTATGTCTTCTCCCGAATGACCGCCTTTTAATCCAGTAATGCAAAGTTCAAAAAGTTTCCATCCCTCTTTCTTTTCCTCTCTGTTTAAAGGTATTTTCACTTCTACAGCCTCTCCCCCACAGCTTCCACACAGAATTTCGTTATCTTTGGCATTATCCAAATTAATCATCCTGGTTCCCTGCAAAAGGCTGGTGTCAAACCCTGCTGCTCCTGACAAATCTTCCTCTTCCGCTGTAGTCAGAAGCACCTCCAACAGCGGATATTCGCCTTCCTCTTCCAACAACGCCATGGCCAACGCCATACCAATTCCATCATCTGCCCCCAGCGTAGTTTCTCCTCCTGTTGTCAGATAATCTCCTTCTATGTTCCAGGGAATAGGGTCTTTAGAAAAATCATGCGTGGATGCTAGAGCTTTTTCACAAACCATATCCATATGTGCCTGTAAAATAAGTCCCTCTTCTTTTTCCATTGCCTTAGAAGCGGCTTTTCGTATCAGTACATTATTGTGTTTGTCTCTCACAACGAATAATCCCCTTTTCTGGGCCCATTCCACCAGATATCTGCTAATTTGCTCCTCATGAAAACTCTGTCTGGGAATCTGACTGATGCCGTAAAAAATCTCAAACACTCTGTCCTGTAATAAATCCTCTATTTGTTTTTGCATACCCATATATACCGCTCCCTTCTACATATATATCTTTTATGTGCCTGATATCCTCACCTACTTTTGAGGCGCTGCCTTATCCATAATATAGTCAAAAGTTTCCATAACCAGTTTCATCTGTTCCTCTATCTGTCTGGTATCATGTCCCTGCCAAGCATCGTATAAGTAGGACTGAAACATTCTTGTCATCAGAACAACCGTTTGATTCACGTTTTCTTCTGCCACAAATCCCTGTTCCACCAAAGACGGCATGATGGCTCTGTCCCTTTCCATAATTTCTCCCTGCGTCAGCATTTTAATAATATCATCATCGTGATGTCCCAGTTCATCCGGAAAAAGTTCATAGTATATTGAAATGACATTCTTTAATTTCTTCTTATACTTTCCATAAAAGAGATAATAAAAAATTTCCGGTCTTTTTAAACATGTCTTTCCAAAAACCTTATAGATTGTCCTATACCGTTCCAGTGCATTCATAGAATCTTCCAGCGTATTTTCCAAATCTACAATATATTGCTTTAAGTATCCCATAGAGGCAAATATCACTAACTCTTCCATATCTTCAAAATAATTATACAAAGTAGCACTGTTATATCCTGCTGCTGCCGCTGCTTTCCGCACAGTCAATTTTTCCACCCCTTCGGATTCAATCAATTCTTTTGCGGCAGTAATAAAATAAATCATAACCCGCTTTTGTTTTATATTTAATTCTTTTCTCATACAGGAATTCCTCCATTTCTACTCGTAAATCTTTCATTTTATAAACACAATTATATTTCGAACATGTTTAACTGTCAAATACAATTCCCTTATATTCTTTAAATTTATTGACATTTATAAAAATCATGATTTTGGACACTTTTATATATCGTTTCCTGCTGTTCTCTTTGTATCGAAATTATTTTTTCAAAATGTGCCATTTCCATTTTCCCCTCATTGCCACCCCCGCCTTTCTATGTTACACTGTTTTTATCACAACTCGGAAAAGGAGGACCCACTCATGGATTCCGAACATTTTTATTTAGAAGAAGGTTTCCCGTTTCACGGAAGAAAACTGGAAAAACTGAAAGTCTTTTTATCCCAAAATGATTTATCTTATGATACACAGATTCAATACACTGTACTGTTAAAAACCCAGGATGGAGAACTGGCAGGCTGTGGTTCCCGCCACAAAAACACTTTAAAATGTATTGCCATTAATCCTAAATTTCAAGGGGAAGGCTGCCTCTCTCTCCTCATGACCCAGCTTATAAAAAATGCTGCTGCAGAGGGTCTTTCCCACTTGTTTTTGTTCACAAAACCCATGTATCTGCAGATGTTTTCCGACATGGGATTTTACCCTATTACTCAGACAAAGGATATGCTGCTTATGGAGAACCGCAGGGATGGAATCCGGGAATATGTAACCAGAGAAGCTGCTCTTTCCCCTGCCAAAGAAGGTAAAAGGATTGGCGCCATTGTCATGAATGCCAATCCTTTTACCAACGGTCACCGGTATCTGGTAAAGACTGCGGCTGCTATGTGTGACCTGCTGCATGTCTTTGTCCTGTCTGCGGATTCCTCCGAATTCCCGGCAGATATCCGCCTGAAACTGGTAAAAGAAGGCTGTACAGATTTTCCTAATGTACAGGTGCATGGAAGTTCGGAATATCTGATTTCCCACGCTACTTTTCCCGACTATTTTCTAAAGGATAAAGCCACGGTTTCTGACAAAACCGCCCTTCTGGACCTGATGATTTTCGGAACTTATTTCAAAGAAGCTTTTCATATCACCCGGCGTTTTGTGGGAGAAGAACCCTTTTCCGCCATCACAAAAGCCTACAACGAACAGATGAAAAAAACGCTTCCCGTTTATGGAATTGAAGTAACAGAAATCCCCAGATGTGCATATCAGGATACCATTATCAGCGCCACTTTCGTACGGAAAAAGTTTTTAAGCAAAAATCCGGAAGACCTAAAAGAACTGGAAAACTTTGTGCCTGAAACCACCTATGCCTTTCTGATTTCCCCGGAGGGACAGCGTTTAAAACAACAATTAGCAGCCACAGGAGACTTATCATGAACCATTCCGTATGGGCCAAAGGACGCCCTATTACCCTGCCCGAAATTTTAGACGCAAGAGAAAAACGCGCATACTTTCAACAGGAAATGCTGCAAAAAAGGCCCCGTTCTCTGCTGAGCTTCACCTTAAATATCGCCGGTCCGGTGAAGGTATTCCCCTATACCAAATGGCTGTATACACTGGGATATGACCTCATTCACCAAGGAATTTTCATACTTCGTGGAAAGATTTTAGAAGAAAAAGAACAGAAAGAAAACACCGGGTACGAAGCTATTTTTGCCCTGGATTTGGAACCGGAACGCATAAAAGAATATCTGCTTTTTCAGGAAGAAAACCACCCTCTGGGGCGGCTCTTTGACTTGGATGTACTGCGTCCTGACGGCACAAAAGTCTCCCGCCGGGAACTGGGATTTCCGGAACGCACCTGCCTGATTTGTCAGAATCCCGCTTTCCTCTGCGGACGTTCCAGAACCCACAGCGCCGAAGAACTGATACAGCACACTGTACGACTTATAGACAGCTTTTATTGTGAACGCATGTCTGTTCATGTTGGACTTATGATGCAGAAAGCCCTGTTTTATGAAGTGAACACTGCTTTGAAACCAGGGCTTGTAGACCGCCTGCACAACGGTTCCCACAAAGATATGTGCCGGACTACGTTTATCCGCAGCGCCTATGCCCTCACCCCTTATTTCATAGCCTGCGCCAGAGAAGGACTGACCTTTTCCGGCACTTCTGAAGAACTCCCCAGGCTTTTCCAGAAGCTCCGCACACTGGGAGTTCAGGCAGAAAACCATATGCTGACTGCCACCGGAGGAGTAAATACACACAAAGGAATTATCTTTTCCGGCGGAATTCTCTGCGCTGCAGCAGGCTATGCAAAAGCTTTTCATGCCACAGATTTTTGCGCCCCGGATTTTCCCGCTCTTCTGGGCAATATCTGCCGCTTTATGCTTACAGATTTGCTTCGGGATTATGACCACATCAATCCCCTTGCGCCCAAATCCAACGGTGAAAAACTCTACCTGCTTCATAACATTACGGGCATAAGAGGAGAGGCCTGCAAGGGATTCCCTCACCTTTTAACAGAAGGACTGCCCCTCTTTGAGAATGTCAGAAAATCCGGTTTTTCACTGAATGATTCCGGACTTTTCGTACTCCTGCATTACATAGCTCACACCGAAGATACGAACCTCATCATCCGCAGCAGCTATGAAACTGCATTAAAAATCAGAACCGAACTTTCTGCTTTCCTGGAGGCTTCTTCCTATGAACAGCAACTGCACATTTTACCTGATTTAGACCGCTGTTTTACAGAAAAAAACATCAGCCCCGGCGGCAGCGCAGACATGCTGGCTCTGACCTATTTCCTGTACTTTCTCATGAAAAATGCCTGCTGCTTTACCTAGCAGACAGGCATTTCCTGAACAGATTTTCTTAAAAGAACAAGTTCAGCAGTCCCAGGATAAAGCCGATAAGAGCCCCAAGGTTTACCACTGCATGCAATTCTTTTTTCATAATTCCCAGCAGAATATGCTCTACTTCCAGTACATCCATCTCGTTGATTTTATCCTCAACCACCTGTGCAATGTGGAATTTTTCAGCCAGTTCTCCCGCCTTTTCTCCCACGAACTTCACATAAACAGCTTCTACCAGTTCCAGAACTTTCTCCTGTCCCAGCGGAATTTTTTCCATAAGCTGCTTCACCGGAAGATTCTCTGCTGCCGCAATTTCACCTACCACAAGAGGATGAATTTTTTCCCTGCCGTTTTCCCGTATATACTCTCCCACCTTATTTCCAATGGGCACGGCAATCGATTGAATCAAATCATCGTTTAAGAACATGGAAACCATGCTGCCCTGGAACTTGTTTTTCACTTCTTTGGCGCCTTCTTCTGCAATAATTGCACCCACATCCATCTGCTCCAGACCATTTGAAATCTTCTCTGTAATGAAGTTCTCCAGTTTGCCCCTCATCTGCGCATAATCTTCCTGCTCTACATAATGTCCCAGAAAGGTTTCCACCGTATCTTCATTGCTCTGTATGGTCTGAAGACCACTGCCTACAGCCTGAACCACGGTTTTTTTCACTTCATCTGACAGCAATATCTGTTCCAAATCCTGCTTCGTCAGAAGATGGTCACCCACTGCTTCTCCCATGGCCTTTGCCATTCTGGCTTTCCCCTTGGGAATGATTCCCGGTGTAAAGGGCAGCGTCCAATTCCCGATTTTCACAGGCTTCAATGGCTTAAACAACATTTTCACCGCTATATAATTGGTACAGTAACCGATAATTGCACCAATGACCGGTCCTGCCAGTATATCTATCATATTCATCCTGATTCTTCCTTATCTCATTTGAAAAGTTTCTCTCTGACCTGTCCCCACATCTGAACCAAAAAGTATTCATAGGCCTTATCGTACACAAACAATGCTGCCTGTCCGCCCAGTAAAAAGACCAGTATCAGTTTCTCTGAAAGTTCCCCTGCAAAAATCAGCTTTGGGAACAGCAGCAGTGCAGGGAGATACATCAGATTAAAAATCACGAATTTCCCTGCCGTAAAAATCATTTTCCTGTGATTCCAGGTAGGATGTTTCCCCAAATACTGCCAAAGCGCTTCCACACCCAGCACATAAATTCCCATCATGGCATAAGTAATGCAGTATAATTTCTGTGGTGCCAGAAGAAATCCCAGAATTGTACAGCCGGTGAAAAAGGCTGCGCCGTAACCAAGACCGTATTCCTTAATGATAATTCCCACAAAGAACGCTGCGGCTGCCAGAAAAAACAAGGTACTGAAATCCAGAACTCCGCTCAGCACAAGGAGCAGCACAGACAGGGCCATCAAAAGCCCCGAAACTGCCGTTTTCTTCGCATTTACATGCATGAACAAAGGTCGCCTCCCATACACTCGCAAAGACTGTCTGCGCACCAGAGGTCACAGCACATATTTCCTGTTCCGCAGGTACTTCCGCCATTTCCTGCATAGGGACTTCCTCCGCCCTGATAACGGTTGCTGTTCCACTGCAGACGATTCACCAGATTGCTGTACTCCGGATTTCCCGGATCCATACTCTGCGCCTGTCTTGCCAGATTTAAAGCATTGACATTATTTCCCATTCCCATATTGGCGCAAGCGCTTAAATAATACCAATGGGCGCTTCTGTTCTGAATTCTGGAAAGCACATTTAAAGCCTGCTGGTACTGGCGTCCATTGATATAATTCGCCGCTGCCTGCAGCTGTGCACCGTCCTGCCCGGAAGGCGCTTCCTGATAACCTCCCTGGCCGCCGTAACCGTTGAAATTTCCGTAGCCGCTCTGATAGCCGCCGTCTCTTTCCTTCATAATCTGGTCATAGGCTTCCTGAACTTCCTTAAATTTCTCCTCTGCCAGTCCCGCAAGGGGATTATCCACATAAGAATCCGGGTGATACTTTCTGCTCAAATCCCGGTATGCTTTCTTTACTTCGTCATTGGATGCGTTTGGGGAAATTCCCAACACCTCATATGGATTATTTACCATGATTCTCTCTTTTCTCCTGTCTCTCTTTTTGTATTTTGTTATATTTTGACCACACGCCCCGATAGAGAATATTTCTCAGAATCTCGGCGTCCATAAGACACGGCAGCTTCTCAAAAGCCCCAGTGGCCTCTGCCATCATCATGAGCAAAACTTCATGTACGGTCTTTTCGTAGGCTTCTCTTGTTTTACAGTTGTTCTGCAGATATTTCAGGGGATTATAAGAACCTGTCTTCCGGTCTTCCTCCAGGTCATCGTAGGCATCCAGGATATAAATAAATTTCCCCAGATAAAATCCAAACTTTCGCAGTTCTTCCTCCCACATATCCTGTCGGTAAACAAAAAGTTCTGCCATCAGATTTCCGAAAGCCCCTGCCACCAAATCCAAATTTTTCTCCTGCTTTTCTTCATAGGCAGACAGAATTTTTAAATGTTTTTGGATGGCATGCGCCTGTCTTTTGTATTCCCGGCATATGGTTTCTGCCTTTTTTCTGAAAAGCCGCATTCCTGCTGCTCCCTGCAGACTTTTATCATCCTTCCAGTCATCTTCAAACTTAAAATACGTCAGAAGAATGTTCATCTTCGCCCCATATGCTGACAGTTCATTCTGCAGCATGGGGATTTTCTTTACCGGATGAACGGGACAGTGCAGCTGCAGTTCTCTCGTATCTGCCTCGTACAATGATGTAAGAAACAAGACCAGAAACGTCATATCATAAGTCAATGTCATTCTCCCCCGGAAACCATATTCCTTTCGGAGAGCCTGGCACAGCCCGCAGTAATATCCCTTATATCGGTAAAATTCCTTCACCTTTAACTCCGGCTTATCTGTCATTATATATCCAAACATTGCTTTCTATCCCTTTCCTATATCGTCTCATTATACTATACCTCTTTTCAGATTTCCATAGGTTCTTTCTTGTAATTTCGCCTAAATTCTTCGGATTCCTGCCTCTCTTCCATTGACGTGTCCCCGTTTTTCGTCTATACTTTCCATATACTTTTACAGCAAGAAAGAGGTGTTATTTTGAAAACAGAAGACAAAACTCTGGACAAAAAGGCCGATACTTCCGAAGCCTTCGATATTCTCTATCCGGAGCGTTTTATCAAGAATACAGATTATTACAATTCTCTCATGATGATGTACCGCTGCGCTATTCGGGAAATTCGCACCAAACTGGAGGTTCTGGACGATGAATTTTCCATTACTTATAAACGAAATCCCATTTCCTCCATCAAAAGCCGCATTAAAACGCCTTTGAGCACTTATAATAAACTCCAGAGACTGGGGTACGATTTTACAGAGCAAAATATCCGGGAACACTTAAACGATGTGGCAGGAATCCGCGTCATCTGCTCTTTTATTGACGATATCTATTCTGTTGCCAAACTCCTTTCCGAGCAGGATGACATTACCATTCTTCGGATTAAGGACTATATCCAGAATCCCAAGCCCAACGGCTACCGCAGCTATCACATGATTGTGGAGATTCCTGTCTTCTTTGCAGAAGGCAAAACTCCTATGCGGGCGGAAATCCAGATTCGCACCATCGGCATGGATTTTTGGGCCAGTCTGGAACACCAGCTTCGTTACAAAAAAGATTTAGGCAGCAATGAACAATATGAACTCATCAGCCGAAAGCTGTCCGAGTGTGCACATGCCATTACTGCCACGGATAATCAAATGCAGGATATTAAAAATTTAATCGGGGAATACAATGAGTTCTGAAAAGAACTCATTCCCCTGTAAATGCATTCATGAGTTTTTCACTTGCATCATAATACTTCTCCCAGGACTCCCTCGTCTTCTGATCCTCTATCTCACCTACGATTCGCATCGTAATGCCTGTTCCCTTTATGGATACAGGACTTCGGGCTTCCTGGTAACCTGAACAGTCCTCTGCTTTTTTATAAGTTTCCCAGTCTTCAGGAAATACACCCATATCTTTGAATTTATCATAATTTCCCTGACTTACAAAGTAAATCATGCTTGTGCCTTCCTGCATATCCACGGTCAGCTTCGTCTGACTGGCCATAACCATCTGGGGGTCAACGGTTTCGCTGTCATCAGATGGCATACTGTAATCTGCAATCTGCACGTGCATTTCTCCGTCCCCGTTTAAATCCTCGGCATGCTCTTCAAACCATTTCTGCAGCTTTGTGCTGTCCTCCTGGGCAATTCCGTATTCGCCCAGAAAGGCCACCGTATAGTCATAAGACACTTTGCCTCTCATGTCCTTCACGAAAATAATAATACAAAACAGAATAAAAGCACCTGCCAGCACATGATACTTGTAATAGTACCAGAAATTATCCCATTTCTTCTTTTTTTCCGCGTCAATCTGTGGTTTTTTCATGTTTCCTTCCGTCCTTTTCTTTTGGTATACACTGGTTTGAATTTTATCACTTTTCCCCTGGCAAAGAAAGGCGAAATGCAAAATTTAATTAAAATTTTATGGGTGAGTGTTCTATTTTGGTAGAATATGCCTCCAATGTCACAGATTCCCAAGTGAAGAGTTATTCAGTACCTTCCTCAGTTTTATAACCAACGGAATAATCATGAGAAACCAGATAATCGGTTCCGCCACAATAATGCCCATGTATTCTAAAACCGGTGTCAGCAAAAGGGCAATCGCCACCTTTCCCGCCAGTTCGATAAAACTGGATACCACCGGTGTAATATGGTCTCCCATGGCCTGCAACGTGTTTCTGAAAATGTTGATTCCCGCTGCAATAAAGTAAAAAGGAGCATTGATTTTCAGATACAGTACTGCCGTATCCACCACAGAAGTCTTTGTTGTTCCTGTTACCAGATGAATGAGAAACGGGCCGATGGTATAACTCATAAGAATTACCAGAAACGCCCATCCCCAGGTAATCATCAAAGCATTTTTTACTCCCAGACGCACTCTTTTGTACTCTCCTGCGCCGAAATTCTGGCCGCAGAAAGTTGCCATAGTCACTCCCATAACGGAGATGGGAAGGAAATAAAATTCCGATATTTTTCTGGCGGCTGTGTGGGCCACAATGGTATCATTGCCAAAAGTATTAATGGCACACTGCAGCGCCAACGTTCCGAAAAAGACCAACGACATCATCATCCCCATGGACAGGCCGGAACTGTACATCTGCTTTATCATTGCTTTTCCAATTCTGAAATCTTTTCTTTTCAAGTGAAATACCGGATACTTTTTCCACATATACCCTATACTTAAAACCACGGACACCAACTGCGCCAGCACAGTTCCCAAGGCTGCTCCCTGTACGCCTAACGGCACTACAGCCATAAATAAAATATCCAGTCCCACGTTCAGCAAAGCCGCACACATGAGAAATAAAAGCGGCGCCACCGTATCGCCTACGGCCCGCAGAATACCTGCACATGCATTGTAAAGCATGGTTACCATCATACCTGCAAGTACAATCTGAATATAGCCTTTTGCTTCCGCATACAGAGTTTCCGGTACATTCAAGATTTTCAGGAATCCCTCTAGCCCCGCTAATGCAAGAACGGTAATAGCCAGCGTGGTCAGCGTCCCCAAAAGCAAGGTCCCCGCCGCCGCTTTTCTAAGCCGTTCTGTCTTTCCAGAGCCGAAACTCTGAGCCGCTACAATGGCAAATCCATTGGTCAGTCCCTGTAAAAAGCCGATAAGCAATGTGCTGACAGCCGTAGTGGCGCCTACAGCAGCCAGCGAAGTTTCTCCCAGAACACTGCCTACAATTCTGGTATCTGCCAGACTGTAAAACAACTGGAAAATGTTTCCCAGACACACCGGAAGAGCAAATTCCAGCATAAGTTTTACAGGATTTCCTTTTGTTAAGTTTTTCATCTTTTCTATGCTTCTCCTGTTTTTTATAAGTCTTTTTTAATATAGCATAAATAAAATGAGACAACAACAAATGCTGCCACACGAATTGCTTTTGAATCACATCCATGTGGCAACATTTGCTGTCTTTCCTACCTATTTTCCCGAATTTCAAAGATTCTTGCACTAATTCTCTCAGGCAACTTTACAGTCAATACGCCTGCCTCTTTATGCCATTCATATGCGCATTTTCCCTCTCTGGGATATGCACAGCTTACTGTAATCTCTTTTCCTTTCAAATGTTTTAATGGCAAATCTTTTATCTGACTTTGACTTTCTCTTCTCCACACAGCCAGATACTCTCCTCTCTGAGCTTTTAATCCCAGACTCACCCATGGGTCTTCGTAATCCGAAATTCCCAGTGGCCAATACGGAAGTGCTGTCTTTAAATTGCCCCGAATACGCTTATAGTACTCCAAAGCTTCTTTCACATACTGAAATCGCTCTGTACTAAGTTCTGCCAAATGTCCACTCTGATGAATCCGAAGCATCATGGCATTCACCATATTGTAAATTACCTCTTCACAGTCCCCTTCTGTCAGAGGATAAGACCAAACAGCCGCCTGTTCCGGCGTCACAGCCGACGGTGCATTTGCTGCAATTGTAGCATATCTTACATAGTCTTCCTGGTCACTTGTAGATTGAATGCTGTATCTTGACAGCATAGCATAATCCATACGTAATCCACCAGAAGAACAGTTTTCTATTACAAGCCCTGGATACTTTTGAAAGATTCCATCAAGCCAGGCTAAATATGCCCTGTTATGTTCCAAAAGACCGTCCCCCGCACTATCTGCATTAGTTTCTGTTCCAATACCCGGCTCTATATTGTAGTCCATTTTAATATATCCTACTCCATATTCCGTAACCAGCCTATCAATAACGGAAGACGCATGCGCACGAACTTCTGAATTTCGGAAATCCAACTGATATCTGCTTCTGTCAAACACCCGTTTTCCGTGGCGCATAAAATACCAGTCCTCCGAAACCTTATTTGCCTTCGGACATTTAATTCCCATAACTTCCAATTCCAGCCAAACACCAGGAATCATACCTTTGCTGCGGATATAGTCCATAACTTCCTTTAAACCGCCGGGAAAACGTTCTTTTGACGGAATCCACTCTCCTACTCCATCCCACCAAAAGCCTTTAGAATACCAGCCACAGTCAATACAATAATATTCACATCCAGCTTCCGCAGCCTTATCAATCAGCGGTAGTTCTTTCGCTGTAGTAGGGTCACCGAACAGACAATTCATATAATCATTAAAAATTACGCCGAGATGCTCATTATCTCCATTTTTTCTCCGAATCTGCCTTCTGTATTTTGTGAGTTCTCCCATAGCTTCATCAAATCCACCCACACAACTTCCCACACTTACAGGCACCGTTACAAATGTTTCTCCCGGCTGCAGGTTTTTCCACCAGTGGTTGTGATGTTCATTTGGCCCGCTCAATTTCAGATAGACATGACCGTCCTGGTCACTGATTTCCCAATACCAGGATCCATTATGCTCTATCTGCCAAAACAAGGAACTGTTCGTCTCCCTATTATGTAAATACCCCATAGGAAGATATTCTTTAGTCGACCAGTTTCCTGTATTGCTGATTCCAATGGTTTTTGATGAACGATGCATAATACCTGGCTGAGAAACAGATAAGCCCAGTTCCTTTAAAGTATAGGTCTGCCAGCATAGTTCTTTCTGCCATGCATTGTGCGGAATAGCGATTTCTATTTTTTCATCAAAAGCCTCTATACCCTCTTTATCAATTCCGTTTAGAGAAAAAGAAGATACATATTCCAACCCCTGTGCTTCCTCTCCTTTGTTAATAATTTTTGTCCAGGAACGAACCACAGAAATACCATCATAAAACTGCATATGGCTTATTGCTTCTAATCCCGTGATTGTATCTTCTGTAGTAATTTCCAGCTTCCTTCCTTTTTCGTTTCTGTAATCTTCGAAATTTTTATATTTCATTCGATATCCTGGAGAAGTCTGGGTATATTTATGCCCATGCCGTTCCCCTACTCTGTCCTGCCCGGATACCAAAATTTCCACTGGATAAAAGGACTGTGTTCCCGTATCTGATACCATGTACTTTTCCTCAAAATCCAAAGTCGAAAAATGCAGCAGCTTGATTTCATTTGCATCTGTAATTTCCCAAACTAATCTTATCCCATTCTCTTCTATTTTTATACGTTTCATTTGCAATTTCCTCCATTATATATACATTAACCTTTTACAGAACCACTCATAAGTCCTGCAAGGAAGTATCTCTGCAAAAATAAGAAAATCAAAGTCACCGGTATCACTGCTACAACAGAACCGGCCATCAAACCGCCCCAATCTACTGTATTTACCCCTTTAAAAAGCATGATTGCAGGAGTAAGTGTTCGATATTCGTCGGTAGAAATAAAAATATATCCAAACATAAATTCATTCCATGCATTAATAAAGGCATATAATCCTGTAGACACCAAGCTTGGCAAAGATAGCGGCAAAATCACCTTAAAAATAGTCTGCGCTTTATTGCATCCATCAATTTCCGCTGCTTCCTCAAGAGCCAAAGGTACAGTATCAAAAAAACTGCTCATCATAAAGGTACAAAGCGGAATGACAAAGGTTGTATAAGCTAGTATCAACGATTTGTAAGATTCCAGAATGTTCAATTTCTGCATAATCAAATACAGCGGCACCAGAAGCAATACCCCTGGTATCATCTGAGAAAGCATCATAGCTAAATTGGACAATTTGACTGCCTTTAATTTATAATAGCGACTCAATGCGTATCCAGCCATAACTGCAATGACCATAGACAAAAGGCAGGCTGCAATGGATACAAATAAACTATTTTTAATGTATCGTAGAAATCCGGCATCCACCAGTACCCTGTGAAAATTTTCCAGTGTAGGTTCCTGAATCAGAAAAGTCGGGGTAGCTGTACGAATTTCTGTCTTTGGCTTTAATGCAGAAATCAGCATCCAGATAAATGGGAAAATACAGTACAATGAAAAAATCACCAGCAACGCATATGTGACTATTTTACTAATTCGTCGATTTCTTTTATTTAACATCATTTTCCCTCCTCCTTACGCCATCTCATCGCTGAGTTTGCTTCTTTTATGATAATAAACTGTAAACAAAATCACCATGATAGTAAACATCATTGTAGACAGCGCTGAGGCTGCACCTACGTCAAACTTCTTCATAGAATAACGATAAATCATAATCGGCAGAGTTTCCGTTGCATAATTGGGACCACCTTCCGTCATTACCCAAATAAAATCAAAATTCACCGCCGTCCAAATGATATGAATAAACACAATAACCAGTGATACAGAACGCAGCTGGGGCAATGTCACACAAAAAAACCGCTTAAATATGCCTGCACCGTCAATGGCGGCTGCTTCAGAAAGTTCTCCTGGCACAGACTGTAAAGCTGACAGGAAAGAAATCGTATAATATGGAAAACTTCTCCATATGTTTACAAAAATAACCGTTGCCATAGCATATCGGCTATCCCCCAGAAAATTAATAGGAGCATCTATAATGTTGAGACTGGTTAATGCATAATTAATAATTCCAAATTCAGGATTCAATATCCAGTCCCATGTCATTCCTGCCACAATAATCGGTACAAGCCATGGAATAAAGATACAGGTCCTGAAAATGGCTCTTCCTTTAAATTTCTGATTTAATAAAACTGCTGTTATCATACCAAGTACATATTCTCCCAGTACGGAGAACACGGTCCAACTAATGGTGTTTTTTACGGCCTGTCCAAAATGTTCATCTGAAACAATGGTTTTAAAATTTTCCAACCCTGCAAATCCACTCATAGATTTATTAATTAAATGGACATGCGAAAATGCATCATGTACTACTTTTCCCAGCGGAAAAGCAATCAGCAAAGCAAGAAACACAATAGCCGGTGCCAGCATAAACAGCGCAGTTCTTTTCATTCTCTGTTCTCTCGTGAGTTTTTTTATTGTCTTCATACGCTTCTCCTCTTTTCTTTCACTGCTTTTTCTAATTTCAGGAAAAAAGAGGCTGTCCGCATAAAACATCCTTAAAATTTCTCTGTTTTCTGCGGCAGCCTCAAATTCGTATTCCTGATTTTATTCACTCAATTCGCCCGAATCGGATAAAGAAGCATTTACTGCATCACTGAGCCACTCTGCTGCTGCCTCCGGCGTTTCTCCCTCTTGAAGGACCTTTGCTATGGCATCCTGCATAGCCTGAGTAATTCCGCCTAAAGTAACTGGAGGAAACGTAACTCCTGTATCTGCCAGAGCCTGGAAATCTTTGCTCCACTTACTGTCCGTAGAAACATCAGAACGTGGAGAGCGATCCGGGAAGCCGGCTTCCTGCCATTCCTTACTGCACATAGCTGTTGCCAGTTCAAATGCAGCGTCTTTATTTTTGCTGTCTGCCAGAATAAATAATGGTTTACATTCCATATAAGTAGCCTGATGCCCGTCTGACGGATATGGGATAGCAGAAACTGCAACATCTTCCATTGTATCCGGATTGGAAGTTTCTCTTTCTGCCAACCAGTTCCCAGTCACATATGTAGATGTAATACCTGTAGCAAAGTTTTCATCGGTTTCTTCCCACCCCCAGTTTTTACAATTCTCATCAATAATTTTTTTATCGACCAAATCTTGATACATCTGGAAAACTTTAGTTGCCTTTTCCATTTCCTCGTCATTATCTTTCCATGTGTTTTTATATTTTCCGTCATCCTGCGCAGAGGCAATTTCCAAGTCATACTGTGCCAGATATACCAATAATTCCTGTGCAGAACGAACTCCTGTGCAAGCCAGTTCTGTCAGATATTTTCCATTCTTTTCGTAATATCCTCCATTTGACAGCAAATCTTCCCATGTCTTGGGAACTTCAATTCCTGCTGCTTTTAAATCTTCTGTATGTGTAAGATATGCTCTTACTGTCATTTCATATGGAATGCCTACAATCTTATCATCAATGGTCATAGCTTTGACAACAGCTTCTGAAAGAGCATCTTTATCTTCCCAGTCATTAAACCGTTCCGTTAAATCTTCCAATATTCCCATATTGTAAAATTCACCGATATACTCTGGCAGCCCCCAGATAAGGTCCGGCACATTTCCGCCTGCTGCTGCAGTCAGAATTTTTTCATGAAGCATATCATAAGTAAAATTTGTTTGATTCACTTTAATTCCGGTTTGCTCCTCAAATTTTTTAATTTGCTCTTCTCCTGCTTTGGCTGTATCTGCCCCATCTGTCCAACAGGTCCACAATTCCACTGTCTGTTCTTTTGCCTCATCCTTGTCCCCGGAACCGCTCTTAGCTCCACTGCCAGAACCACAAGCTGCCATAGAACCTGTCATAGCCAATGTCAGTAATACTGCTATCCATTTTTTCTTCATTTAAATTCCCTCTTTCCCTTTAAATATTTTCCGTACCTTTGTACTGAGGCAAGAATAGCATATCCTTTGTGCAGTTACAACAAATCTATAGCTCATACTTAAAAACACCACAACACTTTATATAAAAAACCACATATTTTAACACCGCCGGGCTTTTTTATACCCCGATGGACTTTCACCAAAATACTCCTTAAACTTTTCTGTAAAACTCCTTACATCACGATATCCCACCGCTTCGGCTAATTCATAAGTCTTCATATCAGATTCCATCAAAAGTCGGACAGCGGCTTTCATTCGTACTTCTGCCAGATAATTTTTAAAATTTTGTCCTGTTTCTTTTTTGAAAAAAGCACTGAAGTAATAGGGATTCATATATGCAATTTCGGCTAATGTTCCAAGACTTAACTCCTCCGCGTAATGTTCCTGTATATAGTTTTTTACCACTCGAATCGTATTATTTTCTATTGTCTTTTCTCCATTCCCACACTTGTCCAAAAACTCTCCCAACTGTTTTCTCACAAATTTTTTCAGTTCTTTATAACTGGACTGATTTCGGATTCTGGCTACCATAGCATCGTATTCTTTCCTGTCTTCTTCTGATACAACCCTGCATTCTTCCAATTCCGAATATAAATCCATAGCCATAGCAATACATCTGTTTTCTGCCGCATATCGATTTCCATAATGCAAATTTTCGATAATCTCTAACACCTCATCCAACTTCTGCGCCCAGTTTTCCTCACAAATTAAAATACTGTTTATCAATTCTTTATATTTATAATTGTAATCCTCAAAAGAATTGTTAAAGTTTCTGTCTATTTCTCCATATCGTATAATTTCTTCTTGATTAAAATAGTGCAGTTCCGAACAGAATTTTGCCGTTTTATACGCAAACTTCAAATCCGTTATATGCTCTACTGTATTCCCAATTCCCGTAATCAGCCGCACCTTATATTCCCGATAAATTTTTTCTCTGATTTCCAAAACCTGCTGTTCCAGCGAATGGCCTCCAAATCTTTCCCTATTCAACAAAATCATATTGCTGCTGTTTGGTTCTCTTTTAATCGCAAATCCATTTTTGTGTGTTCTTAACATTTCTTCTATTTTTTTGAAAATAGAAAAGCGGATTAATTCTGCCATATTCTGGTTTCCCAACTTCTTGTAAAATATAAAAGGTATAGAAAAACAGACACCTGTAAAATCAGTATCTTCCGTGTCAAGCCCCATAGCTTCAAAATGTTCAAACAACTCCTTACATTCCGATTCCGAATTCATCTTCCGAAAAACAGTCTGCATATCGTCCTTCTCTTTCTCCCAGTATTCCATAGGATAATCTGTTTTCAGTGTTTTCTCTGCTTTTAAAACAGCCTGCTCTAATTCCTCTTTTCCTACTGGCTTCAGTAAATATTCTATGGCTTCGTAGCGAATAGCTTTCTGTACATACTCAAATTCCTGATAACCGCTTAAAAATATTACCTTGGTACTCCAATGATTATCCTGAATCTCCTTGATAACATCCAGTCCTGTCATCTTAGGCATGGCTACATCCGAAATTACAATATCCGGTTCAAACTCCCTGATTTTTTCAAGCAACTCTGCACCATTTCCTGCTTCTGCTACAATCTCAGCATTTAATTTTTCCCATTCTATCATTTTCTGCATTCCCTTAATAATAATGGGTTCATCATCTGCCAATATGATTTTAAACATACTCTTTTTCCCTCTCCTGTTCCCCTGCTCTTGTCACAGGCAGTCTGTATTTTACTATGGTTCCTATATTTTCAAAACTGCTGATTTCAATACGATATTCTTCTCCAAATATCAGTTTAATACGCTCATATACATTTTTAATACCAATGCCCGAACTTTCTTCCTCCTGACACTTTTCCGTTTCATCTTCTAAAAGTTTTTGAATATACCTCAATCTCTCTTCTGACATCCCCACACCATTGTCCATAATCGTAAGTTCCAGAAATGCTTCCTGTATTTCTCCCCGTATAGCTACAACTCCATTGCCACCTTCTTTTGGACGAAGACCATATTTTACAGAATTTTCCACAATGGGCTGAAGAACCAGCTGCGGTACTTCTAAATCCAGCAGATTTTCCGGTACATCAATTTCCAAAGTCATCTTGTTTTCATAACGCACCCGAATAATCTTAAAATAATTTCGCACACTATCCAACTCCGCCTGCAAGGTTACTCTGTCTCTGGCATTTCCAATCAGATATTTCAACTGTCCGGACAATCCATCCAACATTTCTGCAGTTTGATCATCATCATTCGTAATCGCTGTCATACGAATAACATCTAATGTATTATACAGATAGTGCGGCCGAATCTGGGTTTTCAACGCTTCTATTTCTGCTTCTCTTTGTTTGATTTCTGCCACATATACTTTGCGAATATGCATCTGAAGTTTTTCTGTCATGCTGTTCAATCCTCTGGACAGAAATCCAATTTCATCATTAGAATTTATCTGCACACGAGTATCCAACTTCCCTTTCTGAATCTGCTCCATTGCTTCTTTCAATGTCCGTATGGGACGATTCATTTTTTTAGAATACAGGTAATATAAAATTCCAAGGAGGACGATTCCAACACCGATAACAGCCAGTGTAATATTCCGAATGCTTCGGTAACTGTTTTCCAAATAAAAAGAGGGAATTTTCTCCAGCACCATCCAACTGCTGCCTGGTATCTGACTATAAATGTAATAGTCTCCTTCTGTTCTTATGTACTGATATTCTTCCGTCATAAGTTCAAGATACTCTCCCAGCTTATCTGTAAATATTTCCTCTTCATAAGGATTATAAGCAAAATTTTTCTGTTCTTTGTCCACCAGATAAATTCTGCTTCCCTCCTCCAGCTTCGTTTCGTGTATCACTCCGTCCAGATAAGAACTGTTAATATTTATATACAAAGTTCCGAGAATCTCTGTATCTGCCGTCTGTACTGTCCTGATATTCATAATATTTCTTGCAACCGAAAAAGTCTGTTTCTTACTTCCTGCATAATAATCCGGCATATGTGATGGCAGTATCTGCATATTTTTAGAATCCGACTGAAAGTTTTCTCTATGCCAAGCCAAAATTTTGTCTGTATCTGCCACCGCTTCCGGGGGGCGCATAACTGTATAAATCCTTCCGTCCGGAAGAATAAAAATAACATCTTCAATGTGCTGATTCATATATAAAATATCCCTCAGCATATCTGTAATCGCCGCTTTTTTCTTGTTTTCGGATAACTCTTCATTCTCTAAAATTTCATACAAATACCCGTAATCTTCTACCTGGTGTGTATACAAATATTTTGTGTTTTCGCTCATTTCACTAAATAAATCTTCCACATTCCGCCCTATAGAACGAGTAGTCCGATACATGTTAGATAGCAAAGTTTCTTTCAATGAATTCAAATACACATTGTAAATAGAAATCCCCATAACAACTAAAGGTACAATCCCTATCAACACCAGTGTCCCAAAAAGTTTTGTGAACAAACTGACATATCTGTCCTGCTTCTTAAATTCTTTCATGGCACTTGTCCCTCTATTTCTTTTTGCCAGCTTTCATCTAAAAGTTTCACTGCGGTCTTTACACTCATAGTATTCGCTGATACCGAATTCAGCACCGTTTCCATATCCGTTCGAAAATTCTCCGGTGTATCTGTATTTCCCAGAAACTCAGTACTTCTTTCGGCATAGCGATAGTCCGTTAAAACGCCCTGCTGTACCATAGGAGCAGCGTAGAGCACAGCATCCTTTGTCACGGGTATGGCATACATGGTCTGCAAAATTTCCCGGTAATGCTCTCTGTCATAGCAAAACCTCAAAAATGTTTCTGCAGCCCCTTTCTTTTTCTTATCCTTCATGCATTCTGCAGACACAGCCCATTTCGCCCCTGTTTTCTCGATAACCACACTTTTCCCTTCGTTATCCGGCATATAAAACCAGCCTAATCTTATCTGCACGGTATCGTTTTTTATTTCTTTTCCCATAGACGTCTTATCCGAATCCACAGCTCTTGGGTATGCTTCCCATATTTTCGCAAGCATAGAAGGATTGCCGTAATACATAGCAACTTCTTGATTTATCATACGACTGATAATTTCATTGTCCCCCATATGAATCGAATCCTCTAGCACATACTCCCCAGTCATCAGATTTTGAAATTCTTCCAGAGCATGCTCCATGTCAGGGTCTGCAAAAGATACTTCTTCCTTCTGCTTTTTCTCCTGCCAACCGGGAGTCCGACTTTCCACCTGAGTCAAGAAAAAGTAATTTATCCATCCGCTCTCCACCGAATTTTCATTTCCTCCTATGGCTAGTGGAGCAACCTGATTTTGTTTCAGAACTTTACACACTTCCAGAAATTCTTTATATGTGTTCGGTACCGAAAGGCCATATTTCTTGAACAGCACTTGATTATACACAATCCCATAAGAGGTACTGTAGAAGGGCAACGCGTAGATTTCTCCCTCTATTCGTACCGGATTTTCTACTAACTTTCCAATACTTTCATCAATCACCCCCAATTTTCCCGCACTTTCAAACATATAAGGATTATCTATTTCAAAAATATCTGGAAATTCCTCTACCGCTTCCTTTGTTTTGAGTTCCTCTGTATAACTTTCCGTAGAAGAATATTCCATCTGCAATGTAATGTCCGGATATGCATTCATAAATTCTTCGCACAATTCCTGGATTGCAGCAATCCAATTCGTGTTTTCTCCTGAATAAAAGAGTGTTAATTCTACATTTTTTTCTTGTTCCTGATCTTCTTTTACCAATTTTCCCCGCTCTGCTTCATTTAAGGAGCAGGATGTAAGCAGCAAAATACTGCTCAACAAAACAGCAGTTATCCTTCTCTTCATATTCTTCTCCCTTTTCTTTTGCACAAAATTCCTGCACCGCTTCGTTTTCATTCAGTATAGCGAATTTCATACTTGTTTTCAAGAAATCTCACTTGTCTGTGACTTTTCCCCTCCCCTCTGCATATGCTGAATAGAGAGTGTTTTAAGTTCTGCATTTCATGAGGTGAATTATGGCTCATAAGGTAATGATTGATGCCGGTCACGGGGGTGCCGATTTTGGCGCCACCTACAACGGCAGACAGGAAAAAGACGATAATCTCCGCCTGGCTCTTGCAGTAGGCGAGATTCTTTCAGAAAATGGAATTGACGTAGAGTACACCCGAACCACGGATGTCTACCAGACCCCCTTTGAAAAAGCTACGCTTGGAAATCAATCAGGGGCTGATTTTTTCATTTCTTTTCACAGGAATTCCAGTCCGGAACCGAATCAATACAGCGGTGTGGAAACCCTTGTTTATGACAAATCCGGTGAAAAACTGGATATGGCAGAAAATATTAACGGAGCCCTGGGAGAATTGGGCTTTCGGGAAATCGGCGTAACAGCCCGCCCCGGCCTGGTGGTACTTCGCCGCACCAAAATGCCTGCTGTGCTCATTGAAACAGGCTTCATCAACACAGACCAGGACAATGCCCTCTTTGACAATCAGTTTGATGAAATTGCCCAGTCCATTGCCTCTGCCATTCTGGGGACTTTAGACGAAGAAACCGTAGAGAACCCTTCCGCCCCGGATTCCATATACTACCGGGTGCAGACCGGAGAATTCAGAAACCGCGCCAATGCTGAAAATATGCTGTATGAGCTTCAGGATAAAGGCTTCCCCGCCTTTCTTCTTTATCAGGACGGTGTCTATAAAGTACAGGTAGGCGCCTTTCGGAATCTTGCCAATGCGGTGAAAATGGAAAACACCCTTCGCCGTGCCGGATACAGCACATGGATTGACGCTTCTCCGGCTTCTTACTGAGCCGGAAAAGCAAAATTGCTGCGCAAATATCCATTGCGGACTTTTGCCCATTCGGATAATGATATAGAATTCTTTTGCATCAACAGGCTATTGATTTTGAAAATCTATCAAAATCAATAGCCTACTGAGGTTTTCTGCCCAGTCAATCCTGCATTGCCCCCATATATTTATGCACAGTTTTCTTCACAGCGCCTGGTCCGGCAAGCATTTCACGGAACATGTTTTCAATCTTTTCTCCCACTCCTGCCTGATAAAGGTTTATAAAAAACATGCGCTCATTGGAGAGAATAGGCTTAAGCTGGTTTGTAAAAGTTTCCGGCCGCCCCACTACGATATCCTTGAACTTTTCCTGAATTTCCTCCCTCATAGGGTCAGGAGCCAGTTCATATTTTTCCCCTTCATCATCTACAGCCAGCATATACCGAAGCCATCCGGCAATTCCCAGAGGAATCGCAGTAAGCCGTGAAGCATTTCCATACTTCTCCACATACGCTTTTATGGTTTCTCCAAAGCGAATCCCCACCATCTGGGATACATCTACAGCCAACCGAAGATTTGTATCGCCCAAGTATTCATTGGGGAACCGTTCCTGAAAAAGTTCATCTGCAAATTCCTTTGGAGAAAGGATTCCAGGATTTGGCACTACAGGAAGTCCTTCATCATAAACTACCATGCGAGCCATTTTCATCATATCCGGGTTCGTATTCAGCATATGAGCAAACAAATCATACCCCTGAACCACACCAAGAGGCCCTGTGGCAGAATGTACCGGATTCAGACATACTGTTACCTTCATACGTTCCGACAGATTTACGGTTTCCCTGTCAGCCATATACACCCCAACCCCCTTTTCCAATGCCGGACGACCATTGGGGAAACTGTCTTCTATCACAAGATACTGGGGTTTTTCAGCATTGACGAAAGGGGCAATATAGGTCTTCTTTCCTGTAATCACCGGCTTCATGTCTTCCACACCCAGCTTTTCCAGATCTTCGGCAATCTGTTCACTGGGCCGCGGTGTGATTTTATCAATCATCGTCCATGGAAAAGCAACCGTTTTTTCATCGCTTACATAAGCAGCAAACCCTTCCTCTACAAATCCAGCTTTCCGCCACGCTTCTGTCATAGTCAACACAGCTTCCCGTAGCTTCTCACCGTTTTTAGAGCAGTTATCCATGGATACCAGCGCCAGAGGATATTTTCCGGCTTTATACCGTTCATAGAGCATAGCTGTTACCACCGCCATGGCACCAACCGCTTTGTCCGGTTTGTTCTGAATGTCCGCTTCTACAAACGGAAACCAGGTTCCATCCGTTTTCTGCAAAGCATATCCTTTTTCCGTAATTGTAAAAGAAACCAACTGCAAAGACTTACTGGTAAAAATCTCCTTCAATCGGTTCCACTGTGCCGGATTCGAGGACTGGGCTTTTACTGCTTCTGCCATTGACCCCAATACCTTATATTCTCTGGTTCCATCCCCATGCAGAATCACACACAACCCCAAATTGTCATATGGTTCGTAAATTTTATCTGCCACATCATAATCAAACATCTCCACACAGGTAATGCCCCGGTCCAGTGCCCCTTCTTCCAGCAAACGGTCTGCAATGCCGCCGATAAATACCCGAAAAATGTTGCCGATTCCAAAATGTACCCATTTCGGTTCCTTTCTTGCCTTTTCCGAAGCCTTTTCCACATCATATCCTGGAAGTAGAATTCCTGCCTGTTCCCATGACTCACGGTTTTTTATTCCATTGATGGTCAATTTCATGTTTGAACCTCCCCAATATCTCTTTATGTGTAACAGAAGAAATCCCTCTCCCGAAAACGCTTCACCGAGAGGGGGATTTCTTCTGCTTGTCCTTACATAGACTCTGCTCTGTCCTGCACATTTTTATTAAAATTAATTACTTCATGGTCATATTCTGAATCCATATAAACAGATTTTATCATAAAGTCTGCCGTTGCCTTATTCACTGCCATAGGGATATCGTACACCTGTGCAATACGCATCAGTGCCTTTACATCCGGGTCATGAGGCTGCGCAGTCAGTGGGTCAGAGAAAAACACAACAAAATCAATGACACCTTCTACTATCTTTGCCCCAATCTGCTGGTCGCCGCCCAGAGGACCGCTGTTGTAGCCTTTAATACACAGTCCCGCTTTATCAGCAATCAATCTTGACGTAGTACCTGTACCGTAAAGATTGTGCTGTTTCAAAATATCATAATTATCTTTGCACCACTGAATCAGCTTTGGCTTTTCGTTATCGTGTGCAATCAGGGCAATATTTTTCTTTTTTCCAATGGTAAATGTTACATATTCGTTCTTCATATTCCAGCCTGCCTTTCCCAATGAAATTTTTTCTTTTATCATATCATTTTCTCCCTGTGACGGCAAGCAGTTTCCAGTCTAATTTTCCTGTTCTCTTCATAATTTTCTTGTCCTAATCCAACGAAACTGCTACAATAGAGTCGAAACAAAGAAAACAAATGACAAAGAAAAGCAGGTACAGAACATCATGTATTACTTTATTATAAATCCTCACTCCCGGTCCGGGCATGGTCTTGAGGTCTGGCAAAAAGCTGACGCCATACTACAGGAAAAGGGTGTGGAATATACAACTTATTTTACAGAATATACCGGACACGCAGACCGGATTGCAGCCCATATTGCAGAACAAAGCTCCGTTGGAGGAACTTCCTGCACCCTGTCCGTAGTCGGTGGAGACGGCACACTGAACGAAGTGATAAACGGACTGGTGAAAAAGGATTTTTCCCATATTACCCTGGGCTATATTCCTACTGGTTCCGGAAATGATTTTGCAAGAGGTCTTGGACTTCCCACCGAAGTTTCTGCCTGTATAGAGGCTATTCTTTCTCCGAAAGCGTGTACTTTGACAGACATTGGAATGGCAGTCTCCAAAGAAACTTCCCGTTATTTTCTTGTAAGCAGCGGCATTGGCTATGACGCAGATATCTGCCGCAAGGTCATGGTTTCTCCGTTAAAAAAAGCCATGAATAAACTGCATTTGGGAAAATTGACCTATGTGCTTATCGCTCTGAAACTTCTGATTCAATACCGTCCCTGTCCTGTTTCCATGCGTCTGGACAGAGACAAAGTCCTGCACTTTTCCCGTTTTTTCTTCATTGCAGGCATGAATACGAAATATGAGGGCGGCGGCGTAAAATTCTGTCCCGACGCTCAATTCAACGACAGAAAACTGGACATCTGTCTTGCCGGAGAACTTGGAAAATGCAAAATTCTGGCCTTGTTTCCCACCGCTTTTTTCGGCAAACACACCTGGTTTTCCGGCGTGAAAACCTACCGCTGCGACAGTCTGGAAATTCACAGCCGTGTTCCTCTTCCTGTCCACTGTGACGGAGAATCTATGGGAGAAACAGACCGCCTGCTGCTGCGTGTTTCCGGTAAACAGATACCTGTGCTTCTTCGCTAAACAAGGAGGGATACCTATGAAAATACTGTTACTTACTGTGTGTATTGCAGTTTTCCTTTTCTGCCTTTATTTTTACTGTATCATGCCCCGCTTTTCCAGGAAAAAAGAGGCTAAAAAATTTCTCCACTACCTGTTTGCACACCGAGGACTATTTACCCCTGACCAGTCCATTCCTGAAAATTCCATGGCCGCTTTTACCCATGCCATCCGGCATGGGTATGGTATCGAACTGGATATTCAACTGACAAAAGATAAGCAGGTAGTTGTGTTTCATGACCATACGCTGACCCGGATGTGCGGCATTGACCTTCCCGTCTGTGAGATGACCTACGAAGAACTGCAGAAATTTTCTCTCCTGCATACGGAAGAAAAAATTCCCCTTTTTGAGGATGTTTTAAAGCTGGTAAAAGGAAAAGTTCCCCTTCTGATAGAGATAAAACTGTCGACTATACGCACGGAAACCTGTGTGCTTGCAGACCGTCTTCTGCGGCAGTACAATGGAGATTACTGCATTGAGTCCTTCAATCCTCTGGCTCTCGGTTGGTACAAAAAACACCGAAAAGATGTCATCCGGGGACAGCTTTCAGCCAACCTGACCCGGCCGGTAGCCGAAGGCGGTTATATTCTCTGCTTCCTGGTAAAATATCTGCTTTTAAACTTTATCGGAAGACCGGATTTCATCGCCTATTGCTACAAAGATACCCAGAATGTCAGCTTCTTACTGAACAAATGTCTCTGGCATACGCCTACTTTTGCCTGGACAGTCCGCTCGGAACAAGTACTGAAAACTTCTGTGAAAAAGTTTGATTCTGTCATTTTCGACAGTTTTGTACCAACAAATGAATATAGTGTGTAATATTTATAAAACAACTATAAACTGCATTGTTATCGGATTTCCTCTGTGCTATAATGAGATTCATAAAAAGACGGTATTCTGAATACTGTGTGAGAGGTGTGAAACTTTGAAATTCCTGAAAAAATATCAACATACCTGGATAATTCCCATCTATGGAATTTTGTACATGCTGGCTTTCCAATATGTGGAGCAGCGCAAAGTACCGGTTACAATTATTCATATGAAGATAGATGACTATATCCCCTTCTGTGAATATTTCGTGGTTCCTTATTTTTTATGGTTCGGCTATATTGCATTGACGGTTTTTTATTTTGCTTTCATGAATCAAAATAAAAAAGAATACTGGCAGCTGATTCTTACACTGGGAATTGGTATGACACTTTTTATCGTAATTTCCATCCTATTTCCCAATGGACAGGATTTACGCCCCAACCTGACAGGCGACAGTATTTTTATTCAGATGGTACAGCACTTATATCGGCTGGATACGCCTACTAATATTCTGCCAAGTATTCATGTATTTAACACCGTAGCCTGCTGCGTAGCTATTTTCCGTCATTCGGAATTCCACAGTCATAAGGTTCTTCTGGCGGGAACGGGTATTCTGAGTGTTCTGATTATTCTTGCAACCGTATTTTTGAAACAGCATACCGTGTTGGATGTAGTTGCTGCATTTGCATTATATCTCTGCTGTTTTCAGCTTATCTATAAACCTAAAACCGTACAGGCTGAACAGCCTGCACGAGCATAAAAATTGAGCCTGGAAAGGTTTAAACTTCCTTTCCGGGCTCAATTTTTCTTAATTAAATCCATAAAACTTCTGCACAACTTTATATATGGACACAGACAAATCTCTTCCGCCTTTTCCCGGAAGATTCACGCCTCTTCCCAGAATACTCAGATACAGCTTCCGGTAAATCCCCGCGTCTGCATTTTTTAAATACCGCCACAGTTCTCTCTTCTTTGCCAGATTCTCCTCTGTCCCGGAACGAATCAGCATAATCGAAGACACTGCCATAATAATATCCAGATATCGAAGCATATAACTCCTCAGATTTTTATTGAGATTTTTCACTCCCGCAATGGTGTCAATCATCAGTTTGTTCACTCTTATCTGCTGGTCAATTCTGCGTATCATGATCTCTTCATTTACAGATTGATCATCTCTCCCGATAAAATAGCGATAAAAATTCACATTCATATAATACATAGTCTGCACATACGGAAGCGGCTGGTATACAAACAGATTATCCACATAAAAAGTATGCTTGGGAAGTTCCAAACCACAGTCTCTTAGCAAACCTGTCCTGTAAATAACCGAGTGCATCAGAATGTATTTTCCCAAAGGCATTCTGTTCATTTCCTTCCAGGTGAAAATTTTATTCTGAGGCATATAGGTTCTATATTTCATTACTTTCTTCCGCTTTGCCCCCTGCTTTTCATAGACAAAGTTACTTATCATCATATCCAGAGTCTGCGGACCTCCGGTAATCTCCAGAAGCTTGTCCAGAATAGCAAGATAGGCGTCCTTATTTACCCAGTCGTCACTGTCCACCACTTTAAAATACAAACCCGTAGCGTTCTTCAGCCCTGTGTTGACCGCCTCTCCGTGACCGCCGTTTTCCTGATGGATAGCTTTTACAATCTCCGGATATTTTGCCGCATATTCATCTGCTATCTTTGCTGTATCATCTTTCGAACCGTCGTCTACAATTAAAATTTCCACCAGATTCCCGCCTTCCAAAAGGGAATCCACACAGTTTTTCATATAGTCCTGTGAGTTGTAACACGGAACTGTAATTGATAATAATTTCACCTAAAAGTCCTCCTCGATAAACTTTCTGTACGCTGAAAAAGCGGAGGGAATGGGGTATTTTCCCCTGGATTCTTTCCTGTCCACAAATATCAGACTGCCCACTTTCTTTTCTTCCGTCGCTGCGACTTTAATAAAGTAGCCTTTCATTCTCCATTCTACATGGGAAAAAATATGCTTTGCCTCTCCTGCTTCCCGTATATGAAGAGGTATCAAATGCAGGCCTTTGACAAACGACAGAATCTCCTCTTCTGTCAGATATCCTTCCTTGTTGGGAAGCTCATAAAGCCCTGCCAGAAGCCCCTTTGGAGGACGTTTGGAAATGGCAAATTCCTGACCGTTCTGAATCACCAGAACCGTTCTTTCTTCTATTTTCCGCTGCTTTTTCGCTGCCTTTTTTGGATACTCCATTACCGTGCCATGTGCATAAGCCTGACATACCCGGGCTACCGGACAACACTGGCACTTTGCCATACCATTTGGTACGCAGACCGTAGCTCCCAGTTCCATTAAACTCTGATTGAAATCCCCCGGACAGTCCTTTGGCATAATTTCCAGAAGAGCCTCTTCCGTCTTTTTCTTCATAGACTGCTTCAGGATGTCCTCTGGATTTTCCGTAATTCTGGTGATTACCCGAAGTACATTTCCATCTACCGCAGGTCTTGGTATTCCGTAGGCAATAGACGCCACAGCGCCTGCCGTATAGCTGCCGATTCCCGGCAATTTCAGCAGCTTTTCATAATCTGCAGGAAGCCTTCCGTCATACTGTTCCATGACCTCTCTGGCTGCTTTCTGCATGTTTTTTACCCGGTTATAATATCCCAGACCTTCCCACAGCTTCAGCAGACGTTCTTCGGGACATTCTGCCAAATCCTTCACTTCGGGTAGGGCAAAAAGGAAACGTGCATAATACTCTTTTACCGCCTCTACCCTTGTCTGCTGCAGCATAATTTCCGATATCCAGACATGGTAAGGTGTGGGGTCTTCCCGCCATGGAAGACTCCTTTTATTCTCTTTATACCAGGAAAGCAGCGGTTCTCTAATCTGCTCTAACATTCTGTCTCCTGTTCTCTTATTTTTGTATTTCCGTTAAGATAAACCCTAACAGGTTTTGACAGATTTATCAAGTCTTTTCTCACATCACATGCATAGGCCAGAATGTGCACTCCCGCCTGCTGTGCTTCTCTTAATGCCGCTCCAAATTCCGGATGTGTTGCTTCATTTGGCTCAAAATACTTTACATTTGCCATCTGTACGACAAACATAATATATGCCTCATATCCATCTTCTATACACCGGCACAATTCTTTCACATGCTTAACGCCTCTTTCTGTTGGGGCATCTGGAAAACGTACCACACCGTCTTCCTCCAGCGTCACTCCTTTTACTTCCATAAAGCACTTCCTGCCCTGGCTTTCGATATACAAATCAAATCTGGAATTTCCATAGGTGACTTCTCTTTTTACCCTTGCCTCTTTTCCGAAAAGATTCCCCTTCAAAAGCCATTCCTCTACGACTTTATTGGGTATCTGGGAGTCCATATTAATGAGTCTTTCTCCCTTTTTCACTGCTATTAAATCATACTGGGTCTTTCTGTTTGGATTGCCGCTCTTTTCAAAAAAAACAGGGGTGCCGGGAACTAATAATTCCCGGCACCTCCCTGTATTTTTCACATGACAGATTTCTACCTTTTCATCTATTTCCACATGGGCAATAAAACGGTTCGGACGCTTCAGAAAGATTCCTTCTCTGATATTTTCGTATTTCATGTTCGTCTCCTGTTAGTTGTCTTCTGTCAGCCCTTCATATACTTCTTTTACACTTGCAAAAATATAATCCGGCTTTACTTCGCTCTCTCGTATATCACTAAGGGAAGCTTCACCGGACAACACGCAGATGGTATCCACTCCTGCCCGCTCTCCGGTCTTGATATCTGTGTACAGGCGGTCTCCTACAATCACTGTTTCCGCCTTGGTTTTATTCAGTTTTTTCAATACACAGTCTACCATAATCGGCTCTGGTTTGCCAATAAAAAATGGCTCTTTTCCCGTGGCGTTTTTCAGCATAATGCTCATAGAACCACAGTCAGGAATATATCCAAAGCTCACCGGACACACCAAATCCGGATTGGTTGCCAGATATGCCACATCTCTTCCCAGCATAATACAGGTATTCCGGATTTTCTCTGATGTATTTTCCGTATCAAAGCCCAAAAGCACCACTGTGGCCCGGTCATCCACCTCCGTTACTACCGAAATTCCGGCGCGGCGAAGTTCTTCCACTAAAGAGCGGGTACCCATGCAGTACACCCTCTGATTGGCATAATTTTCCTGAAGATACATGGCAGTAGCCTGGCTGGAGGTATAAAAATTTTCATACGAAGCCTGAATTCCCATAGCCCTTACCTTTTCTATATAATCCTCCACCGATTTTGAAGAATTATTGGTAATAAACACATACTGTCCGCCTCTTTCCTCAATTTCCCGAAGCAAATCCAGCGTTCCCTCAAAAATCTCATTTTCATTATAAATCGTGCCATCCATATCCAACAGATACAGTGTTTTTTCCTTTAATCCTTCTGCATTTTTTCCCGTATAATCTACCATGTTCTCTCCTTTTCCAAACCTTTGCTGCACTTTTCCTATATTTTCACAGCCACATTTCTGGTAGCCACCACATCTGCTCCTGTGCCACATATATCTTTTAAAATCACATCTCCTATGGCAACCGGCGCTTTCACCGCAACTGTTTTTAATGCAGCCATGCATGCTCCTATTTTTTCTTTTGGAATATCTGAGGCTGTTTTTACGGAAACTACAGGTATATTTCCTCCAAGAACTTTCACACTGGAAGTCACAATACGAGTGGGGTTTGTCACCTCTTTTTCACCGTAGCTTTTTCCCTTCGGACAGGTGTTCCCCTCTACTTTTACCACTTTTCCCTGCTCCATGGTGACCGTCAGAGCACATCCCAAAGGACAGTTAATACAGATTAATTCTCTCGTCTCCATGTTTATGCCTCCTCCAATTTCATAATGATTTTATCCAATCCCGGCGCTGCTGTCAAATCCGATTTCTGTAAGGTAACCTGTTCCATTTCTCCCGGCGCCATTTTCTTTTTCTTCTTATGGAAAATTCGTTTGCTGCCGCAGTATACGCTGATATATCGGTCTTTATAGACAGCTCCCACCCGGAATCTCAGTGTCAGTTTTTCTTCCATATGCTCTGGACGAATCGTCTGCGGCACCGTATAGCGAATACCATTTTGAGGTTCTACTTCCAGTTCCCATGTCTCTTTTATCGCTTCTTCCTTCCAGTTGTGGATATACTCTGCGGCATGGCTACCTGCCCGTTTAGCTTCCTCGGAAACATAGTCCACCAGGTCGTGGACATGTAAGACATTGCCACATGCAAAAACTCCTTCCACACTGGTTTCCAGACTTTCATTTACCACTGCGCCAGAAGTGACACGAGACAGTTTTATCCCCATTTTAGCTGACAATTCGTTCTCCGGAATCAGGCCACAGGATAAAAGAAGGGTATCGCAGGAATAGAATTCTTCCGTTCCGGGAATGGGCTTTCTATTCTCATCTACCTCAGCCAGCGTCACTCCTGTCACCCGCTCTTTTCCCTGAATATCTACTACGGTATGGCTTAATTTCAATGGAATGTGAAAATCTTCCAGACACTGTACAATATTTCTCTGAAGACCGCCGGAATAAGGCATAAGTTCTGCCACAACTTTCACTTTTGCCCCTTCCAGGGTCATTCTTCTGGCCATGATAAGCCCAATGTCACCAGATCCCAGAATCACCACTTCTCTGCCGGGCATATATCCTTCCATATTCACCAGCCTCTGTGCTGTGCCTGCGGTATAAATCCCTGCCGGACGGTATCCCGGAATATTCAGAGCCCCTCTTGGACGCTCTCTGCAGCCCATGGCCAGAATCACAGCTTTTGTTTTCAAAACCAGGAGTCCGTCCTTCCGGTTCATAGCTGTGACAGTTTTTTCTCCCCCGTCCTCGCTGATATCCAAGACCATGGTTTGCAGCTTGTAAGGCACCTCAAGCTCTGCCGCCCGGTCAATAAAACGCTGGGCATATTCCGGACCGGTAAGTTCTTCTTTAAAGGTATGCAGCCCAAAGCCATTGTGTATACACTGATTCAAAATGCCCCCCAGTTCCTGATCCCTTTCCAGTATTAACAGGTTGGTAACGCCTTGCTCCTTTGCGGAAATTGCCGCTGCCAGTCCTGCGGGACCGCCTCCTATAATAATCAAATCATATCTGTCCATATCTCTTCTCTCTCCTCTCATACCTCTGTTAAAAGTCTGGATTTGCCGCCTGTTTTTGTAAGTTCCAAGGGGGATTTTTTCAGTTCTCTTGCCAGAATTTCCATAGTTCTTGGAGCACAGAAACCGGATTGACATCTTCCCATTCCGGCTCTTGTCCGCCGCTTAACACCATCTAAAGAGCGGGCACCCAAAGGTCTTCGGATTGCATTTACAATCTCTCCTTCCGTGACTGTTTCACACCTGCAGATCACGTTTCCATATGCCGGGTCTTCTTCTATGAGGCGGCGTATTTCCTCCGGTGACGCTTCCGACACGCAGGGAATATCCTTCCTGGTAGAAACAAAATCCGTTTTTTTCTCTGCGCCAAGCTGCTCTGAAATCTGTTTGGCAAGGTAAACGCCAATGGCCGGTGCACTGGAAAGTCCTGGGGATTCAATACCTGCGGCATTGTAAAAGCCTTTGGCATCCTCCGGTTCTCCCAGCACAAAATCGCTTCCTTTTTCTGTGGCGCGCAGCCCTGCAAAAGAGGTAATTACCATGGAAAGCGGTACATTTTCAGCGCTTTTTTTCGCCTGCTGGGACAGCTTGGCAATACCGGAAGCCGTAGTCTGAACCCCTTCTCTGTCTTCCATATCTTCTGCTGTAGGTCCTGCAAGAAGATTTCCGTGTACCGTAGGTGTAATCAGAACTCCCTTTCCCATAGCCGTCGGAAGCTGAAAAACTGTGTGGGAAACAAAGGTTCCGGCCTTCTTATCCATCAGGCAGTATTCTCCTTTTCTTGGGGTAATGGACAGTTTCCTTTTACTTACCATATTGTTGAATACGTCTGCATAAACCCCGGCTGCATTCACTACGCAGTGTGTTTCATAACTTCCTTTCTCTGTCTCAATACGATAACCTTCTGCTGTTTTTTCTATATTTTCTACACAAGTATCAAAGACAAATTCCACCCCGTTCACATTGGCATTTTCCGCCAGGGCAATCGTCATTTTAAAGGGACATACAATGCCTCCTGTGGGGGCGTAAAGCATGGCTTTTACCTGGCGGGAAAGGTTTGGCTCCATCTCCCAAATCCTTTCTCCGGTAATAATTTCCAGCCCTTCTACCCCGTTTTTTTCACCTCTTTCTTTCAGTTCTTCCAGCTTTCCAATTCCCTCTTCTTCAAAGCAAAGCACCAGAGAACCATTCTGCTTATAAGGAAAATCCAGTTTTTCTGAAAGCTGCCGGATTCTTAAATTTCCCTCTACATTCATTCTGGCTTTCCAGGAACCCGGTTCTGCGTCAAAACCGGCATGAACAATGGCGCTATTTGCTTTTGAGGTGCCGCAGCACACATCTTCTTCCCTTTCCAGCACCAAGGTTTTCAGCTGATATGCTGACAGTTCTCTTGCCACCGCACTTCCGGTCACTCCTGCTCCAATTACTACAACATCATACATACTTAATCTCCTCCTCTTACCAAAAAGAGACAGCGCAAATGCTCATGAGTTTTCTCATAAGTCATCCGCTCTGTCTCCAATCTCCAGCGTAATTTTTAAATTTTATTTTCCTTTTTACATGAACCAGACGTCCTGTCTGGTGGTAGATATCGATACCGCGCCGGCATCTAATGCAGCCATAATATCTTCTTTATCTGCTATCAGTCCTCCTGCAATGACAGGCACTCTGCTTTCCCGGCAGATTCTGCGGATAATCTTCGGCATAACGCCGGGCAGCACTTCAATCATATCGGGACGCACACTTTCCGTCTGCTTTTGAATACTGTCAAACGCAATGGAATCAATGACAAAAAAGCGCATAATGGCAAACAGTCCCTCCTCCTTTGCTTCCCGTATGACTCCGGGTTTGGTAGAAATAATACCGTCTGCATGGGTAACGGATTTGATATACGTCACCGCAATTTCTTTACTGCTTAGTCCTGCAATCAGGTCAATATGAATGATTACCGTCTTACCTGCTGCTTTCAGCTTGCCTACAATTTTACCGATATTGCAGATGTCACCATACAGCACAAATACAATCTGGATATCTGAATGAAGACATTTTTTCAGACCTTCTTCATCTTTAATAGCGGCAATCACCGGACAATCTTCAAATTCTTCTATTCTTTTTCGATTCATCGCTTTTCCTTTCATGAGATCTCTGCCGTCTCTTCTATATACAAAAGACAAGACGATAAGACTGCCTGTACAGTCCTAACTCTTGTCTCTTTCTCTTTGTTTATTATACTACACAGCCATTTCTCTTGCAAGAAGTTTTCTGTGAGTTTTCCGTAAATTCCCGGTAAAATTCAGCGGTAAAAACACACAATAGGGCAGCCCGTTTCAATATTTTCATAGAAATTCCCGGCAAAAGAAACCGGCAGATTGATGCAGCCGTGAGAACCGCCGTACAGATAAATATCCCCTCCAAAATTCCAGCGCCAGTCAGCATCGTGAAGACCGATTCCTCCGTTAAAAGGCATCCAGTAAGACACCGGAGATTCATAATCATAGCTGCCATCCTCATTGGGTGCAGGTCTTAAAACTTGATTTCTCTGCTTGGCTTTCAGAGTGTATGTGCCTCCCGGTGTACGCCTTCCATAATTATAGTAGGTCCCTGATACAAAATCGCTGTCCATCAAAAGTGCGCCGTCCTTATAATACCACAAATGCTGGGCAGTAAGGTCCAGTTCCACATAAGTATCCCCTAAATCATTTTCCCCGTAAGCTGCTCCTCTTCTGGCATACACAGGCTCCCGTTCCACATTTGCATGAGCCTGAATATCTGCAAAAAGCTGCCGTCTCTCTCCCCTTGCATCAATCAAAAATCCGTAGTTGCCGCCTTCCACGGAAACCGGCTGTCCGGTGCTGGTACTGGTAATGGTTCTGGGTTTTCCTGCAGTGTTATATTTCTCCCCCAGAGCATTTACATACTCCCGGATATGTTCCTGCAGCACAGCTGTATTTTCCACATAATTGCCGTTTTCGTCATAAGTCATCCACTCCTTCACAGTCATGCCGTCCAGAATCTCCGTCTGCTCTCCGAAGGTATATTTCACGGTCACAGCAGCGCAGCTGTTCCATACCTCCTGCTGCTGTTTCAATGTCTCATTTTCCTTCGTCACTGCCGGAAGTTTATACACGCCGGATTCCTCAGCGGAAATCTCACTCTGACTTTTCCCCACAGCTTCTTTTGCCTTTTCCTGCAGCTTTTCCAGTTCTATAGCAGTTCCCAATTCTTCCTCTTTAATAACAAATTGGTTGTTTTTAAAGGCAATATAAGCGTCCTTTGGAGGCTTCATATTTGCTTCCTGTACACAGTCCATGGCGTTTATCTTTTCTTTCAAAAGGGATTCATCAAACGTAATATTTTCTCCGGCTGTATACTCTTTTGCATGAAAAAATCCGGTTATCCAGGCAAAGGGGTTTTGTTTTTCCAATGCTTTTTCTACCTCTTTATCCGGCACATAAGTATAGTCGATTTCCTTTCCGGAAAGGGACTCTTTTTTCCCCTCTTTCAGACTGATTTCCAGTGTATAATCCTCTACTTTTTCTTTTAATTTCTGCTCTGCCTCCTTTACCGTAAGGTTCGCACAGGGTATGTCATTGATTTGCGTTCCGTAAAAAAAGCGCTCTCTGTAATAAAAAGCACCTGCTCCATAGAAAATGCCTGCAGTAAGAAGCGCAATTCCACCTCCCAAAGCCGCTTTCTTCCAAAAGTCCGGTTTCCCCTCTTTCTTTTTCATTCTTGTTTCTCCATTCTCTTTTCGTTCTTTCTGTTATGCCAACTCTTAGTCTATGTATCCGATTTTATTTTTATGAAAAATTTTTATTTCAGGCGTAATTTTTTGCCTCTTTCATTCGGATATATAAAGGAAGAGAAGATTTTATTTTATCTTCCCTTTACCCTTTAATGCGGACCAGGACCGTGACATCCTGGTCCTTTTTTCTGCAAAATAATATCATTATTTTCCATAATTTTTCAAAAAATGTCAAGATTTCTAACAGAAAAAAATCTATGAGAACAGATGAACTTTTATTTACCCAGACGAATCACATTCCAAGAGGCTTTTTTCAACACACTGGTTGCCACGCCCTCATCCAGTTTGCTTCTGTCATCTGCGTTCACCGGATAAACCTTTTCTCCTATCAGGCTGTTTGTAGCCTTCAGGTCTTCGTTTTCCAAAACAATATGTTCCAACAGACGATAGCCCTCAAAGCTTCTGACATCTGTGGTTAATTCCACACCTTCTTCTAAGTTACGATTCACTGCAAAAATTGTAACTTCATCTTTTTCTTCATTATATACTGCAATAGATTCCACGTCTGTGATTTCATCATGCTTTGCTGTAGCATGCTTGGTACCTGAAATTACCGGCTGCAGCGCAATACCCCTTCCGTATTTGGAGGCATGCATGAACGGATAGAAAATCGTCTGCTTCCATGCACCGCCTGCTGCATCTGTCATAATCGGTGCGATAACATTTACAAGCTGCGCCAGGCAGGCCATCTTCACACGGTCTGCATGTTTCATCAGTGTAATCAGCATCAGACCTACCAGCAATGCATCTTCAAAGTTGTAAATATCTTCCAGCATTGGCGGCGCTACCTGCCATGGATGGTTTTCTGTAATATCATCGTCAGCCGCATTGGAATGGAACCATACATTCCACTCATCAAAACTTAAGTTCATAGTCTTTTTGCTGCGTTTTTTCGCTTTTACATAATCACAGGTTGCGATAATGGTACGAATGAAATCGTCCATGTCATCTGACTGCGCCAGGAAATCATTGCTGTCGTTGTCCCTGTTTCCATAGTACTGATGCATAGAAATGTAATCCACATAATCATAAGTATGGGACAGTGTTACCGCTTCCCAATCCGGGAATGTGGGCATTTCACGGTTGGAACTTCCGCAGGATACCAGTTCAATAGTGGGGTCAATCAGTCGCATGGCTTTGGCTGTTTCCTCTGCCAGACGTCCGTATTCCTCCATGGTTTTGTGTCCAATCTGCCATGGACCATCCATTTCATTTCCCAGGCACCACACTTTGATGTTGTGCGGTTCTTTTACCCCGTGTTTCCTACGCAAATCACTGTATTTTGTACCGGACGGGTGATTGCAGTATTCCAACAGGTTGCAGGCATCCGAAATTCCTCTGGTTCCCAGATTCACTGCCATCATCACCTCTGAATTTACCTGTTTTGCCCATTTGGAAAACTCGTTTAAACCAATTTCATTTTTCTCCAGACTTCTCCAGGCCAGCTCCAGACGGTGGGGTCTCTCCTCCACCGGCCCCACAGAATCTTCCCAATAGAAATTCGATACGAAGTTTCCGCCCGGATAGCGAATAATGGGCACATCCAGCTCTTTTACCAGTTCTACTACGTCTTTGCGGAAGCCATTTTCGTCCGCTGCCGGATGTCCCGGCTGGTAGATACCTTCGTATACTGCTCTTCCCAGATGTTCTATAAAAGAACCATAGATTCTTTTGTCAATTGGGGCAATCTGAAATTCTTTGTCTAACACCATTTTTGCTCTTCTGCTCATAATATAAACCTCCAAATTTTTGTAATACAATTATTCTTTTACTGCACCTGCTGTCATTCCTTCGATAAAATATCTCTGGAAACAGATAAATAAGATGAAAATAGGAATAATGGAGAATACCGAACCAACTACCAGCAGGCTGTAATTATCACCATAAGGATTGATTAAAGTATTCAGACCAATAGTCAGTGTATACTTCTCTGAAGAACGAATCACCAACAGCGGCCACAGATAATTATTCCATGCATTCATACCGTTTAAAATAGCCATAGCGGAAAATGCCGGTTTCATAATCGGTACAATCAGGCGGAAGAAAATTCCGTACTCTGTACAGCCGTCAATACGACCTGCTTCAATCAAAGATTTCGGCAGTCCCAAAAGATACTGTCTGAAGAAGAAAATCGTAGACGCATGAGCCAGAAACGGCACAACCACTGCAGCGTAATTATCCATCATCCCCCAGGAAGAAATCTGCTTGTAAAGAGGAAGCATAATAACTTCAAAAGGAATGGACAAAATAATCAGTACAATAACAAAAAAGAAATTTTTTCCTTTAAAATCGTATGCCGCAAACCCATAGGCCACAAAGGAACTTACCAACAGGGTCAGTACCACGGTTATCACCGTCAGCAGCAAACTGTTTCCAAACCAAATCCAGTAATCATGACTTCCGGTAAACAGAAGCACATAGTTATCCAACGTCATATTCGCCACGTCCAGATTCAGGTTCAAACCATACTGAAGAAGGTGATTTCCCGGTTTGAAGCTTGCCAATACAATAGCATAAACCGGTATAATAATCAAAATTGCAAGAATAGAAAAGAAGATGACCATACCTATGGTAGCCATTTTGTTTTTTCTCTTCTGGCTTTTTCCTATTGCTTCTGCTGCCATATTATCTCTCCTCCTTCTTGAATGTACCAGTTGCGATTAACTGAATCATATTGATAACCATAACGACTAAAAGTAATACCAGACCAACGGCACATGCATAACCCATGGCACGTTTTTCAATCCCCTGTCTGTACAGGTATCCTACAATGGTCAAACCAATATTCTGCGGGGAATTGTTTCCTTTCCACAGCATGAAGGATTCCAGGAACATGGATAAACCTGCATAAATACTAATAGTCAGCACATAGACAGTCGTAGGTTTTACCAGTGGAAAAGAAATTTTAATAAACTGCTGCCACTTGGAAGCGCCGTCAATAGAAGCTGCCTCGTAAATATCCGTGGGAATACTCTGCAGTCCTGCCAGGAAATACAAAATATTTACACCTGTCCATCTCCAGCATGCTACAATCAAAAGTGCAAAATATCCTGTCCATTCTCCCTTTAACCACTTAATCGGAGATTTACCAAGAAGCTCCATAATCTGGTTTGCCAAAGAGGTATCCATTTCGCCAAACATCAGACGGAAAATCGTACCAGCTACAACCACAGAAGTCAGAGCCGGAAGAAAGTATACGGATTTAAAGAATCCCTGTCCTTTCATCAGCTTACTGTTTAACATGCTGGCAAACAGCAAGGGGAACGGTATCAGCAGAATCAACGTACCAATCATATATTTGAGGCTGTTGTAAACCGCTTTAAAAAACATTTTATCAGTCAAAAGGCGGGAATAGTTATCAAATCCAACCCATTTGTCCTTTAACACATCCTGAAAGCTGAGCAGCACACCATTTCCTATGGGAAACAGCCAGAACAGAAGAATGGTAAGTACAAAGGGAAGAATAAATACATAAGGAGCAGCCTTTTGTGAGTATAAGAATTTCTTTACTTTATTCATGGTATCCATAACTCCTTTCACTTGCTTTGGAAAGCACCCGGGGGCAGTCGCTTCTTACAACAGCCCCCGGGTGATATATGCTGATTATTCAGCAAATTCATTTTCCAATGTGTCCTGTGCAGAATCAAGTGCTTCTTTTACATCTACATCAGATTCAAAAATATCATTCAGAGTCTGTGTTGTGAATACGTTATTAATAGAAGGCATCTTTTCATCTGTGTAGCAGTCTAACAGTCCAATGCTGTCCTGTACTTCCAGAAGCGCGTTAAATGGTTTTGTGTTGAAATACTGTACAAACTGGTTGTCCGGATTTTCTGTCAGGGCTGTGTCTGTCCATACCTCTGTGTTTACAGGGTCAAATCCCAATACATTGTAGATTTCATGGCTTGCTTCATCAGACAATTTAATGTAAGCGAATACTTCTGCCGCAAGGTCTGCGTGTTCGCCGGAAGCTACAACCGCTGTACCGGTACCGCCGCCGCCAATCGTTTTTACTGCGTCATTGTCTCCCCATACCGGAGGAACTGCAATGGCCACTTTCCCTTTCAAATCTGTCATGTAGCTTGTGTAACGGCTTGTCTGCCAGAATGGCATAATGGCTGCTGCCACATCGCCGCTGTTGTACAGAGGATATGCTTCTTCGTTATCCGGCTGTCCCCCTGCGATAGTATCAAGAGCCCCTGCTGTCTGCATATCTTTTAAATACTGCAGACATTCTGCCATGGTGTCATTATTTACGTCCAGAGAACCGTCCTCTTTTAAATAGCTGCCGCCTTTTTGAGCCAGCATCAGGTTTAAAGTCCACTGTGCGGTTGTCTCTGCCGCTGCAAAGGTTTTTCCTGTAGCTTCTTTGTATTTGATACCTGCATTTTTAAAATCTTCCCAGGTTTTGATAGCTGTATAGTCAATACCTGCTGCTTCCAGTTCTTCTGTATTGTAGAAAGCAACCGTAGTACCAACATGTGTTGGGAAACCATAATATTTGCCGTCTTTTGCATATAAATCAAGTCTGGATTCTACTACCTTATCTTTGTATGGTTCAATGGCATCTGTCAAATCCATCAGTCCGATTTGTCCTGTAGTAAAGGCCGGGAACTTACCAAGCTCAATATCTACAACATCCGGTGCACCTTCTCCGGATTCCAGTGCCAGAGATAATTTGTTATGCATGTCGTCATAAGCCATATTGGAAAGTACCAGTTTTACTTTCTTATCCGGGTTTTCTTCATTCCACTTTTCTGCCATTTCCGTGTAGAAATCCTGATGATTTTCAATGAAGGTCCACACATTTAAGGTCGTAACATTATCGCCCTCTACCTCCATCTCTCTTTTTCCGGTTTCCTTTTTGTCTCCATCAGATTTTCCTCCGCAGCCTGCTAACATACTTCCTGCCATTGCTGCACATAATACTGCTGCCAACACTTTTTTCTTCATAACCAGTGTCCTCCCTTATTCCTTTTTTATCACTATCAGAAACCCTCTGTTTCTGTATGATACACCTTAATTTTTTATCAGTTCTTTTATCCAGACCGCCATTTCTCCTGTCTTTCGATTTCCCCAGTTACAATAGGGAACCGCTTTCCATACTGTATCTTCAAATACTGGTTTCCGTTCGCCGTAAAGACTGCCGTCCTCCCAGCCTTTCATGGAAATACGCTTTCCTTTGAGTTTTACACTCACAATACCGCCCAAGAGATTCGGTTCATAAACTTCTTCCGGCTCGGTCTGTGTATCTATGTAACCGGAGGAGAGATTGCTTCCATTGTCCGCTTCTTCCAGACAATAAACCAACGGTCCTCTCATAACCGCTACCCGTCCTTCATCTGCTCTTACCTTTGGATTTGCCCGTACAAAGCGTGCTTTCATTTCAAATTTCAAAGTGATTTCTTCCCGATTTCCCAGGTTTTCCAAAAGCAGATATCCTTTTTGTATAATGGGATTTTCCAGCTTCTCTCCATTTCTGTATATCCGGAATTTTTTCATGTATCCCGGAATCCTGAGGGCTATTTTCCCGCCAATCCTGTTCTCGGTCTTTTCTTCCGCAGTGTTCATTCTCTCTGCCAGGATTTTTACAGTTCCGTCTGTAAGATAATGACTGTCCATCTTGACCTTGTAGGGCCTTCCTTTCATTTTGACTTCAGTCTCATTAGAAACATAAAGATGGATGTAAAGAGCTTCTTCATCTTTTCCATACACGTACTGTCCCAACGAAGCCAGGGTTCTTGCAATATTAGGTGGACAACAGGCCACTCCAAACCATTTCTGCCTGACCGGTTTTACATGTTCCAAAGAGGTCCTCTCCAGACAGTTATCCGGCCATACTTCCAAAGGATTTACATAAAAGAAACTTTTTCCGTCCATGGCGATTCCTGCCAATACAGTGTTATAAAGTGCCTGTTCCACAATGTCTGCATAAGAAGCATCTCTTGTCATATCTCCCATGCGTTTCCCAAACATAGCCAATCCAATGGAAGCACAGGATTCGGAATAATTTCTGTCATTTGGTAAATCATAGTCTGTAGTAAATCTTTCCAGCAAACCAGAAGAACCAATCCCTCCGGTAATATACATTCGCTTTTGCACCATGTTGTTCCAAAGAGTTTCACAGGCTTTTTCCAGTTCCTTGTCCTGGTATTCGTATGCCAAATCAGCCATGGCGCTGTACAGATAAACAGCTCTTACTGCGTGTCCCTCTGCTGTTTTCTGTTCTCTTACCGGAAGATGTGACTGGGAGTATTCCGGCTGGTATCCTGCAAATTCCGGAAAAATCTGTTTGTATTTCTCCCCTCTCTCTTCCTCTTCAAAGTAATTCCCGCCCTGTCCTCTGGCATCTATGAAAAACTTTGCTGTATCCAGATATTTCTTCTCTTTGGTTACCCGATAAAGCTTCACCAATGCCAATTCAACTTCCGGGTGTCCGGGATATCCATGGCACTGACCTTCCTTTGGTCCAAACTTTTCACAGATAACATCAGCAAATCTTGATACAATTTCAAGAAACTCTTTTTTCCCCGTTGCCTGATAATAAGCAACGGCCGCTTCTATCATGTGCCCTGCCGTGTAAAGTTCATGTCCTTCTTTCAGATTCGTCCACCTTCTGTCCGGTTCCTGAATCGTATAATAAGTATTGAGATAACCGTCTTCACACTGTGCTCTTCCAATCAAAGCAATGGTCTCATCCGCCAGTTTCTCCAGCTTTTCATCTCTTCCCGAAGAAGCCAGGGTAAAGGCAACTGCTTCCAGCCATTTTGCCACATCCGTATCCTGAAAAACCGCTCCCTGAAATTCTCCGTTTTCTTCTCCCGCTGCAATCTTAAAGTTCTTGATACAGTGGCTGGGTTGTGCACCTTCCACCCGGTCATTTAAAGTATCCCACTGATAGGGAAGAATTACGTCCTTCACCAGTCTGATATACTTATCCCAAAAGCTGTCTTGAATGTGAACCGCATGCAGCGGAATACTTTCTAACTTCACTCTTTCCATACACTTTCACCTGTCCGCCTTATTAAACGTTTAATACTTCAAACCCTCTTTTACCGATAATTTTCTTTTTTCTATCTATAATTTCTTCTCTATAGATATGTATTCATGGTTTTTAAGATTTATAAAACGTTTTATAAAAGGCTTTTATTAATTTTTCTTATTTATATCATACCCATACCCTAAAAATAAAGCTTGTATATTCACTATTTTAACGATTAATATTTATAATATCTCTTTTTTACTCTTTTTTTCTTTTTATATCTTTATTTTTCATATTTATCACAACTATATTAGATTATAAATCGTTTAACTATGTGCATTTTTACCAATATCTTATTCTCCTGCTCCTTATTTTCCAAGGATTTTCATACTTTTCTTTTGTATAATTTAACTAAAAAACAGCTCTTCAAAACTTTTTTGATGTTTTGAAAAGCTGCAATTTTTCTTTTACTTGTACCCTCTCTTCTTAAACTTGTACCATTATTTTCCTGCCATTTTCAACTCCTGCACAGATTTCCTCACAAGTCTGTGACAAGGCATCTGATACACCAATTCTTCCTTCTGAGAGGAAATTTTGCCATCCAGCATCTCTATCATAACCTCTGCAGCCCGGTATCCAATATCATGCAGCGGCAATGTAATCGTTGTCAGAGGCGGCTTATAATAACTGGATAATTCTCTGTTGTCATACCCTACCACGGAAATTTCCTCCGGAATTTTCTTTTTCATTTCATCTGCCCAATCATATACGCCGCCTGCCATAATATCATTCATACAGAAAATGGCCGTAACCTTTCGCTCGAAAAGCACACCAGCCCCTTTATACCCGGTTTCCCGATTCCAATCACCATAATAGACAAGTTCCGGTTCATAAAGCAGACCATTGTCCCGCAATGCCTTCTGATATCCCACAAGCCGGGCCTGCATATGAAGACTATCGCTTTTTCCCGTAATGACACCAATACGCCTGTGCCCCTGTCCTATCAGATACTGCACAGCCTCATAAGCCCCATGTTCATCGTCTACAACTACAGAAGGCACTTTCCCACTCTGCGTGTATCCGTAAGCCATGACGGCCGGAATTGGCAGATTATCCGGAATACAATGCATAATTCTTTCATGGGCAGTCACATAGATAATCCCTTCCACCTGCTTTGCCATCAGCTTTCGGATTTCCTGTTTCACAAGGCCATAATAATCTTCCTTGCTGTAATACACATCATTGTATTTTTTAAATAATCGCATGTTCGTAAGCAGAATCTGATAATCGATTTCCTGACAATATTCTGTAATGCCGTCAATAATATCCGGAATACTGAAAATAGTCATATCCTCTGCAATGACACCGATGCTTCTTGTATTTTTCATTTTCAGATTTTTTGCCACATAATTTGGTGTATAATCCATTTTTTCCACAGTCTTCAATACCAGACTGCGGGTGGCCTCACTGGCTCCCGGCTTCCCGTTCAGAATATTGGAAACTGTGGCAATCGATACGTTACATGCTTTTGCTATTTCTTTTATAGTTGCCATATAAAATATTCTTCCCCTTTTTATTTTCGTCTTTACTTAAACGTTTTACTTTTCTCATAGTTCTATTAAACAACTACTTCTCTGCAGTTGTCAACCTTTTTCTAAAATTCCCGACAGACTGCCGGGAATTGTCTCATTTTACTCTGATTTTCTGTCCTGTATAGATTTTATCGGGGTTTTTTATCCCGTTCATTTTCGCAAGCTGCTGATAAGTGGTACCGTACTTTACAGCAATTTTGGAAAATGTATCACCTGATTTTACGACATAAGACTGTTCTGTATACTCCTGGTACAGTCCACGAATATCTCCATCATTGACCCAGCAGAGCTCTTTGTCTAAGAGATACGGATTCCTGACGCCGGACTGAATCTTCGTAATGACGCCGTGATTCTTTTCCATTTGGGATGCCGGGATTGCTTTGCTGTTTGGGTCTGTACTGGAAGCATAGCAGGTAGAGAACACCACATGCTCTCCTACTCTATGCTTAAATCCTGATACTAACGGTTTATTTATATTTCCCAGTCCAATATATTTATCCCAGGCTGCCGCATCTCCATAAAAAATAGAACAGTCCAGATTTCCTTCATGACCGTCAATGCGTCCCACAGACGTCCACTGCCACAAAGCCATCGTTTTCCAGTATTTTACTGATGGTGCCGGACCTGCTCCTGCCATATCCCAGTTGTAATCCGGTATGTTATCCCTGTATTTTGCGCACCAGAGACCATAATCTGCATTTGCTACCGCGGACCAATCATAGCGGTTTACTACACTTTCGCTGGTATATAACATAGGTTTGCATCCATATGCCCTTTCTACAATCTGCAGCCATTTCAATGCCCATGCTACATTTGAGGTATCTTTGTCCTCCCAGTCCAGCACAGGGATGGCTTTGCCAATGTACCCTTTTGTATTTTCGATAAAAAACTCTGCCTCTGCTTCCGGGATGTTTCCATTTGCATTTCTCGCAAAATGGTATACACCCAATTTTTTTCCTTGTCTAAATGCCTTCTGAAATTCTCTGTCACAATAAGGATTTACATACGTACAGCCCTCCGTGGCCTTTACAATAAGCGCATCAAAATCTATATTTTCCTGCGCCATATTTCCCTGGTGAGATGCTGCATCAAGAACTCTTAAACTCATATCTTATCCTTTCTTCCGTCACTCATACCGACAGATACAAAAAAGAGAGCCCGTTCCAGCCCTCTTTGGTTCTATTTTCTAATATTTCATTTAAACTCGTTGCTGTTCCTCTCTCTGTTTATTTTACACATCTCTTCTCCTCAGGGTTCCTACAACATGTTATAACAATACATATACAAAAAAGCCTAGTAAATACTAGACTTTTAAAGCAGGGGATGAGGGATTCGAACCCCCATCGACGGTTTTGGAGACCGGTGCTCTACCATTGAACTAATCCCCTATATAAACTTTCTCAATATATACCTTCAAAACCGCATACACAAAACCAAACCAATTCCAACTTACCGTTTCGCTTAGTTCCCTAAGCTTTCAGGTCAAGCCCTCGACCGATTAGTAGCAGTCAGCTCCATACATTGC
>NZ_JBBEWO010000022.1:0-57954 GCF_038739805.1 Blautia acetica | reverse complement strand
CAAGATAACTACTTGGCTATCTATCCCTTTTACTGTTTTGGTTCGTTGAACCTAAGAATAAAATGTAAAAGAATTTTCGATTCATGTGTTCTACTGTTCAGTTATCAAGGTTCCTGTCGTTTTGACAGCTTTGATATTCTATCATATCTCTTTCAGCTTGTCAAGAACTTTTTCAAAAAGTTTTTTCAGCCATTTGGCTGAGCTGTTCTTTTTTCGACAGCCATACCAGATTATCACATCTGTATCGCTTTGTCAAGAACTTTTTTAAACTTTTCATCGACCGAAGTCGCCTTTCAAAGTTTCTCTGTCGCTCACAGCAACTTTTATAGATTATCATATCTTCAGTCGCTTGTCAACAATTTTTTTAAACTTTTTTTGTGACAGCAGAGCTGTCAGCGGAGAAAGAGGGATTTGAACCCTCGCGCCGCTATTAACGACCTACTCCCTTTCCAGGGGAGCCCCTTCAGCCTCTTGGGTATTTCTCCATAGCCTGTTTAGAATTTATATTCTCTTTTTTTCGGAAGTAACTCCCGAGCGGAGAGAGTGGGATTCGAACCCACGCGCCCTTGCGGACAAACGGTTTTCAAGACCGCCTCGTTATGACCACTTCGATATCTCTCCGTACCCTCGCTTTGTCAGCGACAGGTAGTATATTACCATGTATTGACAGGATATGTCAAGACTTTTCAAGAATTTTTTTCAAGAATTTTTTCAGCCACCAGAATATCCTCCGGTGTGGTGATTTTCAGGTTTTCATAAGCCCCTTCTACAAGACAAACCGGAACCTTTCCATACCGCTCTACCAGCATGGAATCATCTGTAATTTCTTTCATATCATACTGTCTCGCTTTTTCATGTGCTTCCCGAATAAGGGAATAAGAAAAAACCTGAGGAGTCTGGATTGTCCATACCTGACTTCTCTTCGGAGTATTGGCCACCATTCCGTTTTCATCTGCCAGCTTCACCGTGTCTTTGGAAGGCATACCCGCAATACAGGCACCGTATTTTTCCACGGCCTCTTTGGTCCTCTTTATCATTGCTTCTGTAACAAAGGGTCTGGCCCCATCGTGAATAAATACATAATCACAGTCTTCACAGGCGCAAAGTCCCGCATATACGGAATCATACCTTTCCCGTCCTCCCGCAGCAATCTTTTTCACCTTTTGAAACCCGTATAAGTCTATGATTTCCTTTTTACAGTATTCTATACAATCCTTTCCCGTAACAAGGACAATTTCTTCTATTTCCGGACTCTGCTCAAAAACCGCAAGGCTGTAGTAAAGTACAGGTTTCCCTTTTATCATCAAAAACTGCTTCTGTATGTTGCTGTTCATGCGCTTCCCCTGGCCGGCTGCCAGAACAATGGCTGTACACTTCATCTGCTCTCCCGCCTTTCTCTACCGTTCTCCCAGTTTCAGGTTCGGCACAGCATTCAAATCCCAGCCGTGTCTTGTCCCCTTCTGGTATTCATAATAAGCCGCCACTCCTATCATGGCCGCATTATCCGTGCAGAAAATAGGGGAGGGATGATAAAACTGAATATGGTTCTTCTCACAGGCCTGCTGCATAGCCGTCCGCAGAGTCTGATTGGAGGCAACCCCTCCCGCAATAGCCAGCTTATCAATGTGATAGTCTTTTGCTGCCGCAATGGCATGCTCTACCAATACTTCGACTACGCAGCGCTGGAAAGACGCGGCAACGTCAGCCTCTACCACAGGGATTCCCTGCATTTTGCATTTATTAATATGGTTCAAAACTGCAGATTTCACTCCGCTAAAGCTGAAATCATAGGGTGCGTCCTCTACTTTTGCCTTTGGAAAATTCATGGCATAGGGGTTTCCCTCTTTGGATAAGCGGTCGATTTTCGGTCCTCCCGGATATCCAAGACCAATGGCGCGGGCCACTTTATCAAAAGCTTCTCCCGCTGCATCATCTCTGGTGCGTCCCAGGATTTCAAATTTTCCATAATCTTTTACAATGACTAGATGCGTATGTCCTCCGGATACTACCAGACATAAAAACGGTGGCTCCAAATCCGGATTTTCGATATAATTGGCAGAAATATGTCCCTCTATATGATGCACTCCTACCAAAGGAAGGTCTTTTGCAAAGCTGATAGCTTTGGCTTCTGCTACTCCTACTAAAAGGGCGCCTACAAGCCCAGGCCCGTAAGTCACGCCAATGGCATCTAAATCATCCAGGGTAACGCCTGCCTCTTTCAAAGCTTCTTCAATAACCTGGTTAATCTTTTCGATATGTTTTCTGGAGGCAATTTCCGGTACAACGCCTCCATATAATTTATGCAAATCAATCTGAGAAGAAATAATATTTGATAACACCGTGCGTCCGTTCTTGATAACAGAGGCTGCGGTTTCATCACAGGAACTTTCGATTGCCAGAATCAGTACGTCTTCCTTTTTCATTGCTTTTTATCTCCTTCACCGTCTTCAAACTGTAATTCCACAGACTGTCTGTCCCTTGCCGCAATGGTGTTTGGAAATACCTTTGCCGCTTCCTCCAGAGCCTCCTCCGGCCGCACCAGAGAGGGACTGTAATGGGTCAGCCACATCTGCTTTACCCGGGCTTCTTTTGCCAGACCTGCTGCCTCCTGGAAGGTCATATGTTTATAAGCTTTTGCTTTCTGCTCCTTGTCCTGCTCTCCATACATACCTTCACAAATAAACAAATCTGAACCTGCTGCATGTTCTGCAATAGAAGGCACCGGACGGGTATCTGTAGTGTAAGTCAGCTTGATTCCCTTTCTCTCAGCTCCCAGAACCATATCCGGCGTATAAGTCACACCATCAAAGGTTACGGTTTCTCCTTTCTGCAGAGGATTCCAGCATTTTAAAGGAATGTTCTGCTCCTTTGCTCTGGCCGGGTCAAATTTACCGCTTCTTTTGATTTCCAGACTGTATCCGTAACAAGTGACATTGTGATTCACCCGAAATGCAGTAATGTGATAACCATTCAGCACAAAAGTTTCCTCCGGCTTTGTCAGCTCTATACACTGAATTTCAAAAGGAAGCTCCGGCGCAATGACACGCAGGGCAGACACTACCCGCACCAGCCCCTTAGGACCAATCAGGGTCAGCGGTTCCGTCCGTTCTGCATTTCCCATGGTCAGCAAAAGTCCCGGCAGTCCGCTGATGTGGTCCGCATGATAATGCGTAAAACAGATTACATCAATGGGCTTAAAACTCCAGCCTTTTTCCTTTACAGCCACCTGTGTTCCTTCTCCGCAGTCAATCATCAGATTGCTTCCGTTATATCTTGTCATCAAAGATGTTAATTTTCTTCTGGGCAGAGGCATCATACCGCCTGTACCCAGCAGGCATACATCCAACATTCTATCTTCCTCGTTTCTATCGGTTTCGTTTCTGTCTGTTTCTTATCATAGCACACATTTTTTTGTGCTACAACAACTCATTTTCCCTTTTCACTTCTACCGGAATCCGAAAAGAGCCAATCCATTTATCGTAACAGCTTTCACACAAATCAAAATCATGAACTTCTCCGTCTTTTTCTGAGAAATAGCCCCACTGTACATGACCGGGGAAAGCCCCTTCCAAAATCATGTCCTTCTGTGTCCGCAGCTGTCTTCCACAGCAGTTGCAGTAAACTTCCAGAAACTGTGCTTCCATCTGTTTTGTATATTTTTTCATTCTTGTCCTCCAAAGTGTGAAACGTTTTGAGGTTACAAAAAGAGTATAGCGAATCCGGCTGTAAAATCCCAGTGGGAAATAGCTGTAAACTTAGAAAAAGATAGCAGATTTGCTATCTTTTACACATCACCGCTGCGTTCTCCACGGGCGCTTCATAGAAATTTTTTCGTATACCCATTCTGGCAAATCCTGCCTTTTCGTACAATCCAATGGCTTTTTCGTTGCTCTCTCTCACTTCCAGAAAGAAAGAGGCAACCCCTCTCTCCTTTCCCCTCTGTTCCAGGGCAGCTAAAAGAGCCGTTCCGATTTTCCTTCCCCGGTATTCCTGCTTTACACATACATTGGTGATTTCGCCTTCGTCCAGAGCAATCCACATACCGGCATAGCCTGCTGGCTTCCCGTCCTCCCACGCAGTCAGATACAGGGCATGGGAATCTTTTACCGCATCCAGAAAGCTTTTTTCACTCCAGGGTTTGGAAAAATTCTCCGCCTCCATGGCAGCAATCTCCTGCACCTCTTTTTCTGTCATTTCCCGAATTTCAGGCATGTTCTTTTGCCAGGCGTTCCGCCCTTTCCCTTTCCGCCTGGGATACCCGCAGATAGTCCGGCTGATGTTCTGCCGCTGTTTCAGTCTTTCCCCGGGCAAAATACACAGCGCCAAGAGCAGCCACAGCCCCGGCTCTCTGGCGGTTTAAATGAGCAGGCGCAAAACTGTAAGAAACCTGACACTTTTCCTGAATCAATTCTTTAAAAACCGGTACGCCGTCTCCCAGAAAGATTACGTTTTTTCCCAATGCATTTACTTTTTCCAGAAGTTCGTCCATAGGAAGGGCGTCCTGGTCCTGTATGGTTTTCAGCTGATGGTCCTCAAAGGTATAAATCCCTGTATAAACCTGCTTTCTTCTGGCGTCCATCATAGGACAGATAACCGTATCCCGGTCTGTGCCGTAGAGATTATAAGCCAGCGCCTCCACTGTAGGCACACCGATTAAAGGTTTCTGCAAAGCCAGTCCCAGTCCTTTGGCCGTTGCAGAGCCAATGCGAAGTCCGGTAAAAGAACCCGGTCCTGCTGCCACGGCAATGGCATCGATACTCTCCAAATCCAGATTGACTGCCTTCTTAATTTCATCCAACATGGGCAATAACGTCTGGGAATGTGTTTTCTTGTAATTCATGGTATATTCCGCAACCAGTATGTCGTCCTCCACAAGGGCCACAGAGGCCACCAGCCCGGAACTGTCAAGCGCCAGTATTTTCATAATGTCTCCACTCCTTCTATGGTAATTTTCCGGTAGTCAAATCCCTTCTCCGGATTTTTTTCTATGGTAATGGAAATGATATTTTCCGGCAGAAGTTCTTCGATAAGCTCTGCCCATTCAATGAGACAGACGCCCTCTCCGAAGAAATAATCATCATAGCCGATTTCTTCCATCTCTTCAATATCTCCGATACGGTATACATCAAAGTGATAAAACGGCAGCCTTCCGCCCTCGTATTCCTGTATAATGGTAAAAGTAGGGCTGTTGACTGGTTCCGCAATGCCAAGCCCTGCTGCCACGCCCTGGGTGAACACCGTCTTTCCCACTCCCAGGTCTCCGTTTAATGTATAAATCTGTCCTGCCGCAGCCTGTCTGCCAAGCTTTTCTCCCAGCAGGAACGTTTCCTTTGCACTGTTTGTTTCTATTATCATGGATAATCCTCTTTTACTTCTTACTTGCTTTCTTTCTGGTTCCATTTGCCTGTTTCAGTATAGCATACAAAATTGTGGCTTGCACCTTTTATTTTTTCCGCTTATAATGTTGGACATAACAATATAGACAAAACAAAAGGAGATTTTACTATGGCAAATCCAGTTGTAACCATTACAATGGCAAACGGCGATGTAATGAAAGCAGAATTATATCCTGAAATCGCCCCAAATACAGTAAATAACTTTATCGGTCTGGTGAAAAGCGGATTCTATGACGGTCTGATTTTCCACAGAGTTATCCGCGGCTTTATGATTCAGGGCGGCTGCCCGGACGGCACAGGCATGGGCGGTCCCGGCTATTCCATCAAAGGAGAATTCGCACAGAACCACTTTGAAAACAATCTGGCACACACACCAGGCGTTCTGTCCATGGCAAGAGCCATGCACCCGGATTCCGCAGGCAGCCAGTTCTTCATTATGCACGAAACTTCTCCGCACCTGGACGGTGCTTACGCTGCATTCGGAAAAGTCATCGAAGGCATGGACGTAGTAAATAAAATTGCGGAAACACGCACAGACTACAGCGACCGTCCCCTGGAGAAGCAGGAAATCGCTTCCATGACTGTAGAAACCTTCGGTGCAGACTATCCGGAACCGGAGAAATGCTAATCATCAAACAGAAGATATTCTCCATCTGAAACAGCAAAATACAGTTCTTTTACTTCTGTGACAGAGGCCCGTGCACTGGTTGCTTCTGTCACAGCTTTTTTTACCCTCTCTGCCTCTGCTGCCGGGACAAGTACCTGCAGCCTCACATCTTCGGCATAAACAGAATCCATAATAGGAATGTCACTCTGTGCAAACAGATACTGCAGTTTTCCCACACCGTTATAATCCGTTCCCACCTCCGTAAGAATGCCGTGGCGCTTTGTAATCACCCGACTGGCTGCCAGTCCCTCCTGTACTGCCTTGGAATAAGCCCGCACCAGACCGCCTGTGCCAAGAAGCGTGCCGCCGAAATACCGGGTCACCACCACAGCGGTATTGTACAGTTCCTCTCCCAGAAGCACGTCCAACATAGGCTTTCCTGCAGTTCCCTGGGGTTCTCCGTCGTCACTGCAGCGCATAGACTCTCGGCGCTCTCCAATCACCCAGGCGGAACAGTTGTGTCTGGCATCCCAGTATTTCTTTTTCATTTCCTCTATAAACAGCATAGCTTCTTCTTCTGTTTTGACCGGACGCACGGTGGCAATAAACCGGGATTTCTTTTCCACGATTTCTCCTGTGCCTCCCTGATAAACGGTTTTATATTGTTCCAGCATAAATTTCCTCATTTCTGATTTCTCTATCTTTATTTCTTTGTATTTTAGCATACTTTCCGCCATACAGGGAACATTTATGAATAAAAAATGAAATTCCCCTGCACAAAGCCAAAGTTTCTTGAATTAGGTTCAGCCATTTGTTATAATGGACGGGAAAAGGAGGCAAACTACATGAATTTTGGAAAACGTGCCGTAAATAAGAAGCGAAATGATTTGTCCTCCCATTCTACCATGATGGGAAAAAAAGCAAACGTTTCTTTTCTGCGTGTCATTTTCATCTCTTTGATAGCCCTGCTGTTCATAGGCGGCAGTGTGGGCATCGGCGCATTGAAAGGACTCATAGACAATGCACCTGATATTTCAGAAGTCAACATTGTCCCTGTAGGCGAAGCTACCTTTGTCTACGACGCAAACGGAAACCAGCTTCAGAAACTCACCGCCCCCAACTCCAACCGAATGCCGGTCACTATTGACCAGATTCCACTGGATTTACAGCATGCGGTGGTGGCTATTGAAGACGAACGTTTCTATGAACACAATGGTATTGATATACGAGGCATTCTCCGCGCCGGGATTAAAGGTATTGCCAACGGCGGACACTTTACAGAAGGCGCCAGTACCATTACCCAGCAGCTTTTGAAAAACAATGTTTTCACAGGCTGGACCAACGAGTCCGTGATACAGCGCTTCAAGCGTAAATTCCAGGAACAGTATCTGGCCATTCAGCTGGAAAAACAGGTAAAAGACAAAAACGTTATTCTGGAAAATTATCTGAATACCATCAACCTCGGAAACGGAAACTACGGTGTACAGGCTGCCGCACAGGGTTATTTCGGCAAGAATGTCAGTGATTTGACACTTTCCGAATGTACGGTCATTGCCGGAATCAGTCAGAACCCCACCAAGTTCAATCCGGTAGTATATCCTGAGAAAAATGCTCAGAGAAGAAAAGATGTTCTGGACCACATGCTGGAGCAGGAATACATCACCAAAGCACAGTATGACGAATGTCTGGCCGACAACGTCTATGAGCGGATTCAGAATGTAGAACAGACACAGGAAGAAACAGATAAAACATACAGTTATTTCATTGATGAACTCACCGAACAGGTGGTACGGGATTTGCAGGAACAGCGGGGCTATACAGAAGCCCAGGCTTACACGGCCCTTTACAGCGGCGGCCTGCGTATCTATACCACACAGGACCCATCCATTCAGCAGATTTGTGATGAAGAATATGAAAATCCTGACAATTTCCCGGCAGGCAGCCAGGTAACTCTGGACTATGCCCTTACGGTGAAACACCCCAATGGGGAACAGGAAAATTACAGTAAAGAAATGCTGAAGGAATACTTCATCCAAAATGAAGATTCCAATTTCACGCTGCTTTTCGACAGCGCAGAAAGCGCACAGGCCCATGTGGATACCTATAAAGCATCCATTCTGGCAGACGGAAGCGAAGTAGTCAGTGAAACCATGCATCTGACGCCTCAGCCTCAGTCCTCTATTACCATTATTGACCAGCACACCGGTTATGTAAAGGCCATTGTAGGCGGGCGGGGAGAGAAATCCTCCAGCCTTACCTTAAACCGTGCCACCAACACACTGCGGCAGCCTGGTTCTACCTTTAAACCGCTGGCCGTTTATGCAGCAGCCTTAAACGAAGGCGGTATGACACTGGCAACAACTTTCGAGGACGAGCCTTATACCTATGCCAACGGACAGCCCCTTTACAACTATGACCACCAGTATCACGGAACTGTTTCTATGCGGACAGCCATCATGAAATCCTACAACATTCCCGCTGTACTGGCTATGGAAAAAATCACTCCAAAGGTCAGCGTGGAATATCTGAAAAAATTCGGTTTCACCAGCATCCTGGACGAGCCGAAAGAAATTCCGGAAGGCAGCGGAGACTATTATACCGACGAAAATCTGCCTACTGCCCTTGGTGGTATTACCCAGGGTGTCAGCAATCTGGAACTGACAGCAGCTTACGCAGCCATTGCAAACAACGGAACTTATATTAAACCTGTGTTTTATACCAAGATTCTGGATTCTGACGGAAACGTGGTCATTGACAATACACCGGAAAAAACTACGGTTATCAAGCCAAGCACCGCTTATCTGCTGACCAGCGCCCTGGAAGACGTTGTAAATCAAGGTACAGGTACCAGACTGCAGCTTAGCAACATGCCGGTAGCCGGAAAGACCGGTACCACAGATAACTACAAAAACCTGTGGTTCTCAGGATTTACTCCATACTACACTTGCTCTGTATGGGCCGGATATGATGACAATACCGTGCTTCCTCAGGGAACAGCCCGTACTTATCAGCAGACCCTGTGGAAGAAAATCATGCAGCGTATTCACGCGGATTTGCCGGAAACAGACTTCAAAATGCCCTCCACCGTGGAGAAGGCATCTATCTGTACCGAAACAGGACTGCTGGCAACCTCAAGCTGCAGCTCTGTGACAGAACTCTTTGACACAGAACAGCTTCCGAAAAAATACTGCTCCGGTCATTACCGCCGCAGCTACAGTTCCGAAAGCAGTTCGGAATCCGGATCCGAAGAAAATGATACAACCACGGAAACGCCAACACCGGACAATCCTGTAACCGAACCGGAACAGACACAGCCGGAAACTCCTCCGGCAGACAACCAGACGCCAACGGAAACGCCTCCGACAGACGGAGGTACAGATACACAGCAGCCGGAAACTCCACAGGAAACGCCTCCGGCTGAAACGCCAACAGAATAAAACAGCAAAAAAAGACTGCATAAACGAATGCACATACCGTTTATGCAGTCTTCTTCTATTTTCTTTGCTTTTATCTGCTCAAAATCAATTTAGCTGCTCCGCAGATTCCCGCATCATTTCCCAGAGTTGCCAGTTTAATAGGCGTTGCCTTGCATGCAGAAAATGCATATTTCTGATAATATTTCTCCACACAGTCCACCAGCACCTGTCCTGCTTTAGACACGCCGCCGCCCAAAACGATAACATCCGGGTCTGCCACACAGGCAAAAACAGCCAGCGCTCTGCCCAGATACTCTGCAAACTCATCCACAATCTCCTGCGCCAGAGCATCCTTTTCCTTATAGGCGTCAAAAACATCTTTTGCAGTCACATGACTCTTGCTCCGCAGCAGAGATTCCTTTTCTGTCTTTCCCAGGGCTTTTCGGGCCAGAGAAGCAATTCCCGTAGCGGAAGCATACTGCTCCAGACAACCTTTGTTGCCGCAGTTGCAGGCTTTTTCCTCTGCCGGATTTATCATGGCATGTCCGATTTCTCCGCCTGCGCCATGAGCGCCTGTAACGATTTTCTCATTGATAATGATTCCGCCGCCTACGCCAGTGCCCAGGGTTGCCAGAATCAGGTTCTTTGCGCCTTTTCCGCCGCCCTTCCACATTTCTCCCAAAGCCGCTACGTTGGCATCATTTCCGGCTTTTACCGGCATACCGGTCAGCTCTTCCAGTTCTTTTTCCACATTTTTTCTTCCCCAGTGCAGGTTAACCGCACAGGCAATTTCCCCATTTTCTTCAATAGGACCCGGAAGTCCGATACCTATGCCAACGGCCTCTTCTCTGGTAATTTCTTTTTCTTCCATTTTTTTCAAAATAGCTTCCGCAATATCAGGAAGAATCTTTACTCCCTCCTGCTCTGTCCGTGTGGGAATTTCCCATTTTTCCTCAATGGTTCCTTCTGCTGAAAACAAAGCGCATTTTACACTGGTTCCTCCTACATCAATCCCAAAGCAATACTTACTCATTTTCTTCTCCTTCTTCCCTCTTTTTCGCCATATTTTCCTGTACGCGGCGGTACAGTTCCTGTGCGGCATTATAGCCCATCTTTTTCTGTCTGTGGTTGACTGCGGCAGATTCTACAATGACTGCCAGGTTTCGTCCCGGACGGATAGGCAGAGAATGACACACAATCTTATTGCCCAGAAATTCCGTATATTCTTCTTCCATGCCCAGGCGGTCATATTCTTTATCCCGGTTCCACTCTTCCAGTTTGATAACCAAATCAATGGACTGGGTATCCTTTACACTTTCCACACCAAACAGGGTCTTCACGTCAATAATGCCAATACCTCGCAGTTCGATAAAGTGACGGGTGATGTCCGGAGCAGACCCTACCAGCGTAACATCGCTGACACGGCGCAGTTCCACCACGTCGTCGCTGACAAGACGATGCCCCCTCTTAATCAGCTCCAGAGCCGCTTCGCTCTTACCGATACCGCTTTCGCCCATAATCAGAACGCCTTCCCCGTATACGTCCACCAGCACCCCGTGAATGGAAATGCAAGGGGCAAGCTGTACTCCCAGCCAGCGAATAAGCTCTGCCATGAATGCAGAGGTGGTTTTTTGTGTCACCAGCACCGGAACCTGATATTTGCAGGCAAGCCCCAGCATATCCTCATCCGGCTCTGTCATGGTTGTAAAAACCACACAGGGAATCTTGCTGGCAACAAACCGTTCAAAAGCCCTCAGCTTTTCCTTTTTTTCCAAATGAAGCAGGTATGTGTATTCCACATAACCGATAATCTGCACACGTTCATTTTCAAAGTGTTCCAGATACCCGGTCAGCTGCAAAGCCGGACGGTTAATTTCCGGTGTGTTGATACGCTTGCCCGATGTATCGATTTCCGGTGTTTTATTATACAGGTTTAATTCCTGTATCATTTTATTTAATTCTACACCTGTCATGTCATAATCTCCTTCTGTGTCAGTCTTTTGGTTCTTTTCTTATTTTATCATATGGACTTTGCAAGTTCAACAACGGACTGGCGCTTTCTTCCCTCCGCCGGTGTAAAAATTCGTATACCTGCCGGGCTGCTTTTTCGTTCATGGATTCCACCTGGGACAATTCCTCTACGGAAGCCTCCCGAAGCCCCTCCAGACCTTTAAAACGCTTCATCAGCGCCTTTCTTCTGGCAGGCCCGATACCTGGAATATCATCCAGAAGAGAATGGACCTGCCCCTTGCTGCGCAGGGAACGGTGGTACTCAATGGCAAACCGGTGAGCCTCGTCCTGAATCCGGGTAATCAGCTTAAAGCCCTCGCTGTCTCTATCAATGGGAATTTCTTCATTTTGGAAATACAGTCCTCTGGTGCGGTGCTTGTCGTCCTTTACCATACCGCATACAGGAATGGAAAGCTGCAGTTTGTCCAGCACAGACAGGGCTATGTTTACCTGTCCTCTTCCGCCGTCCATCATAATCAAATCCGGGAACCTGGTAAAACTGCCATACACATTTCCCGAATTTTCACGCTGCCGCTCCTCCTGCTCGTTCATGCCGTGGACAAACCGCCGGGTCAGCACCTCTTCCATGCTGGCATAATCATTGGGACCTTCCACGGACTGAATCCGGAACTTCCGATAATCACTGCGCTTGGGTTTTCCCTTCTCGTAAACCACCATGGAGCCCACGGACTGAAAACCGCTGATGTTGGAAATATCAAAAGCCTCTATCCGGTTGATGCCCCTCATATTTAACAGCTGCGCAATCTCTTTGACCGCCCCAATCGTTCTTCCCTCTTCCCGCTGTATTCGTTCCTTATCCTGCCTGAGCACCAACTTTGCATTCTGGTAAGCCAGTTCCACCAGTTTTTCCTTGGTTCCTTTTTTTGGCACGGTAATGCGGACTTTCCTGCCTTTGCGGCTCTCCAGCCATTCTTCTAAAAGTTCCCGGTCCTCAATTTCCTCCTGCAGCATAATTTCTCTGGGAATAAAAGGAGTCCCCGCATAAAACTGTTTCAAAAAGCTGGACAAAATCCCTCTGCGATTCTCCCCCGGCGCTGTCTTCATATAAAAATGGTCACGACCGATGAGTTTTCCGTCCCGGACAAAGAACACCTGCACCACCGCGTCATCGTTTTCCATGGCAGCTGCAATAATATCTTTATCCTCTCCCGGATGGTCTGTAATTTTCTGCCGTTCACCAATTTTTTCCACACTCTGCATCAAATCCCGGTACTGTGCGGCTTCTTCAAATTTCATCTCTCCGGAAGCCTGCAGCATTTTCTCCTCCAGTTCCTTCAAAACAGATTTGTGATTTCCTCCCAGAAAGTCCAGAAGACTGTCTACCTGCTTCCGGTACTCCTCTTTGGAAATATAGCCCTGACAAGGAGCCTGGCACTGCTTGATATGGTAATAAAGACAGGGCCTCTCTTTTCCCACATCCCTGGGAAGATTGCGGGTGCAGGTCCGAAGATGATACAGCTTTCTGGTCAGTTCAATGACATCCTTCACCGCCCCGGCACTGGTATAAGGGCCAAAATATTTGGATTTGTCCTTTTTCATGCTTCTGGCTGTCATAATTCTGGGGAATGTTTCTCCTACCGTCACCTTAATAAATGGATAATTCTTGTCGTCCTTCAGCATGGTGTTGTACTTTGGCTTGTGCTCTTTAATCAGATTGGATTCCAGCACCAGGGCTTCCAGCTCCGAATCTGTCACAATGTATTCAAATCGCTCTATCTGTTCCACCATCTGTTCTTTCTTAATTCCCAGATTGCGGCTTTTCTGAAAATACTGCCGCACCCTGTTTTTCAGGCTGATGGCCTTTCCCACATAGATAATCGTATCATGTCGGTCATGCATCATGTAAACTCCCGGCAGCGACGGCAGCTTTTTCAGTTCTTCCTCTATATGAAACATATGCTCTCCTTTCTGAAAAAAGCTGCCGCATTAAGCAGCAATCAGGAATGTCTGTACTTCTTCCCGATATTACTTAATGCGGCAGCTCATCTCTTATATTTCTACCGCTTCCGAATTCTGATTTTCGTCTGCATCTGTATGTGTCCCAGGAAGCTGCATCGGTGCTTCTGTTTCCACCGTTTTTTCTTCGATTCTGCCCTTGACCTCCGGTTCCTGAATCCCCTTGGCCTCATGGAAAATCTTCATAAACTCTTTTCCCGTAATGGTTTCCTTCTGAATCAGAAACTCTGCAATCTTGTCCATCACATCCCTGTTCTCACTGAGCAGCCTCTTGGCCTCATCATAAGATTTTTTCAGGAGTTTCATAACTTCATGGTCAATCTCTGTGGCTGTGGAATCGCCGCAGTTTAACATGGCTTTTCCGTCCAGATACTGATTCTGGGTTTCCGCCAGTCCCATAAGTCCAAAGCGGTCTGACATACCGTACTGGGTAATCATGGCTCTGGCCACCTTGGTAGCCTGTTCAATATCGTTGGCTGCGCCCGTGGTGACCGTATCAAAGACAATCTCCTCTGCTGCCCGTCCGCCCAGGTATCCTACCAGCATGGCTTCCAGTTCTTTTCTGGTATTTAGGAATTTCTCTTCCTCCGGTACATGCATCACATAGCCCAGAGCACCCATGGTTCTCGGTACAATGGTAATCTTCTGCACCGGCTCAGAATCCTTCTGCAGAGCGCTGACCAGCGCATGTCCCACTTCGTGATAGGAAACAATTTTCCTCTCCTCTGTGCTCAGAATCCTGTCTTTCTTCTCTTTACCCACCAAAACGACTTCCACTGCTTCCAGCAAATCTTTCTGGGAAACAGCGCTTCTTCCGTTCTTAACTGCTAAAATAGCCGCCTCATTCATCATGTTTGCCAAATCCGAACCCACTGCGCCGGAGGTTGCCAGAGCAATGCCCTCCAAATCCACGGTCTCATCCAGAGACACATTTTTTGCGTGTACTTTTAAAATACTCACACGACCCTTTAAATCCGGACGGTCCACAATGACGCGGCGGTCAAAACGTCCCGGACGCAGAAGCGCCGGGTCCAGAACCTCCGGACGGTTGGTAGCCGCCAGAATGAGAAGTCCTTTTGAGGTATCAAAACCGTCCATCTCAGCCAACAACTGATTCAGTGTCTGCTCCCTCTCGTCATTGCCGCCGTAACGGGAATCACGGCTCTTACCAATAGCGTCTACCTCGTCGATAAAAATAATACAGGGTGCATTTTTCTTTGCCTCTTCAAACAAATCCCGGACACGGGACGCACCCACACCTACAAACATCTCCACGAAATCCGAACCGGACAGGGAAAAGAAAGGCACATGAGCCTCGCCTGCCACGGCTTTCGCCAGAAGCGTTTTACCGGTTCCCGGAGGTCCCACTAACAGCGCGCCCTTTGGAAGTTTCGCGCCAATGGCTGTATACTTCCCTGGATTGTGCAGGAAATCCACCACTTCCTGGAGGGATTCCTTGGCCTCGTCCTGTCCCGCCACATCTTTAAAAGTAATGCCGGTTTCTTTCTGCACATAGGCTTTGGCTTTGCTTTTTCCCACGCCGCCCATAATGCCGCTGCCGCCGTTCATACGTTTAAACATGAAACTCAGCAGAAAAATCATGACGACAATAGGAATCACCATGCCTAAAAGGCTGAGAATCACCTCCGCAACCGGACTTGGCTGTTCTCTGCCAAAGGTCACATCCGCCTTTTCCAGACGCTTTGTCAGCTCGTCCAGGCTTTCAGACATCGTTGTATATACCTTCACCGGCTGTCCCATAATTTTCTGTTCTTTCAAGGTGATTTCCAGTGTGTCGGATTTTATCACAACTTCTTTGACCTCACCATCGTTCACCTTTTCAATGAACTCGCTGTAGTTAATTTGATTGGTATGATTTTTTGTCAGGATACTAAAAAGATTTACTACGATAAGTCCCATCATCAGGCAAATCACCACTACCAGCAATGACTGTTTATTCTTAGGCCCGTCATCCTTCGGACCTTTATTCTGATTTTGCTCCATTTCTTTCCTCCTCACGTTATCTTCTTTATTATAAGGATTACGAGATTATAAATCAACAATAAGATTATGAAAAACTGTACACATTTATTAAACTTTTGTAAATTTACACAAAATAAAAGATTTTTGTCGTTTACACTGGAATTTTCCCGTATAATTGTAGTATACTAACGCAGTACACGATAACTTTACGCGTTTTTTAATAAATTCAAAGAAAAAGGGGCACTTAAAGATGAAAATAGGATTTGATAATGACAAATATTTATCCATGCAGTCCGAACATATCAAAGAACGTATCAGTCAGTTCGATAACAAGCTGTATCTGGAGTTCGGAGGCAAACTTTTCGACGACTACCACGCTTCCAGGGTTCTGCCGGGATTCGCCCCGGACAGCAAGCTGAAAATGCTGGAACAGCTTTCTGACCATGCGGAAATCGTCATCGTTATCAGTGCCGGCGATATAGAGAAAAATAAAGTCAGAGGGGATTTGGGGATTACCTATGACCTTGACGTGCTGCGCTTAATGGATGCCTTTAAGGACAGAGGCTTTTTCGTAGGCAGCGTTGTCATCACACAATTTTCCGGTCAGGCCGGCGCCATGGCTTTTAAAACCAAGCTGGAAAACCTGGGAATCCGTGTATATCTGCATTATCCCATTGCCGGTTATCCAAGCAACATTCCTTTCATTGTCAGCGACGAAGGCTACGGCAAGAACGAATATATTGAAACCTCCCGTCCTCTGGTTGTTATAACCGCACCGGGACCGGGAAGCGGCAAAATGGCTACCTGCCTTTCCCAGCTCTACCATGAACACAAACGTGGTATCCACGCAGGCTATGCAAAATTTGAAACCTTCCCTATCTGGAACATTCCTCTGAAACATCCGGTCAACCTGGCATACGAAGCAGCTACCGCGGACTTAAACGACGTCAATATGATTGACCCCTTCCATCTGGAAGCCTACGGGGAAACCACAGTAAACTACAACCGTGACGTGGAAATTTTCCCGGTACTCAGCGCTATTTTTGAGCGAATTTTCGGAAAATGCCCGTACCAGTCTCCTACAGACATGGGTGTCAATATGGCAGGAAACTGTATCATTGACGATGAAGCCTGCAGAGAGGCTTCCAGACAGGAAATCATCCGCAGATACTACCAGGCATTGGAAGGCCGTCTGGAGGAATCCAACACAGAGGAAGAAGTCTTCAAGCTGGAACTGCTGATGAAACAGGCGGGCATTTCTACTGAAAACCGCCGTGTTACCACTGCTGCTTTAGAACGTGCGGAAAAAACCGGGGCTCCGGCTGCTGCCATTGAGCTGGAGGACGGAAGAATTCTCACCGGAAAAACTTCTGACCTTTTGGGCGCTTCCGCTGCACTCCTTCTGAACACCTTAAAGGAACTGGCACAGATTCCTCACAACCTGCATGTGCTTTCCCCAACAGCCATTGAACCGATTCAGAAGCTGAAAATCGATTATCTGGGAAGTAAAAACCCAAGACTGCATACCGACGAGGTACTCATTGCCCTGTCCAGTACTGCTGCCACCAGCGACGTGGCTAAATTGGCTCTGGAACAGCTTCCAAAGCTGAAAGGCTGCCAGGTACATTCCTCTGTCATGCTGTCTTCTGTGGACAAGAAAGTCTTCAAAAAACTGGGCGTGCAGCTTACTTCTGAACCTGTATACGAACACAAGAAAATTTATTAAACCCTGCGCCGCCAGGCGCCCCACAAAAAGCCCCGCAAGAAAAGCAAATCTTTTGCTTCTCTTACGGGGCTTTCCATAGGCTTATTTTTATTCGTCGTATCCGTTTGGATTGTTAGACTGCCATCTCCAGGAGTCCTCACACATTTCTTTAATTCCGTTTTCAGCTTTCCATCCCAGTTCTTTGTACGCTTTTTCTGCACTGGAATAGCAGGTTGCAATATCGCCTGCACGGCGCGGTTTTATCACATATGGAATCTTCACGCCTGTAGCTTCTTCAAAGTTTTTCACAATATCCAGTACGCTGTATCCCTTACCTGTTCCCAGGTTGTAAACAGACAGTCCGGATTTGTCTTCAATCTTCTTTAAAGCCTTTACATGGCCTTTGGCTAAATCCACCACATGGATATAATCTCTCACACCGGTTCCGTCATGTGTGTCGTAATCATTTCCGAATACACCCAATTCTTTTAATTTTCCTACAGCCACCTGTGTGATATATGGCATTAAGTTATTTGGAATACCGTTTGGATTCTCTCCAATGGTACCGCTCTTATGTGCACCGATGGGGTTGAAGTATCTTAAAATAACCACATTCCATTCCGGGTCTGCTTTCTGAATATCTGTCAAAACCTGTTCCAGCATGGATTTTGTCCAGCCGTATGGATTGGTGCAGGTGCCTTTTGGGCATTCCTCTGTAATAGGAACAAAAGCCGGGTCACCGTATACCGTTGCAGAAGAAGAGAAGATGATGTTCTTCACATTGTGCTTTCTCATGACATCCACCAGAGTCAGAGTGCCTGCAATATTGTTTTCATAATATTCCCAGGGCTTTTGAACAGACTCTCCTACTGCTTTTAGGCCTGCAAAATGAATACAGGAATCAATGGATTCTTTTTCAAAGACTTCATTCAAAGCCTCTCTGTCTAAAATATCTGCTTTATAAAATTTTACAGGTTTCCCTGTGATTTTTTCCACTCGTTCCAGAGATTTTTCGCTGGAGTTGGAAAGATTATCCAGAACCACTACATCATATCCTGCACTCTGAAGTTCCACTACGGTATGGCTGCCGATATATCCGGCTCCGCCTGTTACTAAAATTGCCATCTTTTTATTCCTCCTTTGAGAAATCAACTATTTTTCATGTTACAAAACATTTTCTATGTTTGTTTCTATGCTACCACTTTCCATTGGAAAATTCAAGTATACCTTGCAAACTATCTGTATTTGTTTACAATTTCATTCATCTGATTCCATTTTTCCTCCATATCCTTCACCAGCTTAAACTGCGTTCTGCAGCGATCCAGATTGTGACCTTCTCTGTGTATCTTAAAATAATGGTCGCCCTCCAGATAATCTGTAAGGAAACGCATGCCGCACTCATAGGTCATCGTCATGGCTCCTACCGGAAGCATATCCAGTTCTTCCTCTGTCAGACTGCCTTTGCATCCCTCTACGAAACCTTTCGTGTAAAGTTCAAACAATTCCATACTGCAGGAAACCTTAGATAAATCCGGTTCGTCCTCTGCTCCTGTGCTGGCGCCGAAACGGATAGAATCACCAAAGTCATTCACTGACAGCCCCGGCATAACGGTATCCAAGTCAATCACACAGATTGCTTTTCTTGTTTCATCATCAATCATAATGTTGTTCAGCTTTGTATCATTATGAGTAACACGCAGCGGCAGTTTTCCCTCTGCCTGCATATCACAGAGCTTGTGCGCCAGTGCTTCTCTGTCCAGCACAAACTGAATCTCTTCCTGCACCTGTGCTGCTCTGCCGCACCCATCTGCTTCTACTGCTTTCTTAAAAGTATCCAGACGTTTTACGGTATTGTGGAAATCCTGAATGGTTTCATGAAGGGTTTCTGCCGGATAGTCTGCCAGGAGTCCCTGGAATCTGCCGAAAGCCACCGCGCTCTGGTAGAAATCTTCCTGATTCTCCACCAAGTCATACGTCTTAGCCCCTTCAATGAAAAGGTACACTCTCCAATATTCCCCTTCGCTGTCTTTATAAAAAGCCTTGCCGTCTTTTGCAGGCACTAAATTCAAGGTTTCTCTCTCCGGTTCTCCCCCGTTTTCCACAATTTTCTTTCTCAGCCAGGAAGTTACCCCCACAACGTTTTCCATGAGTTCTTCCGGATTCAGAAAAATCTGATTGTTCATGCGCTGCAGAATATATCGTTTCGTTTCTCCCTTATGCTGAAAAGTCACTCGGAAAGTATCATTGATATGACCGCTTCCGTAAGGAATTCCTTCTGTGTATTCCCCCTCAAACTGAAAATTCTCAATTACTTCTTTTTTAATTTCTGCCATTTTCTATTTTTCCTCCCACAGTTTTTCCGGATATAAACCGCTGTCTTTCAAAGCCTGAATAGCCGCAACCACCACTGGTTTATCTTCTTTATAAGTTACCCCGTACCATTTATCCAGAGATTTCAGAACCTGTACGGTAGCCTTGTCTTCCCCTAAAAGTTCATCTACCACAAAAGGAAGGAAGTATTCGCACTTCATTGGATTCCCTTCCAGATTCTCATCCAGGAATTTTGCGAAACGGTCTTTCAGCTCTTTCAGAATACTCTGTGAAAATCCCCACATATTCATGGATACAATGCTGCCTTCCGGAATCACGGTCCAGGTTGCTCCGTCATCCTCTGTATAAGCCGTTTCGTCTCCTCTCTTTTCGATATGGGTTCTCTCGTTGATTTCCTGCAGATAACCGTTTTCATCTGTCACACAGACACCTCTTGCAACGTGTCCGTTTTCTGTCAGTGTATTCTCCAGCACATAGCCTACCATGGTATAGCGGTATTTTTCATCATCCTCGTGAGATGTGAGATAATCATAAATCATCTGGAATGCATGGCTTCCATAGTAGTCATCTGCATTGATAACGGCAAACGGTGCGTCTACGGTACCCAGACAGCTCAAAATCGCATGTCCCGTTCCCCATGGTTTCACACGTCCTTCCGGTACTTCATATCCTTCCGGAAGATTGTGCAAATCCTGAAATACATATTCCACCTCAATAACTTTGCTCATTCTGTCCCCAATGGCAGCCTTAAAATCTGCTTCGTTTTCTCTCTTAATAATAAAGACAACCTTTTCAAACCCTGCCTTTACTGCATCGTAAATAGAAAAGTCCATAATAATGTGTCCCTGTTTATCCACCGGGTCAATCTGCTTCAAACCGCCGTAACGGCTTCCCATACCTGCTGCCATAACTACTAAAACTGGTTTTTTCATCTTACCTTCTCCTTTTCTCTCAACCATACTTCGTTTTAAGTTATCTTTATTTTATCAAAAATATTTCACAAATCCTTTGCACAAATTCATTTGTTTTTGTCATTTTTATGCATATTTTTCTGAACTCAAAAAGGCGCCGGAAATACTTGAGGGAAACTTTTCCTCTCCGTATTTCCGGCGCTCTCTGTCTGTTCTTTCCGTACAGATACTTCTATTGATACTTTTTATTGTAAAGGAATAACAGCACCAGCAGTCCTACCAGACCAACCAACTCCATAGTCAGACCCGTAATGCTGATATTTTTCTGTCCCATAATAATCAAAGCGAGACACACAACAAAAACAATACACTTTATAATCACTTTCACTGTATGATTCATTACGATTTCCTCCTATCCTTTCAGTCCGCCCAGTGTCATACCTTCTGTCAGACGTTTCTGGACTGCAATATACAGAATCAATGTAGGAAGCATAACAATAACAAGACCTGCATACATGATACCGTAGTTCGTAGCTGTCTTTTCCACAGCCATCAGGTTTTTCAGTCCCATAGCCAGTGTGTCATGTCCATCCATCAACGTGTAAGCAATGATGTACTCATTCCAGAAGGAAAGGAAGTTAAACAGAATGACTGTAATAATACTTGGCTTTGCCATTGGAACCATAATTTTCACCATAGTTTTCCAGTAACCGCAGCCGTCAATATAAGCAGCCTCTTCAAAGCCCTTTGGCAGCGTTTTGAAATATCCGCTTAACAGATAAATCGTAAACGGAAGACTGGTTGCCGCGTAAATAAGCGCCAGAAGGAAACGGTTATTCAGGAAAAAATCCACCTGAAAAGCCTTGTTGGCGTCTGTGAGCATGAGAAAAATCGGAACTACAATATAGTTTACATTGATAAATAATCCTGCCATGCAGGCCAAATTCAAAATCTTTTTGCACTTGAAATCAAATCTTGCCAGTACATAAGAAGCCGGAAGAGCAAGCACCAAAAGCAGGAAAAGCGCCAGAGCTGTTACCATAACGGAGTTCAGGAAGAACTCTCCCATTCTCGCATCTACAAAAGCCTGTTTGAAGTTTTCCCAACGTGGGTCTGCCGGCAGCGCCCATGGATTAATATCTGCACCGATAAATTCCGCATTGCGCTTTACACTCGCCATAAATACCCAGCCAACCGGTACAATAATAGAAATAGCCAGAACAAAAAGAGCAATGTAAATGATAGCTTTTGACAAAATTTTTGTAAATTTATGTGTTTCTTTCATTTCTCTTCATTCTCCTTTCTAAAATTCCAGCACTTCTCTGTCTGTAATCTTGTTTACCACTGCAGCTAGTACAAATGAGAAAATAAAGACTACAACGCCGATAGCCATACCGTATCCGTATACCCCTGCACCATAAGCCTGTTTGTACATATAGTTCAGCGCCACTTCGGTCTTTCCGTTAGGACCGCCATCCGTCATAATCTGGACAAACAGGAAGCTCAGGTTAATGGTACTGATAATATAGAAGGTTAAGGTGGTACGGATATTGTTCCAAATCAGAGGCAGTGTTACAGTAAAGAACGTATGTATCTCGGAAGAACCGTCCAAAGCGGCTGCCTCATATAAATCTTCCGGAATTGCTGCCATACTGGCCATGTACATAACCATGTAATAACCGATGGCCTGCCATACCAGAGCAAAAATAACGGAATAAATAACAATTTTCGGTTCACCCATCCACTGGTGCACCAGACCGTCTAAATGAATCGCTTCCAGGAAGGTATTCAAAAGACCTGTACTTGGGTTGTAAATCGCGCCGAAGATACCGGCTACAACAACGATACTCAAAATGTTTGGGATGTAAAAAATAACGCGGAAAAAGTTCTTTCCTTTGAAGTTTCCTCTGGACAATAAAGCTGCAAAAAGAACAGCCAGCACGATTGTACAAATCATAACCAGTACAATGATTAAGATGGTATTCTGCATAGCCTCCAAAAACGCCTTATCCTGGAACAACTTTGTAAAGTTTTCAAATCCTACAAATTCTTTCTTATTGGTAATTCCTCCCATGCGGTACAAAGACATTTTAAAGACCTTTACCGTAGGAACGAAAATAAAAAGCAGTATTAAAAGCGCGGCAGGTGCCAGGCAGGCAAAAACAAAACGCCCCTGTGATTTCTTCCTGTTCATGGTTTTCCTCCTTGTTTCTTTTAAAAACGGTGAGTTATAATAACTCACCGTTTGCTGATACCAGGTTTAAATTGTGCTTATTCTAAAGCGCCTGCACATTTTTCCCATGTTTCCACTAACTGTTTCTGCCAGTCTTCAACAGTCATATCTCCTGTATTTACAGAGTATGCCGGTCCGTAAACTGCGTCTTTCATGTTCAGACCTTCGATTGGCTGTGTAGCTACCCAACCGCCTGTAACGGTTACAATGTTGTCTGCTGTAGAAGCTGCATAACAGTCTCTTGTTGTACCTTCCGGTAATTTGTCAGCAGCGCCTTTTACAGGTGCAACAACTGGTGCCGGAGAAGTTTTTCCTGTTTCTTTGTCTGTTGTTTCGTTATTTAATAAAATATCAACAACTGTGTCAGAATACATAAATTTAATGAATTCTTTTGCAAGATCCATGTGCTCTGCTTCTGCAGGAATCCACATCTGTTCTGTGAATGTGTACATGGTCTGTTTTTCATCTCCATCCCACTTCGGTGCAGGCATCATACCCCATCTGAAGTCTTCCGGTGTTGTAGCAGCCATTTCACCGATTACCCAGTTACCGTTTGGCATGAATAATGCTTTGTTGTCGATAACGTTCTGCTGGTTGATTTTGAAACCACCGTCTGCGTTGGCATTTGCTACAGTATCTTTTTCTGTGTAATCAGCAGATACCAGTTTGCCTAATGTATCCAGAACTTTCTTCCCTTCGTCAGATGTCCATGTATCTGCATCGTATTTGATTGCTTTCTGATAGAACTCTGTACCGCCGGCCTGTGCTAACATGCTGTACATCGTTGCGTCCAGGTAACCAGCCTGTGGGAATGTAAACAAGGAAACCCCGTCTGCTTTTGCCTTATCGCCTAAAGCAAAGAACTCTTCCCATGTTGTCGGCAGGTCATATTTTTTCTGGTCTCCTTCAAACAGATTCTTGTTGTACCAGAATCCTGTCGGCGTGTAGAAGATAGGCGCCAGATAGATTTTGCCGTCTGCGTATGGCTGTGCGTCTGTACCATCTGTGATACCGTCTAACAGCTTTCCTTTTAATTCGTCATCAAATACATCTGTAATATCAGCGATTGCGCCTTCCTTCAGCATAGTTTCTGTGAAACCGCTTTTCTGTCCCAGATTGTAGTATACAACGTCAGGGAAGTCACCTTTCTGAATGGATTTTGTCAGGTCTTTATCTAATTCGGAAGAAATGTTTAATTCTACGTCAACGCCCTTTTCTTCTTCAAATGCTGCTGCAATCTGGTTCCAGATTTCTTCTCCGTTACCGCCTTTGAAAGCAGCTAATTTGAGCACTTCTTTGCCTTCAGACTTGTCTTCTTTTGCAGTATCCTTACTTGTATCTTTGTTTGTATCTGCTGTTTCGCCTCCACATGCAGCAAGTCCGGACAATGTCATTGTTGAAACAAGAGCCATGGCTACAAGTTTCTTTACCATCTTCATTTTCATTACTAATTCCTCCCTAGATTGTAGATAGTAACTATCTTTCTTAAATCTCACCGAATCATTATACCATATTTTCTATTTTTGTATTTGTACTATCTGCTGTAACTTTTATACAATCGTCTTTCACATCGTTATTTTGCCCAAAATTCTCCTTCTCTTTTTATCTTTTGCTCTTTTTTCCTCTTATATTTTTTTCTTTCATCTTCTTCTCTTTCATCACTTTTCATAACACAAACGGGCATTTCCGGAAAAAACCTTGTCTTTTTCAGAGAAACATCGTATATTTATAGGTAATTTTGATGAATGGAGGAATCACCTTTGAAACAGCCTAATATTTTACTGATTATGACTGACCAGCTTCGTGGGGACTGTCTGGGCTTTGCCAGACATCCGGATGTCAAAACTCCTTATCTGGATACACTGGCCAGCCGGGGTATTTCTTTTGACAATGCCTACAGCGCCTGCCCAAGCTGCATTGCCGCCAGAGCCGCTCTTCACACCGGTCTGTCCCAGGAACATCACAAGCGAACCGGCTATGAGGATGGCATTATCTGGGATTATCCACACACTATGGCAGGCGAACTTTCCAAAGCAGGATACTACTGCCAGTGTGTGGGGAAAATGCATGTACACCCACTGCGGAATTATCTGGGTTTCCACAATGTTGAGCTTCACGACGGCTATCTTCACAGCGCCCGCTATACCAGTGTCCCCTGGCAGGAGTCCCAGAAAAATGCCGATGATTACTTTCACTGGCTGAAACAGGAAAAAGGCATCGACGCAGACGTAACGGATACCGGACTGGAATGCAACAGCTGGGTGGCTCGTCCCTGGATTTATGAGGAAAAATACCATCCCACCAACTGGGTGACAGACCGCAGCATCGATTTTTTGCGCAGAAAAGACCCGCAAAAACCTTTCTTCCTTATGGCTTCTTATCTGCGTCCTCACCCGCCATTTGATGCGCCTTCTTATTATTTTGATTTGTACAATCGGAAAGAACTGACACCGCCTGCTCTGGGCGACTGGGAAACCGAAGAACTGTTAAAGAGTCAGGGACGGGTTTTTGATTCCAAATGCGGTCCTCTGGATAAAGATTTAATACGGGAAGCTCAAGTGGGATATTATGCCTGCATTACTCATCTGGACCATCAGATTGGACGTCTGATTCAGGCTTTGGTAGAATACGGCGTTTATGAGGATACTCTGATTCTCTTTACTTCCGACCACGGGGAAGAACTCTGTGACCACCACATGTTCCGCAAATCCCGGCCATACCAGGGCAGTATCCGCATCCCCCTGATTCTCTCAGGAAACGACAGGCTTCTTCCGGGGCTCACACCAGGTACGGTTTCCCACAGTCTGGTGGAACTTCGGGACGTCATGCCTACTCTGCTGGATTTTGTTCATACCCATATTCCAGATACCCTGGACGGAAAAAGCATGCTGCCGCTTATAGAGCAGCCGCAAAAAGCTCTGCGGGAAGTGCTCCACGGCGAACACTCCTACGGAGAATACTCCAATCACTGGCTGGTAACGCCCCAGGATAAATTCATCTGGTACAGCGAAACCGGAACCGAGCAGTATTTCCGTCTGCTGGATGACCCAAAAGAGCTGCATAACGAAATAGACAATCCGGTCTGCCAGAACCGTATCTGTCAGCTGCGGGATTGCTTAATCCAGACTTTAAAGAACCGGCCGGAGGGCTTTTCAGACGGAACCAAGCTGATTCCCGGACAGCCCTATCCGCCATATATGCCTTCCTGAATCCCTTTGGGGGCTGCCATTTACAAAGGGACTGCCGCAGCTGGCAGCAGTCCCCTACAGTCTGGCTGCCAGCCATTCCAGCCTGCTGATAGCATAGGCAAAAAATTCCTGATAAGACTTGCAGAAATAATTCTTATTTTCCTCTGTATAATTTCTTCTGCAGCCGCCCCGGCAAAGAGGATACCATCTGCAGGCAGTACACTCTTCTCCACGTTTCCTGCCCTGGCTGAAAAATTCCATTTCCGGAAAGATCCCCTGGAAAAACCGGAACTTCTCATCCTGCACATTGGCAATCCTGCAGTTGTCCAGCACATAAAAATCACAGGGATACACCCCTCCGTCTGCTTCAATAATATTCTGCATAGAACACCTTCCCGTCTGGGAACAGGCTTCCGGCGGAAACCCCTTTAACATGGACAGCCAGTTATCAAATTCCCGAATTGAAACCATAGTACCTTTTCGTACATCCTCAAACCACAGATCAAACAGGGACTTTAAAGCCTCTCCATAAATCTCCGGCGTCAAAGACCAGGGGTTCTGCCCCTCCTTCTCTCCCAACGGGTCCAGACAGGGAATATACTGCTGATAATAAAATCCCTCTTTTTTCAGATACTGATAAACAGACGTAATCTTTCTGGCGCTCTGTTTGGTAAGCACACACAGAATGTTCACCTCTACATGGTTCTTCTGCAGATTTTTCGCATTCTTTAAAATCTTCTGGAAAGTGCCCTTCCCACCGGCGTCCTGCCGGTTTCTGTCGTGAATTTCTTTGGTCCCATCCAAAGAAATTCCCACCAGAAAATGATTTTCTCCTAAAAATTCCGTCCACTTCTCATCCAGCAGTGTTCCATTGGTCTGCAGACAGAAGTACAGCTTTGTTTCGGGTTTCTTATATTTTTTCGTGAACGCTATAAACTTTTCAAAAAATTCCAGTCCGGCCAGTGTTGGTTCTCCCCCCTGAAAACCAAAAGTGCAGCTTTCTTCTGCTGCCTCCAGAGCTTTTCGCACCACGGTTTCCAAAACTGCCTCTTTCATAATTCCATAGGATGGGATTTCTCTGTTTTTACATTCATCTTCATAAAAACAATAGGCACACCGCAGATTACAGTTGGAAGATGCCGGTTTCATCATTAATTGTACATGTTTCATTTCCTTCTCCGCCTTTTCTCAATTCTTATGTTTTATTCTACCATATCCTGTCTGTAAATTCATTGCTTTTCCAGACATTTTAGGACAACATATGGATTTTTTCTCTGCAATCCTTTATAATAAAAACGAATATATTTTCCTATTCAGGAGGTTTGTCATGTCATTTACAAGTCTGGAACTAAAAAAAGACATTGAAATCAATAAAATTATTACGATTCATTACTTTGAATATATGAGCGACTATAATTTTCCCGGAGAGACACATGATTTCTGGGAATTTCTGTGCGTGGATAAAGGGGAAGTGGAGGTATGTGCCGGAAATATCCACCATACGCTGAAAAAAGGAGAAATCATTTTCCACAAGCCGGACGAATTTCACACCGTAAAGGCGAATGGAACCATTGCCCCCAACCTGGTAGTCATCTCCTTTGAGTGCCATTCTCCCTGTATGAAATATTTTGAAAATCTGCTGACCAGCATTGGCGAACAGGAGCGAAATCTCCTTGCCCAGATTATTTATGAGGCCAAGCACTGCATTGCCAATCCATTGGACGACCCTGGAACCACCGAAATGCTTCGTCGGGAGACAGCTCCCTTTGGTTCTGAACAGTTGATTAAACTATATCTGGAAACGCTTTTGATTTTGATGATTCGCCAGATGGATGAGGGCACGCTTTCCGCTCCTGCTATCAAATCCATTAAGCAGAAGAATGATTCTCTGATTTACAACCGGATTACGACTTATCTGGAAGAACACATCTGCGAGCGGCTGACCATTGAGACCATCTGCCAGGACAATTTAATCGGGCGTTCCCAGCTGCAGAAACTCTTCCGGGAGCAGACACACTGCGGTGTCATTGATTATTTTTCCCATTTAAAAATTGAACTGGCCAAACAGCTCATTCGGGAAAATCATCACAATTTTACGCAGATATCTGAATTTATCGGCTATACATCCATTCACTACTTTTCCCGGCAGTTTAAGAAAATTACCGGAATGACGCCGTCAGAATATGCTTCTTCCATTAAAGTTTTGTCTGACAGAAAGTAGTCTCTGCTTTTGCGCCTGCCAATTTGATTCTACTTTCTGTTTTTTACATTGTGTTTCAATTACTTTCATATTATAATAATTATATTACGGGAAAAAATCCCAGCTTAAAGGAGAAGGTATTATGAAAATTTACAAAACCAAAGACTATGATGAAATGAGCAGAAAGGCAGCGCATATAATTGCTTCTCAGGTAATTTTAAATCCTGACTGTGTGTTAGGACTTGCAACCGGTTCTACACCTGTGGGAACTTATAAAAATCTGATAAAATGGTATGAAGAAGGGGATTTGGATTTTTCTCAGATTACTTCCTGCAACTTAGATGAATACAGAGGATTAAGCGGAGACAATGACCAGAGTTACCGTTATTTCATGAACCACAACCTGTTTGACTCTGTAAATATCCGCAAGGAATGTACTTTTGTGCCGGACGGATTAAATGAAGACAGCGATGCAGCCTGCAGAGAATATGAAGAAATTATTCGCCGTGCGGGGGGCATTGATTTGCAGCTTTTAGGTCTGGGACACAACGGACACATTGGTTTCAATGAACCTGCAGAAGATTTTCCAAAAACGACACATTGCGTAGATTTAACAGAAAGCACCATTCAGGCCAACAAACGTTTCTTTGAAAACGAAGCCGATGTTCCCCGTCAGGCTTACACTATGGGAATCGGCACCATTATGAGTGCAAAGAAAATTCTGGTTGTAGTCAGCGGAGCTGACAAGGCGGAAATTCTCAATGAAGTTATCAACGGCCCGGTTACACCAAAGGTTCCGGCTTCTATCTTACAGCTGCACCCGGATGTTACCATCGTAGCGGATGAAGCCGCACTTTCCAAAGTAAAATAAGATTTTAAGAGGGGACTGTTCCGGCAGCCCCCTTTCTTTCTTCTCTTATTTCATTTTTTTCATATCTTTTAATTTTAAGGGTTTTCCGTAATGCATTACAGAAATACTGTATATCTTTGAAGCTATGGCTGCAGCCACTACAATTGTAACAGCCAAAACGGCAAGGGAAACACCGATTTGTACCGGCTCGATTTCTCCTGTCAACAGTTTAAAAGGTACTGCAAAAGGAGAGGATATGGGCAGGTACAGGGCCAGATCTGTTAAGGTACTGCTGCCTCCTCCTGCAATGGAAGTAAAATATCCTAAGTAAAAACCAAGGATTGCAACAATGGAAACCGGAAGCAGGGCTGCGTTTAAGTCTTCAATTCTGCTGACTGCTGCACCACATACGGAATTCAGCACTGCATACAGCGCATAGCCCAGTATAAAGTACACAAGCAGCAAAATTACCGTACCTGCAGAAACAGAAATTCCGGAAAGCTGAATTCCACCCAGCTGTACATCGTTGGGCAACAGATATTTATAACACAATCCGCCAAAGACCAGGAGGCCTCCCAGCTGCAAAAGCCCCACAACACCCATGCCCAGACATTTTCCTGCTAAAATCCTGGAAGGTTTTGCTGAGACAATCAGTGTTTCCATAACTCTGGAGGTTTTTTCGGCAGCTACGGACATAGCCACCCCATTTCCATAATAATAAACCGCAAAGAACATAACAATAGTCATAAAAACACCGAGAATATAGCCTGTTATATCCATCTCTCCTGCATATTCTTCCGTATAGGACAGGGGCGTCTGTATGACTTTTATCTGCTGCTCTCCCACGCCCAACTCGCGGAGGGACTGGGACTGCATAATTTGGTCACAGACAGCTGCTGTATTTTTCGCACTGATTCCTTTCATAAAATTTGCATTGACCACATGTACCACTGGCTGTCCGTCTGTCTTTTCAATATAAATAAGAGAATCGTCTTCTTTCTCCTTAATTTCCTGTTTCAAGGTTTCCAGATTTTCGTTCTCTGCAATCTGGAAATCAAGTTCCGGATACAGTTCCTGAAACATTTCAAGATTTTGCTGAAAAATCCCCACTTCATCCAGAAGATAACAGGTACCTTTTTTCTCATGGTCTGCTTTTTCCGTGGACTTTTCTCCTGTAAATGCTGTAAAGACTCTGGGAACGGCGCACAACAGCAGCACGGCTGCCATAATGATAATGGTTGAAATCCAAAACGCTTTTTTGCGGATTCCTTCTTTTAAGGTATAGACAAACACAATCAGCATTTGTTTCATCTGCTCTCACCTGCCTTTTTCACAAAAATTTCCTGTAAGGATGGTTCCATAATCTGAAATTTCAAAGGGTAAATTTCTTCTGCCAGCATATGTTTCAAAAAACAGCAGGCCATCTCCTCGCTCTGAATCTTATACTCTGTCTCCGCGGCTCTTTCCTCGAAAACCTCCAGACCTTCCTGCCTTGCAATATCCCTGACATCCTTTTCCGCAGAAACAATCAGATTGCTTCGTCCATACGCCCTTTTGATATCTTTCAGAGTGCCGTTTAAAAGAGTTTTCCCTCTGTCCAGAATCACAAGATTTTTACAGTATTCCTCCACCGTTTCCATTTGATGGGTACTAAGTATGATATATTTGCCTTCCTTTACCAGCTTTTTTACCAGATTCCGCAGCACTACGGCATTTACCGGATCCAGACCGGAAAAAGGTTCATCCAGAAAAATCAACTGCGGTCTGTGTATAATAGCTGCAATCAGCTGAATCTTCTGCTGATTTCCCTTTGACAGCTTTTCTGCCTGCATGTTCTGGTACTCTGTCACCTGAAGCTGTTCCATAAGTTCCTGCGCCGATTGTTTCGCCTCTGCTTTCTTCATGCCTCTGAGCATGCCAAAATAAATCAACTGTTCCAGAACCTTTGCTTTCATATAAATGCCTCTTTCTTCCGGCAGATATCCGAAAGCCAGGGTATCCCTGGTAATTTTCTTTCCATTCCAGAGTGCCTTTCCTTCATCCGGCTGCATAATACCCAGAATGCTGCGTATGGTTGTGGTTTTCCCTGCACCATTGGTTCCCAGCAGTCCAAATACTCCCGGCTCCTCCATGACAAAATTCAGATGATGAATCGCTGTTTTTTCTCCAAACCGCTTTGTCAGATTCTCTACTGTAAGTCCCATAATCTCACGCTCCTCTCACCTTTTCTTCTCATACTCATACCAGTATATCAATGTCTGTGCAGACCAGACGACGCCCAGTATCACAAAAGGAAGATTGCTCATCTCATAGACATTGGCTGCGCACAGAAGTATAACAAAAATAATCAGGTTAATAAACTGATTGTAATAATAAGCATAATATCCCGCCCGAAAACTTCTGAGCTGTTCTCTTTCGTCACAACTGGCCAGCCATTCTTTGTCAAAATTCCAGCTTAGGATATTTCCTTTTTTCTCCGGGTTCATCTGCTTCTGGTAATACACGACCCTGCTCACCCAGAACAGAGTCCAGAACGTAGTAGCTACGAAAAAGAGAACAGATATGGTAGACATCCCATCATGTGCTGCCATGCAGGGTCCTCCCATACACATGACAAAAATGATAAACACCGAAAGAAAGTTCTGAACTCGCCCTACATATTTCTCTAATGCTTCTGTTTCTTCTTCATCATCCTGATTCCAGCGTTTAAATTTGTACCTCACAGTTCCCACACCAACAGGTGCTGCCACGCATAGCAAAGTGCAAAGAACTATCAAAATCCAGGGCGCATAGTTTCCCACAGAATCGGAAATCCGATTCAGCACCTGGCTCACAGATTCTCCATAGAAAAGAAAGAACACCGTTCCCGCCCCTCCTATAAAACCGCCGCACGAAAGCATAATCACCATTTGTATCAAGGCTGTCTTCCTATCGGTTTCCTTTTTCTTCTTATTCCTGTTCATCGTTCTCATCCTCCTCATACTGAAATATTTCTTCCACCGTTACGGAGCATTCCTTTGCAATCCGCAGAGCAAGGGTTACGGAAGGCGAATAATCGCCCCTCTCTATCAGACTGATCGTCTGCCGTGAAGCACCTACCCGTTTTCCCAGTTCCTGCTGATTAATGCCAAGCCTTGCCCGGTATTCTTTCAGACGGTTATATAGCGGCATACGCACTGCCTCCTTGACTTATTTTCTTGTCATATTGACAACTTTATTTGTCATTATTATAGCAAATGACAAATAAAGTTGTCAATTATTTTTTTCGCAAAAAAAGAGAATGCTGTTTGCAACAACATCCTCTTTCATCTTCGATTGATTCCCGATACAAAACCGATATCAGCCTTTGATACCTCCGGTAACACCGCCAATAATCTTCTCTGACAGGAAAATATAGAGAATAAAGGTTGGCAGGAATACAATGACAACGGCTGCAAACATACCGGCCCAGTTTCCTGTATATTGCATAGACTGCAGCATGCCATAAAGACCTACCGCTACCGGACGGAGTTCATCACTGTTTGCAAAAATCAGAGACAGGAAGTACTCGTTCCAGATATTGATAAAGTTAAAAATCGTAACTGTAACAATTCCAGACTGAGCCATCAGGAACATAATTTTCCAGAAAGTCTTCACCGGAGGACAGCCGTCAATGGCTGCAGCCTCTTCGTAAGTTCTGGATAAGTTGGCAAAAAAGGTAAGCAGGAAAATGGTTGTATAGGGAATGTTAATTCCGATATACAGGAAAATCAGCGTTGCCTTACTTGCCACTACGTTGTTTAAAATTCCCATATTTGCTACCAGACAGAAAAGCGGCAGCACAATCATGGTAATGGGAACACCCATAGCAGACACGAAACCGGTCTGAATAATCTTATTCCCTATAAAGGTAAATCTTGCCAGCACATAAGCAGCCGGTGCGCAGATAAGAATCAGCAATGTACAGGATATTACCGAATACAGCAGGGAGTTCATAAAGAAGGTGGCTACGCCGCCGGAGCCCCATGCCTTTGCATAATTTTCAAAATGCAGCCCCGTAGGGAACTTCAGTGCTTTTCCCGCAAAAATATCCGTTGTGGTGGACAAACTTGCAGCCAGAATCCAGCCCAGAAGCATAAGCGTAAACGCTACCCACAAAAGAATAATAATATATCCGGGAGCAAGTTTCAGTTCTTTTTTCCAGTTAATTTTATCTTTGACTATTTTCTTTTCTTTCGCCATGAACCTGTCCTCCCTTCTAAAATTCCAAATCATCATCTTTTACCAGTGCGTTGCAGATGGTAAAGATTAAAACAACACAGATACAAAGAATAATACCAATGGCCGCACCATATCCTGCATTACGCTCTGTCACCGCATTTCCGGCGCCAAAAATCTGAGAATACATATACTGTACTGGAACAATGGTGGCTTTATTGGCTGTAACAGAAGAGAACAGCTGTGACCATACAAAGAAACCTGCTGTGCTTACAGACCACATAGTAATATTTGTCTTAAAGACACCTTTTAACAATGGCAGTGTCATATAACGAAACTGATTGATTTTGTTTGCTCCGTCCAAAGTTGCCGCTTCATAAAAGTCCGGGCTGATTCGCTCAATACCGCTCATCCAGATAAGCATGTGATAACCAATCATACCAAAGCAGTAAGCAAACAGCAGAGCCCAGAATACATGGTCCGGAGCCGTCCACTGGGTTTTTGCCAGTTCGTGAAGTCCCAGTTTATCCAGAACGTTCTTAAGAAGACCAAACTTAGGGCTATATACATACTGCAGCCACATGGTAGCCAGAGCCACAGCACTTACAATATTGGGCAGATAAATAATGGCGCGGAAGATTTTCTTTCCCCGGATTCCGCTGGTTAAAATAACGGCAAACAGCAGGGAAACTGTCATAACAATGATACCGCCTAAAAGCCATATTTTTCCAATATTCATCATGGAGGTTCTGAAAATATCAGTTGCAAATAATTTCTGGTAGTTTTCTATTCCCACGAATTTCCACAAATCCACACTGTCTGTCACAGAAGAAATCTTAAAAAAACTCATAATAACGGTTCTGACAATGGGATATAAGAATACAGCCAGGAAAATCAGAACTGCCGGGGCAAGAAAACCGATAATCATTCCTTTATTTTTTTTCATGCGGGTATCTCCTTAATATTCAAAAAGAAATATGGTGGCAGCGCGCTGTACGCTCATGCCACCATATCTTTTATACTTCTTATTCTCCTGCTGCTGATTTACAGGATTTTACAAATTCATCAGCAGACATGTCGCCAGCCATAAGTTTTACTGTGTTTTCGTTTAATACAGGTGTCAGGTCGCCATTGTTTTCAGCGCCAACAGCCCAGTCATAGTATGTAGCTGTTGCTTCAAACCCAGGTTTTACCGCCTCAAGTTCTGTTGGCCATGCATCAGAGTTTGCTTTGTCAGCCGGAATGGAAAGAGACTGCTCTGTCATCTTCTTATCAAATTCCCCGGTTGTGATATAAGTAATCAGCTCCATAGCCTCTTCTGCCATCTTGGATTCTTTGTTAATGGCAAATACCTGATTGGCAATGTTGTTTGCCGTATTGTCATCTGTTCCGTCTTTTACAGATGGGTAGTTGAAGTATCCCCATGTCAAATCTTCTGCTACAGACGCTTTGATTTCGTTTGGCAGCCAGGATCCGCAGATAATAATTGCTGCTTCTCCAGGGGCAAATTCCTGATTCTGTCCTGCCGGATATACGTTAGACGCAATATTTTCGGAGAAGTACCCTTTCTTAGCAAAGTCTTCAATGTCTTTTGCTGCCTGAGCAACTCTTGGGTCATCCCAGTTTACATCTTCCACTTCGCCTGCGTCAATTTTTTCCTGAATAGCCGGGTCATTCACTAAGGCTTTTACGCCATCCTGTCCCAGATAACGTCCCAGATGATATCCCATAAAGGAAGTCATATAAGTGGTATCACCTGTGATTGGTGTAATTCCCGCTTCTTTTAATTTCGCACAGGCTGCATCAAATTCTTCCCATGTAGTCGGCGCTGCTGCAATGCCTGCTTTATCAAATAAAGTCTGGTTATAGAAGAAACCGAAAATAGAGGGCTGATACGGAATGGATTTTAATGTTCCGCCTGCTGCATTACGGGCAATAGCAAACAGTGTTTCATTTCCATGCTCTGCCTCATAATCTTTTGCCAGCTCTTCCAAATCCATCAGATAGCTTCCCCAGGAACCGTTTACACGGTTTACATCCTCGTCAAACAAGTCGATGGTCTGCTTAGCATCCAATGCAGGCTGTAAACCTTCACGCTGTCCGTTACGTCCTTTAAACTGTACGTCTACCTTAACTCCTGTGTCTTCTGTGTACTTGTCCACAGCTTCCTGAATCACTTTTGCCTGCGGCTCCTCTTCACTCCACATGGACCAGTAAACCAGTTCTTTTCCCCCGTCCTTGCCGCTGTCGGCGCCGCCGGATGTTTCTTTATCTCCGCCGCCTCCGCAGGCTGCCAGAGAAGCTACCATCATTCACAAAGAACTGCACTCAAAACTTTCTTTTTCATGAAAATTCCTCCTTACATTATATACGTTCTTTCTTATGCACTTATAATAGCATAATTTTGCACAAATAACTTTGTATTATCCTGCACTATTTTTGTATTATCAACATTATTTTTGCCACTTTTCCAACTCCAGTTTTTATTTTTACGTCATACTCTATATTTTTCATTTGTTTTCTCCATTTTTTTATCTATTATGACAAATACCAAGAGAACTCCGAAACTGATTCCCAGCAAAAGAAAGATTCCAGGTACGCTGATGTCTCCCAGAAATAAACCGGAAGCATTGACTGCAAAATGACACCATATGGCTGCACTGAGTTTTCCGTATCTTTTCACAACAGTTCCCAACAGCAGACCTGCCAGAAAAGCATAAGAGGACTGCACAAGATTCCCATGCATCAGAGCAAAAAGAACGGCCTGCAGCACATTGGCTGCTGCAAAGGGCAGTTCCTCTTGTAAAATCCGCAGGGTTACGCCGCGAAAGACCATTTCCTCTGTCAAAGGAGCAAACACCACCGTATACAGCACAGAAAAGACAGACGGTGCAAACACCCCCAGATTTTCCAGCACCTGCGCATAAGATTCCATTGCTTTTGGAAACACCACTTGCATACCGGCCAGCAGCAGACTGACAATCATCTGAAAAATCACACCCACAGCCAGAAGTTTTACTGCTGCGCCCAGGGAAAACCTTCTCTCCTGCCCGCTGGTTTCTTTCTTCTTTTTCTGCAGCCACAGATATCCCAGGAGAAAAGTAACGCCATTCGCCAGCACGGAAATGACGTAGGGCAGTTCTCCCCCTGTTGCCCATAAAGGCCCTTTTCCAGTCAAAACCCCTGTCAAAAGAAACAGGATGCTGACGACGCTCTGCATTCCCAGCCAGAGAAGCATAGGAAGCAGACTCTTTAAAATGCATATAACCTTTTTCATCTGTTCTTATCCTCTATCCAGTTCCTGAAAGTGAAAGGACTTTCTGCCCTCTGCATAGTCCGCCACAATCTGTCCCTGTCCATACAGCTTGTATTTATAAGTAACCAGGCCTTCCAGCCCCACCGGGCCTCTGGCATGAATTTTTCCGGTACTGATCCCCACCTCTGCTCCAAAGCCATAACGGAAACCGTCGGCAAATCTGGTGGAACAGTTCTGATACACGCCTGCGGAATCCACAAGCTGCATAAACGTTTCTGCGTGCTCCGGATTTTCCGTAAGAATACAGTCTGTGTGATGGGAGCCGTAAGTATTGATATGGCGAACGGCTTCCTCCAGGCTGTCTACCAGTTTTACAGACAGTACCATGTCCAGATATTCCGTGTGAAATTCTGCTTCCTCCATGATTTCGCAGTCTATATACTGACTTGCTTCCAAAGTTCCCCGCAGGCTCACTCCCGCCGCTCTTAAAGCCGCTTCTGCTTTGGGAAGAAATTCTTCTGCAATCCTCCGGTGTACCAGCAGGGTTTCCGTAGCATTGCAGGCCGCTGTGTACTGGGTCTTGGCGTCTACGAGAACCGGCAGCGCTTTTTCCATATCATAGTCCTCATCTACATAAGTATGACACACGCCGTCTGCATGTCCCATAACGGGAATCTTGGTGTGGTTCATAATATACTGTACAAACTGGTTGGAACCTCTGGGAATCAGCAAATCCACACAGTCATGGCAGGAAAGCAGTTCATCAATTTCATTGTGCTGCTCTGCCTGCAAAAGGCAGCCAGATGGCAGGCCGCAGTCTGTAACTGTCTGATAAATGATTCCAAAAAGAACTTTATTGGTGGCTGCGGTCTCACGACCTCCTTTTAAAACTGCGCAATTGCCGCTCTTGATACAAAGAGAGGAGATCTGCACCAGAGCATCCGGTCTTGCCTCAAAAATAATGCCAATCACTCCAATGGGGCAGGTCACCCGGTACAAGTTCAGATGGTCGTCTAATTGTCTGGAAAGCTGCACCTGGGATAAAGGATCCGGAAGTTTTACCAGTTCTTTGATTCCGCTGATAACATCAGCCAGTTTATGCGCATCAAATTTCAGCCGTTTCTGTACAGACTGGGGCAGGCCGGACTCTGCTGCCGCTTCCAGGTCTTTCTGATTGGCTTCAAAGATTTTTTCTTTCTGCTGCTGCAGCGCCTCTGCCACTGCCAACAGCGCCTGATTTCTGGTCTCCAAAGAAAGCGCTGCCATCTTTGGGCTGTCCTCTTTCATTTTTTTCACTTCACTTCTGATATCCATGGTTTTACCGCCCTTCTTTACTTTTTCTCTTTAACTTGATAAATAGATGTACTTATTATATATGGAAAGTTTCCATTATGCAATCTACATCTGCTTTCTCACAATTTTATACTCATCGTTCATCTGAAAATAGGGACAGTGGTAGAAACTGTCGGAAAGGAAACGGCTCATTTCGTCTTCATCCAGATTTACATCACAGATATAATAGCCAAATTCCTCATCATATATGTAATTGCTGCAGTATTCACAGCTGGTTGTCCCCTGTTTTTTCTTACTCATATTCATCCCGTCCTTTTCCTTCATTCTGTATGTTTTAGATATACCAAAATCTCTTCTTCTTGTCAATTTTTAATGAAAAGAATGAAAAACAGATTCTTTCATTGCAAATAAAACAGGGAGTGTTATAATTAGCCTTGAACTTTATATAATCTTTATCTTTTTCTTATTATATTTACACATTTTTAATGCTTATGGAGGTTCTTATGAAGATTATAATTGTGGGCTGCGGCAAGATAGGATGTACCCTTGCAGCACAGCTCAGTTACGAACAACACGACCTGGTCGTGGTTGACACAAATCCGCTGAAAATCCAGCAGCTTTCCGAAACCATTGACGTCATGGGACTGGCTGGAAACGGCTCCAGTGTCAACGTTTTGTCAGAAGCCGGCATTGAGGAGGCGGACATGCTGATTGCCGTTACCGGCTCGGATGAATTAAACCTGTTGTGCTGTGTCATTGCCAAAAAGGTGAGCAAATGCCACACCATTGCCCGTGTGCGTAATCCGATTTACAATAAAGAAAGGAACTTTATCAGAAAAAGCCTTGGAATTTCCATGATTATCAATCCGGAATATTCCGCAGCCATGGAAATGTTCCGTCTTCTGCGCTTTCCTTCTGCTATTAAGCTGGACACCTTTGCCAAAGGAAGAGTGGAGCTTTTGAAATTTAAGCTGCTGCCCGAATTTCGTCTGGACGGCTTGTCTATTATGCAAATGGTAGACAAACTCCGGTGCAATATTCTGGTCTGCGGTGTAGAAAGAGGGAATGAAGTGTTTATTCCTTCCGGTAACTTTGTACTGCAAAACGGCGACCGCATTTCTATTGTGGCCTCTGTAAAAAATTCGGCTGCCTTTTTCAAAAAAATCGGCGTGCATACCCAGCAGGTAAAAAACGCTCTGATTGTAGGCGGCGGTACTCTTGGCTATTATCTCGCTACTCTGCTGTCGGAATTAAAAGTCGATGTACGGATTGTAGAATCCAAAATTGCCCGCTGCGAGGAATTAAGCCAGCTTCTGCCGGAAACTACCATCATCTGCGGTGACGGTACAGATAAAAAGCTGCTGCTTGAGGAGGGACTGGCCCAGACAGAGGCCTTTGTGACCCTTACTAATATGGATGAGGAAAACATTCTGCTGTCTCTGTTTGCCAAGAAAAACTCCAATGCCAAGCTGATTACCAAGGTCACCCGCATTGCCTTTGACGATATTGTGGAGGAACTGGATCTGGGAAGTGTGATTTATCCCAAAAATATTACAGCAGACTATATTCTGCGCTATGTCCGGGCTATGGAAAATTCCATCAGCAGCAACAACGTAGAAACGCTGTACCACATTCTGGACGGACATGCGGAAGCTCTGGAGTTTGCAGTAAAAGAGTCCTCCAGTATTACGGATGTCCCCTTAAGCCAGCTGAACCTCAAAGACAACCTTCTCATTGCCTGTATCAACCACAACGGCAACATCCTGATTCCCAAAGGACAGGATAAAATCCAGGTGGGCGATACCGTCATTGTGGTAACCACGATAGAAGGCTTAAACGATTTGAAAGATATTTTGAAAAAGTAGAGGGCAGAGGAATGAATTACGCAATTGTTAAATTTATTATTGGCAAAGTCCTGTACTTTGAGGCAGCTTTTATGATGCTGCCCTGTGTCACTGCCATTATTTACCAGGAAGAAAGCGGCTGGGCCTTCTTCTTTACAGCCCTCTTGTGCGTGCTCATTGGCGCTGTGCTTACCAGAAAAAGTCCAAAAAACTCTGTTTTTTATGTAAAAGAGGGATTTGTAACCGTTGCCCTGAGCTGGATTGTCATGAGCCTTATGGGCGGAATTCCTTTTCTCATAGGAGGCGTTATGACAAACCCGGTGGACGCTCTTTTTGAGACAGTATCCGGCTTTACCACCACCGGAGCCAGTATTCTCGCAGACGTGGAAATTGTGCCGAAGTGTATGCTGATGTGGAGAAGTTTTACCCACTGGATTGGCGGTATGGGGGTATTGGTGTTCCTGCTTTCTTTCATGCACACCCATGGCAGCGGTTCCCATATGAACCTGATGAAAGCAGAAAGCCCCGGGCCTTCTGTAGGCAAACTCATGCCCACGGTACAGTCCACAGCAAAAGTCCTTTACTTTATTTACATTTTTATGACTATCCTGGAGATTCTTTTTCTGCTTCTGGGCGGCATGCCTTTGTTTGATACGCTGACAATCACCTTTGGCACAGCCGGTACGGGCGGCTTCGGTATTAAAAATGACAGCATTGCCGGCTACTCCCCTTACCTGCAAGTGGTAGTCACAGTTTTCATGATTTTATTTGGAATTAACTTTAACGCCTACTTCCTAATTTTGTGCAGAAAATTCCGTCAGTCCTTTAAGATGGAAGAAGTCCGGTGTTATCTCGGTATTATTCTGGTAACTACAGCCTTTATTACCTTTAATATTCGGAATATCTATGACACCTTCGGAGACGCTCTGCGCCATGCGGCTTTCCAGGTAGGTTCCATTATTACCACCACCGGATATGCCACTACGGACTTTAACAACTGGCCGGAAGCGTCCAGAACCATTCTGGTACTGCTGATGTTTGTAGGCGCCTGTGCGGGAAGCACCGGAGGCGGTATTAAGGTGTCCCGTTTCGTGATTTTGATTAAAACCATCAAAAAGGAACTGCACACCCTGCTTCATCCCCGCAGTGTGCGGAAACTGAAAATGGACGGGCATACCCTGGAACATGAAGTTGTACGTGCTACCAATGTATTCCTCATTGCCTATGTACTGGTATTTTCTTTTTCTGTACTTTTGGTGGGATTCGATAATTTCGATATGATTACCAACTTCACAGCCGTGGCCTCTGCACTGAATAATATCGGCCCCGGACTGGAACTGGTGGGACCGACCCAGAACTTCGGTCTGTTTTCTAACGGCGCCAAGCTGGTGCTGACCTTTGATATGCTTGCGGGACGTCTGGAATTGTTCCCCATGCTTTTGTTATTTGTAAGAGATACCTGGAAACGGTATTAAAATTTTGCAGCAAAAAAGGCTATCGCTTGAAGTGCATGTAAAACGATAGCCTTTTTTGTTTGCTGTTTTTCTGTATTTTCTTAAAACTGTACCTGGATTTTCGTTCCTTTTCCCGGCTCGCTGCTCAGAAGAATTTCCGCGTGATGGAGCATTGCACCGTGCTTTACAATGGCAAGTCCCAGCCCGGTGCCTCCGGTCTGGCGGGAATGGCTTTTATCCACCCTGTAAAACCGTTCAAAAATACGCTCCTGCTCTTCTTTGGCAATTCCGATTCCATTGTCTTCTACCGTGAAAATCACATGTTCCTTCTCTTTTGCCAGAAGAACCTTTACATATCCACCTTCTTTGTTATATTTAATGGCGTTATCCACAAGATTATACAACATCTCGTATAAAATGTGGCGTACTCCATATATCTCTGCACTCTTTCCCTCTGTAAAAATGGTGACCTGTTTCCGCTTAGACGGCAACATGAGGTTCTGACAGATATCCTGCACCACTTCATACAAATCCACGGTTTCAAAGGGCATTTCCCCGCTCTTTTCATCCAGCTTGGAAATCTCAATAATATCCTGTACCAGACTGGTCAGGCGGCTGGCCTCGTCATAAATCCTGCCTGCAAATTCCGGCACATCCTGGGGACGCACCATCTCATTTTTCATCAGTTCCGCATATCCTGAAATGGACATCAGAGGGGTTTTCAGTTCATGGGACACATTTGCAGAAAATTCCCGGCGTACGGTTTCCGCCTGCCGCAGTTCTTCCACCTGCTGGGCAATCTGCCGGTTCTGCTGGTCCACACGGTTTAAAAGAGGACGCAGTTCTTCGTATTCCACATGTTCCAGAGGATGTTCCAAATCCAACTGATTGATAGGCTCTATGAGTTTCTTGGTCTGCCTCTCCATAAGACAGAAGCCAAGCGCCAAAATTGCCAGCAAAAGAATTCCCATCAGGGCAAAGCTGGAAAACATGGTATGAAAAACGCTTTCTGTAGTCTTCGCCACCCCCAGAATATTCCCGCTGTTCAGCTTAACGGCATAGTAGTAGGTCTGCTGGGAAAGGGACTCTGAATAGCGCATGACTTCTCCGGTTCCATCTTCCTGTACCTTTTCAAATCCGGGACTGCCGGTACGATTTTCCTCCTGGTCAGCGTACTGCTCAGAATCATACAGAACGGTTCCGTCCGGCGCCGTGAGGGTAATCCGACTGGTTGTCAGATTTCCGGTCTCTTCCGTGAGATACTCCTCTCCTATCTTCTCTATGGCATATCGGATATACTCTACCTCATTTTTTACATCCTGCCTCATATAACTGTTGTATTTTTCATACATAATAACACTGGCTGCGGTAAAAGTCAGAAGCATGCTCAGAGCCACCAGAAACCCTATATTATTCATGATTCTCTGCTTCATTGCCTGTCTCCTATGCGATACCCCACACCCCGGACAGTTTCTATGAGATAACCGGATTCTCCCAGCTTCTGCCGCAATGTCCGGATATGTACGTCTACGGTTCTGGTTTCACCTGCAAATTCATATCCCCAGATACGCTCCAGAATCTGGTCCCGGCTGACTACCAGCCCCTGGTTCTCCATCAGGTAACGGAGCAGTTCAAATTCCTTTAAAGTCAGTTCCACTGCCCGTTCATTATCAAAAACCTGATGGCGCTCCACATGGACCTTCAACCCCTTAAAACGATATTCCTGTTTCTGAGAATGTTTTTTGGTTCTGCGCAGCACCGCTTTCACCCTTGCAATAAATTCCATCATACCAAAAGGCTTTGTAATATAATCGTCTGCACCGCCGTCCAGTCCACGTACTTTGTCGTATTCCGCTTCTTTTGCCGTTACCATAATAATAGGAATTTCACTGGTCTCCGGGCTCTGCTTCAGCTTCTCCAGAATACGGTAGCCGTCTTCTCCCGGCAGCATAATATCTAACAGAATCAATTCCGGCACTTCCTCTTTCAGCGCTTTCTTCAGTTCTTTTCCATCGCTTAAACCTCTGGCCTCAAATCCTGTGGTTCCAAGAGTGTATACCAGCAGTTCCCTGATATTCCGTTCATCCTCCACACAATAAATCATCTCTGTATCCTACTCCTTCTTGGTATCCCCCGTTTGCATCTCCTTACGGCAGAGAATACTGCTTCCTTGTCTCTTCCATTCTGCGCTGAAAGGCTTCATTTTCTTCTTTTTTCATGGCATTTAAGTAACTGTGGGTATCAAAGCTGTCCTCTGCCACCTGAGAAACGCACACTGCAATGTTGGAGCAATGGTCTGCAATCCGCTCCAGGCTGGTCAGCACATCCGACAGTATAAAACCCTGCTCAATGGTACAAGTACCTTCCCGCAGTCTGCGCACATGGCGGTTTTTCAGTTCCATGTTCAGTTCATCTATGATTTCTTCCAGAGGCTCTACCTGCTTTGCCAGCTCTCTGTCTTTTTCTTCAAAAACCTGGTAGGAAGTATTTACAATATCTGCCACTGCCCTGCTGATAACTTTCAGTTCTTCCAGAGCCTTCTTAGAAAAGTGTATTCCTTTTTCATGGAGTTCTCTGGCGGATTCCATAATATTTACCGCATGGTCAGAAATTCTCTCAAAATCTCCAATGCAGTGCAGAATGATGGATAAATCTCTGCTGTCCTGCTGCGTCAAATCCTTCTGCCCCAGCTTCACCAGATAACTTCCCAGCGCATCCTCATACGCATCCACCCGTTTTTCTTCTTCTGTCACTGCTTTTTCCTGTTCGGGATTGTACTCCCTAAATAGGGAAAAGGCTGTAAAAAGCGCATTCTTAGATGTATCCGCCATACGCTTTGCCACGTTGCGGCTCTGTTCCATGGCAAAAGCTGGCTGCTCCAGAAAACGAATGTCTAAAAGCTGAGCACCATCTGACTGTGCGGTTTCTTCTTTTTCATCGCGGATGGTAAGACAGGCCAGTTTTTCCAGACCTTTGGAAAATGGCAGAAGCACAGCGGTAGCAAAAACATTAAAAGCACTGTGGGCAACGGCAATGCCTGCTGCATTGGCTGCATGGTCCAAAAAGCTGAACTTAAAAACCAGATTCAGACCGTAGAATATCACCAGAAATACCGTTGTGCCAATGATATTGAAATACAGATGTACCATAGCGGCGCGCTTTGCGTTTTTCTTTGCGCCAATGGCAGACAACAAAGCCGTCACACAGGTACCGATGTTCTGTCCCAAAATAATGGGAATGGCTGCTCCGTAGCTGACAGCCCCTGTGACACAGAGGGCCTGCAGAATCCCCACGGACGCAGAAGAACTTTGAATCACAGCCGTCAAAAGGGCGCCGGCCAGCATACCCAGCAGAGGATTGCTGAATGCGGTCAGAATTCCCGTGAATTCTGGTACGTCTGCCAGAGGTTTCACTGCTGCGCTCATGCTGTCCATACCGTACATCAGCACGGCAAATCCCAGAAAAATGGTTCCCAAATCTTTCTTCCGCTCACTTTTGGCAAACAATAAGAAAGCTACACCTATCATGGCCAGAACCGGCGAAAAAGATGCAGGCTTAAACAACTGAACAAAAAAATTATCGCTCTCAATACCGGAAAGGCTGAGAATCCAGGAAGTCACCGTGGTTCCGATATTGGCTCCCATAATGACGCCTACTGCCTGGGAAAGTTTCATAATGCCGGAGTTTACAAACCCCACTACCATAACTGTGGTGGCAGAGGAAGACTGTATCACTGCCGTTACCAGGGCACCCAGCCCTACTGCTTTTAAAGGATTGGAGGTAAGGCTTTCCAGAATCTTCTCCATCTTTCCACCGGAAACCTTTGCCAGACCATCTCCCATAACATGCATCCCATATAAGAAAAGGGCAAGACCTCCTATCATACTTAAAATGCTAAAAAAATCCATAATTTTCTCCTTCTGTACGGTATATTTCTTTAGTTTTTCTCATTATAAGCAGCCTATGTAAAATCTTTTAAGGATTTATGTTAAATCTATGTAAAATATCAGAAACTTTTAATGGCGTCTTCTGCGTCATCTGTATTTTTTCGGATATGACGAATGACAATGTAATAGCCTGCGGAGTCGCTGATTTTTACCCAGATTCTATCGCCTTCTTTATGTCCCAGAATAGCCTTTCCCAGCGGAGACTCTATGCTGATTTTATTCTCCAGAGAATTTCCCCGGATAGAGGTCACCAGCTTGTAGGTCTCTGTCTCGTCCTCTTCTTCAAAATATACCTCGACTACGTTATTCATACCGGCTTCATCTGCTTTGGAGTCTTCTGACACAATGACAGCCTGTCTTAACATGCGTTCCAGATAGCGGATTCTGCTCTCATTTTTATTTTTGTCCTTCTTTGCCGCATAATATTCAAAATTTTCGCTCAAATCCCCCTGGGCTCTTGCCTCTTTCACAGCCTCAATGGCTTCCTTGCGTACAATCAGCTTTCTGTATTCGATTTCTTTTTGAATTTTTTCCACATCGCTTTTGGTAAGACGTTCTCCCATGTCTGTAACCTCACTTTTCACTGGTTTTATTTTTATTGCTTTTAAATAGTATATCCTTCCCCTCTGTGTTTGTCTACCCGACAAAAGTCAAAGCGGAAACCTTTATACACCATTCTCTCATGTATAAAGATTCCCGCTGTTGTTTCACAAATCATCTCTGCCCGTTTTATTTCACAATTTCCTGATACAGCGCATGATTTTCCAGCGCCTGGGTCATCTCTGCCATACGGCTAACATCCCCTATAAGAATGACGCCGCAGAGGCGGTTGTTCAGGAAGTAATACTTCTGATAATGTTTTCTTCCCAAATCCTTAAACTCTGCTGTCCTGTAAATCAGGTTCGGATTTTTGCCATTGTCTCCTGCTGCAAAAAGTGCGGTCTTCATGCCGTGGAAGCTAAGCGCCGCCGGAACGGTCTCGTATACGGCTTCATCGCCGCAGGCCGCTGCGCCGGCTACCTTGCCCTGTTCTACCGCCTGAGGCCAGATTGCGTAATTGACGCCTTTAAACTGGGCACAGTCTCCGCAGGCATAAATATCCGGCACACTGGTTTCCATCTTCTCATTCACCACAACAGCCCGGTCAATTTCCAGGCCCGCTGCCTGTGCCAGCTGTGTGTTGGCTCTCACACCGCAGGATACAAGAACCAGTTCTGCCGGAAGGCTTGTACCGTCTCCCAGCTTCACGCCTGTTACGTTTCCGTTTCCTTCCAGTTCTGCAATCTGAACGCCTGTGTGTATGGAAATGCCCCTGCTCTCACTGATAAGCTTCAGCATTTCTCCTGCTGCTTCGTCCAACTGACGTCCCATAAGCTGGGGAGCCAATTCCAGTACCGTTACGCTGCAGCCTGCTTTTTTCATTTCCCATGCTGCTTCCAGTCCCAGCACACCGCCGCCGATAACTACAACATGTTTCACTTTTGGAAGCATATTTTCAATTTTTCTGGTATCTGCCAGACGGCGTACAGCCACAACGCCTTCCTGCTCATGGCCGGGAATCGGCGGTATAAAGCACTCGGAACCAAGGGCGTAAATCAGTTTTGTATAAGCCAGCTTCGTACCGTCCTCCAGCAGGACCTCTTTTTGCTCTGTATCCAGGCCGGTAACTTCTTTTCCCAGTATCAGATGAATGTTCTGCTCTTCATACCATTCTTTGCTCTGCATGGCAATCTGCTCTTCTGTCAAATCTGCCATAAGGGATTTTGTCAGCATTGGACGGTTGTAAGGAAGATATGGCTCATTGGAAATCATAACCACAGAGCCTGTCTTATCTCTTTCCCGGATGGCCGCTGCTGCGGAGTATCCTGCTGCGCCGCCGCCCAGAATCACATAGAAGTTTCTGGTATCGTTGTGATAATTGTTTTCTTCCACGTCTACAGGCACAAAATTCTCCTTGCCCACACCGCAGACCGGACAGATTTCCAGAGAAGAATCAAAGATTTCTCCGCATACCAGACATTTCACCAGTGTTCTGCTTCCCTTTGCCTGCTTTACATTTTCCTTATTCTGAAGCACACAGCCGAAATTATAGCCGTACTCATAAGCGTCCATGAGATTTTCCTCTCCTGGTTTGAACTTCACCCGGAAGCCCTGGTCTATCACCCTCATGCGAAGCTGTTTCAGTCTTTCAATCAGATGGGGAACCGCCTCGCCGCTCCAGCCATAGCTTCCGAATGCGCCGGCCAGCTTACCGCCGTGAGTGCCTGCGAAAATAGAGGTTGTCAAATCCCAGATAGGCTTTAACGCTTCTCCTACAATGGTGGGCGAACCGAAGAGGATTCCGTCCGCAAAGCCCAGTTCCTCCAAAACCTTGCCCCGGTCTGCTTCTACCATATCATAACAGCGCACATCAATATCTCCGCTTTCTTCAATGCCCCTGGCAATGGTTTCTGCCAGTTGTTTTGTATATCCATAGGCGCTTACATAAGGAATAATTACGGTTTTTCTGGGATTGGGATTCACCACGGTGCACCATTCCTCATAAGTATCCAGCATAAAATCAATGTTGGTATCCAGCACCGGACCGTGTCCTGTGCAAATCATGGAAATATCCAGATTTCTCACTCTGTCCAGCGCCTTTTTCATATAAGGCTTAAAAGGCCCGATAATGTTGTCAAAGTAATACTTGGTTGCCCGCATATAGCCTTCCCGGTCTGTCACCTTGCTCACCAGAATATCATGGAAGCCGTAGTGCGAACCGAAGGAGTCGCAGGTTACCAGAATCTGTTCTTCTTCAATATAAGTATACATGGTATCCGGCCAGTGTAAATTGGGCACTACAAGAAATTTTAGGGTTTTGTCCCCGATTTTCATCTCCTGGTTGTCCTTTACGGGAATGGCCGTAAATTCGCCGTTTACGATTTCCTTCAAAAAGCTGATGGCGCAGCCTGTTGCCACAATTTTCAGCCCCGGATTTAATTCCAGAAGCTTTTCTACGCTTCCGGCATGATCCGGCTCTGTGTGGTTCACCACCAGATAGTCGATGGTGGAAATATCTGTAATCTCTTTCAGTTTTTCCAGATACTCATCAAAAAATTTTGCCTTGGCTGTCTCAAACAGGATGGTCTTATCGCCGGCCTTCATGACATAGGAATTGTAGGTTGTTCCAAACTCTGTATACATAATAATGTCAAATACCCTCAGCTGGTCATCTACAATGCCGGTCCAGTAAAAATTTTCTCTCAATTTCAAGGATTCCATTCGTAAGTAACCTCCCTTTTGTTTTTCTTTTTATACAATTTCGTGTTACCTACAGTATAATCCAATCTGGATAAAATTACTACTGTTTTCTGTGGTTATTTTCTGTTTTTTCCTGTCACACCTTCAGCATCCGATACCCAACGCCGATATGCGTCTGTATATACATAGGCTCTGATGGGTTTGGCTCAATTTTTTTTCTCAAAGTTGCCATAAATACCCGCAGGGACGCCACATCATTGTCCCATGCGCTTCCCCAGATGGCTTTTGTGATATAGGTATGCGTCAGCACCTTTCCCACATTTTTGGAAAGAAGGCACAGCAGTTTATATTCAATAGGAGTCAAATGCAGTTCCTTATCTTTCATAAAGGCGCAGCCCCCGGCATAATCAATCTTCAAGTCTCCATCCTGAAATACGGAATTCTGCACCTGCTCTTCGCGGCTGTCGTTCAAACGGCGGAAAGTCACTCTGAGACGGGCCAGAAGTTCTTCTACGGAAAAAGGCTTCGTGAGATAATCGTCTGCCCCTGCATCCAGCGCCTCGATTTTGTCCGTGTCCTCGCTTCTTGCACTGATCACAATAATCGGTTTCTTAGACCAGGTACGGATTTTTTTGATAATGTCAATGCCGTCCATGTCCGGCAGTCCCAAGTCCAGAAGAATCACGTCCGGATTGTGAGAAGCCGCCTCCATAATGGCAGTTTCCCCTGTGGGCGCTGCCTGGAAACGATAATCATGGGTTTCCAAAGTGGTTACAATCAGGTTTCTGACTGCTGTGTCGTCTTCAACAACTAAAATTAATGGTTTATTCATGTAATTTAACCTCCTTCGCAGGCAATGTGAATACAAAGCGGGCGCCATGGGGCTGATTGTCCTCGACTTTTATTGTTCCTCCATGAGCCGTAATAATAGATTTGCACAAAGCAAGTCCCAGACCGAGACTTCTGCGGCTGTCCGCCGCTTTTGTGGCATCTGTATAAAACATTTCAAAAATATGCGCCTTGGCATTTTCTGAAACACCGCTTCCGTTATCCGATACGCTGACCTCTGCCAGGCCATCCTTCTGCCTTGTCTCTACTTCTATCGTCGACCCGGCAGGGGTATATTTAATAGCATTATCCATAAGATTTATCAATACCTGAACAATCAGTCTGGCATCTGCCTTCACCAAAAGCAGGCTGTCTGAAAAGTGAACTGTAATGCTGTGTTCCTTGCTTCTCTTTTCCACATGCTTCACTGCCTCATGAACAATTTCTTCCAGAAGTTCTGTATTCAGCCGAAGCTTCATAGTACCATCTTCAATCCGGGTAACAGAAAGCAGGTTTTCCACCAGATTAATCAGCCACAGGGAATCATCGTAAATATCTTCATACAACTGTCTGCGCTTTTCCCGGTCCATACTTTCTTCACTGGACAGCAAAATCCCTGCATTTCCCGAAATAGATGTCAGAGGCGTCCTCAAATCATGAGAAATGGAGCGCAGCAGATTGGCACGAAGCTGTTCATTCTTTGCCAAAAGCGCAGCGGCGGCTCTTTCTTTGGAAACTTTGTCATTTTTCATAGCCAGGGCACATTCGCCCAGAATAGACAGCATAACACTTTTTTCAAAGGAATCCGGTCTGCTTTTTCCAATAGCAATTCCCACTACGCCAAACACATCACTGCCCACTCTTACGGACAGATACAGGCATTCTGCTTCCGGAAAAGTTTTCGTAGCCGCACCTGCATGAATATTGTGTTCCAGCACCCATCGGGCAACCTTCGTTTCCTCCGGTGACAGGTAATTGGGTAAGTCCTCCTCCTGATAAGGAAATACTGCAGGCTTTCCCAGTTTGTTATTCTGCACTTCATAGAAAATAATGTCTCTCTTTAAAAGTTTTCTGAGCTGCCCACAGGTAACAGAAATAATCCCCTGAATATCCTGCTCCATGCCCAGCTGCTGATTTGTTTCAAAAAGAATCTTTGTCCTGTATGCTGTTTCCGCAGACTGCATGGCCTGCTGCTTTATTCTCACCGCCAGGGAACTGGTGATAAAAGCAGCGATAAACATCACCAGAAAGGTCGCCAGATGCCCAGCGTCATAGGCATTGAAAGTATAGCGCGGCTCTGTGAACAGAAAATTAAAGAGCAGGACGCTGATAACGGAACTGACAAGACTGTATGCTCTCTTTGAAGTCCATATAGCCGTTATCAGAACCCCCAGAATATATACGGTAATAATATTTGCTTCCCGAAATCCCCGCCGGGAAAAAAAGTAACTGATAAATGTAGAGATTGCCAGCACAAATATACTTTTTAAAACATCTCCTGCCAGATTTTCTATTTTCCCTTTTTCCCGGCTTAACAAGTCCCTGAACGTACTTTTCATCTTTTTGCATCCTTTCCTCTTTTTCTGTTTTCCATATTAGCACACTTTTCTCTGCGCTTCACTATCCCACGGTAATTTTCTCCATAGGAAATTTGGCAAAGTCCGGATGCTTGCCGGAAATAGCTGCAAAGACCAGAGTCAGGCCGCCTACACGTCCCCAGAACATGAGCACAATCAATATGAGCCGGGAAGCAAATCCAAGTTCTGTAGTGATTCCAAGGGTCAGCCCTACAGTTCCTATGGCCGAAGCCGTCTCAAAAAGACAGTCCAAAATAGGAATGCCTTCCATACAGCTTATGGCAATTCCGCCGGTGAGGAACAACACCAGGTACATCAGGAGAATCGTAGCCGCATGGTTTATGGTGTCGTCTGAAATTCTGCGATGAAAACAATTGGTCTCCCCTTTTCTTCGGAATACAGAAAAGGCAGAAGAGAACAACACGGCAATGGTAGTTGTCTTAATGCCGCCTGCAGTCGACCCGGGAGAACCGCCGGTAATCATAAGGATAATCATAATAAATACGCCCGCTTCGCTGAGCATGGTCAAATCCACTGTATTAAATCCGGCTGTTCTGGGTGTTACAGACTGGAAAAAGGAACCCAAAATCCTCTCTGATACGCTCATGCCGCTCCACTTGTCCGCAGAAAATTCTACAAAATAAAAATACAGGGCAGGCAGTAAAATCAACAGACTGGTTACCGTAAGAATCACCTTACTCTGCATTCTGTACTTTTTCAGATGAATTTTGTGGGTTTTTATATCATCCCAGGTAAGGAAACCGATTCCTCCGGTGACAATCAGGGTCATAATGGTAATATTAATCACCGGATTGTCCGCATAAGTAGTCAGGGAGGAAAATTCACTTCTCACTCCCAGCAAATCAAATCCGGCATTACAAAAAGCTGAAACCGCATGAAAAAGAGAATACCACAACCCTTTCACCGCGCCAAAATCCCGGCAGAACACCGGAAACATGGCTGCTGCTCCTGTCAGTTCTATGATAATTGTTGTTCTTAAAATAAAGCCTGTCATGCGCACAATTCCCCCAACATGGTGGGCGGAAATCGCCTCGCACATCGTACTTCGCTGCATAAATCCTATTTTTCTCCCGGAAAGCATGGCTATGGCAATGGACACAGTCACTACGCCCATACCGCCTATCTGAATGAGAATCATAATGACAAACTGCCCAAAGTAAGACCAGTACTGTGCCGTATCATGCAGCATCAAACCAGTTACACAAACCGCAGAAGTGGCCGTAAACAGAGAATCCCAAAAAGAGGCTCCTCCCGGTCCATTGGTAGAAACAGGCAGCATCAGAAGAAGGCTACCAGTCAAAATTACTATAAAAAATCCCAGACTGATAATCTGAAATGAAGTAAAATGTCTTTTTTTACGCATGAGTTTTCTCTTCCTCCACAATCTTTATGGTATCTTAATTATGGCTTGTCATGCATAAAAACTGTGTAAGCAAACTTTATACAGTATTAAGACTGTATAAAGAAATCTTTATATCCATCCCATTATCAAAGCTACCGGAAAAACCACGACGAAAGAGCAAAGAGCTACGGCTCCCAGCGTCAGAATCGGCATTCCGATAAAAACCCCCAGGAATGACAAAAATGGATGCATCTTTGCAAAAGTATTAGCAGATGCTTCTACTCTTTGTTTCATACTGTAAAAGGGGGAAGAAATAAAGATTGTGAAAAAGTGTATCTTTTCCTTTTGAAGAAATTCTCCGTAAATAATTTAAGGAACCGTCGCATAAAACGACGATTCCCTTTTTACAAATCCCCCGTAGGGTCTCCCACCGGCTCTGCCCCCAGATATTCCTCCAGAGTCAGATTCTGCTCGGTAATTTCTTTTGCCGCTTTTTTCCCTACATAGCGGTAATGCCAGGGCTCGAAAATAACCCCTGTAATATCACTTTTGTCCAGTGGATAACGGAGAATAAATCCATATTTCCAGGAGTTTTCAATCAGCCACTTCTGGTCTTCCGTTTCCATCTGTCCCTCATCCAGATTGGTATACTCGGAAGAAACGATATCCAGAGCCAGCCCCACCTGATGTTCACTGGTACCTGGCTTTGCCACTACAGTGGCCGCTTTTATGGCTGCATCTTCCTCATTCAGCCCGTCCTCGCTCATGACTCTGCTGATTTTGTTCTGATACAAGGATACTTGCGTATCCCAGGAGCGAAATGCCGAACAAATCATAGGAGAACGTCCGGCTTCTCTTGCCGCTGCAAACATGTCTTCCAGGTCATCCATAATTCTGGCATCCACCTGATACCCTTCCGAATCCAGAGTTTCCGTCTCCACCTCCGGCACGTCTGCTTCTGTCATGGGATTTTTGGCATTTACCAGCTTTAAATACCACTTGTCCTTCTCGCTTTCCTCTGCCAGAACCAGCTTGGATTCTTCTTTTTCACTTTCTTTTTCTGCTTCTTCTTTTTTCTGCTGCTCTGCGTAAGCCGCTTTGGACTCCTCTGCTTCCTTCTGTTTCTTTATATTCGTAATGCCCGCCCAGGCAATAAAGCACATAAGAACCGCCATTAACAGCAATCTTCTGTTTCTCTGCCGGACTCTTCGGATATTTCTTCTGTGCCTTCTCCTGCTTCTCTGGTTCATATTAATTACCACCCTTTACCCAAAATACAACTGATTCAATTACGTAATGTGCGCTTATTATATCATCTTTTTTTTGTAATTTCTTCATTTTGTTACAATTTTTTTAAATTTTTAATAGTTCTTTCCTACTTGAGTTATTATGTACCGGATAACTCATTTCATACAAGAGGGAGAAAACTGGAAAATACTTATGCCGGAACAGAAAGATAGCCGAGACTGCCAACTGCAGCATTCCCGGCTATCTTTTTATTTCTTCTCTTACAGAAGCACATACTTCAGCACAAACAGTACTGCCAGCACATACATCAACAGGCTGATTTTTTTCTCTTTTGCTTTTCCTGTAAACAGATTCAGAACCACATAGGAGATAACCCCCATAGAAATTCCTTCGGAAATGCTGTAGAAGAAAGGCATGGCAGCAATGCAGATATAGCACGGCAATGCTTCAGAAACATTATCAAAGTCAATGTTCACTACATTCGTCAGCATATAGAAACCGACTACTACCAGTGCAGGCGCCGTTGCAAAAGACGGAATAGCAAGAAAAATTGGTGACAGGAACAGGGACAGACCAAACAAAACAGCCGTTGTCACGGAAGTCAGTCCTGTTCTTCCTCCTTCTGAAACACCAGATGCACTTTCTACAAAAGTAGTGGTGGTGGATGTTCCTATAACGGCACCCAATGTTGTAGCTACTGCATCTGCCATTAAGGCACCTTTAATATTGGGAAGTTTTCCGTCTTCATCCAGCATCTGAGCCTTGGAGGATACCCCTATCAGTGTTCCAATGGTATCAAACAAATCCACAAATAAAAAGGCAAATACCACAACCACAAAATTCAGTGAAAAAATCCCGCTAAAATCCAATTTTCCAAACACAGGGGCAATACTTGGAATGGAAAGTCCATTGCTGAAATCAGGAAGCAGACCATAAAATCCCAGTTCTGGATTCGGTACATAGATTCCTGCAAATTGGCAGATAATTCCTAAAATCCAGGTAATCAGAATCCCCCACAGAATATTTCCTTTCACCTGCTTAATAACCAGATATCCTGTGACTAAAATTCCGATAATGGCCAGAAGCACGGTAATTCCCACGTCATGGAAGGAAGCCTTTACTCCGTTTACCTCATTATAAGCCTCTAAAGAAAACAGCTGCAGCAGAGTGGAACCGCCAATGACAATTTTGGCATTCTGCAGGCCGATAAAAGCAATAAACAAACCGATTCCCACACTCACAGCAGCTTTTAAGTTCTGGGGAATGGCATTAAAAATTGCTTCACGCACATTGGTAAGTGACAGAACAATAAAAACAAGACCTTCCACAAAAACTGCTGTGAGAGCGGTTTCCCAGGAGTATCCCATTCCCAGCACTACAGTGTACGCAAAGTACGCATTCAGTCCCATTCCCGGTGCCAGTGCAAATGGATAATTGGCAAAAAACGCCATAAATAAAGTACCCAGAAGGGCAGCCAGAGCTGTAGCGGTAAATACAGCTCCCTGGTCCATGCCTGCTTCTGCCATAATACCCGGGTTGACAGCCAAAATATAGGCCATGGTCATAAAAGTGGTGATTCCGGCCAATATCTCTGTTTTCACATCTGTACCGTTCTCACGCAGTTTGAATATCTTTTCCAACATTCTATTTCTCCTCCGTTTTCTATCGTTATAGGGCAACAGATGTATTGTAAGCAATTCCGCTTGGTTTTACAAGCTTTTTATAAAATTAAACAAAACCGGCCTAAATCTGCATCCCAGCCTTCACCGCCGGAGCAATGGACAGTTCCGGTGTATGATAAGGAATCAGGGTTGCCTGCAGGGCATGATAAATATCGGATTTGCCCGGCCATACGGTTCCAATGACTTCATTCTTCTCATTCATCTGATGGAACCAGGAACCGTTTACATGATCCAACACTTTTTCGTCCAGATATTTCATAAACTCTGTATAGTCTTCGCCGTATTTTTCTTTCTTTGTCACATGGTACAGCACTGCGGAGGTGTTAATGGCCTCGGCCAGTGTCCAGTGCATTCTGTCGTGTACCACCGGCTTGCCTTCCCAGTCTGTGGTGTATACGATACCCGGCGCCCCGTCTGCATTCCATGCGTCTTCCACTGCGCGGTTAAAGAGATTTTCTGCCGCTTCGATGTATTTTGCAGCGCCTTCTTTGTTGTCCTTGTGTGCAGATAAAGCCCACTGGGTAATCAGCCTTGCCCATTCAATGCCGTGTCCCGGTGTAGCACCGTATGGTTTGAACTGGTCTGCCGGCTGTTCTTTGTTGCATTCCAAATCTGCCACCCACTCTTTTGTAAAGTGTTCCGGGATTCTCCAGTTGTTATCTGATGCCCATACCAGCACATGGTCAATGATACGTCCTGCTCTTTTGCGGTATTTTTCATCTCCTGTCACGTCTGCTGCTGCCAGGAATGCCTCTACGGTGTGCATATTGGCATTTAAACCGCGATAGTCATCCAACACGGTAAACTCTGTGTTCCAGGTGTCACAGGAAAGACCTTCCTCTTCGTTCCAGAAACGCAGGTCATAGAGTTTCAAAGCGTCTTCTAAAAGTTCCTGAGCACCTTCTACCCCTGCCAGTACGGCAGAAGAAGCGGCCAGAATAACGAATGCATGTGCATAGCACTGTTTATTCGGCACAATTTCATTGTCTGCGGTAAGTCCTGCATACCAGCCGCCGTTTTTATCATCGTGAAGCTCTCCTCTTAAACCTTTGATGGCTACGGCTGCCAGTTCTTTGCTGCCTTCATGTCCCAGAAAAGTTCCGATGCTGTACACATGAGCCATACGGGAAGTAATCCAGGTTTCACGGTTTCTCTCCTTCCAGGGAGTTCCGTCCCCGCCCAGATAGTAAGAGCTTCCTCCCGGAGACGGGAATTTATGTCCGAAACTCAATAAATTCTCATTGATTTCTTTTAAAAACTGTCTGTTTTCCTCCGTATCAATCAAATATTTTTTACTCATTTCACCCATTGCTGTTATCCTCCTCTATCGAATGTCATAAACGCTGCGGACTCTGATATTCTCAGGCACACCTCTTAAAACTTCCACGGTTCTGCTGTCCCCGTGCAAATCAAAATAATTGTCGGACAGCACCATATCCTCATTCTCATCTAAGATTTCCACACTCTTTGCATAGGCATCCGCCCACACGGTAATGGTATTCCCCTCCACTTTGTAACGGAGATTTGGATTTTCATATTTAAAGTATTTCATAGGCTTCCAAAATTTCTGCCTTCGCGTTCCGCAGATACCATTTTACCAAAATTTCTCTGTCTTTTAAAGTCTCATTTGTCACATTTAGGGTAATAGATTTCTCAAATGCAAAATGCTGGCGGTTCATGTTGGCTTCCTGGGTCAGCCAGCTTTCTTCCTGGCAGGAAATCATCACAGGCGCAAAGAAACGCTTTGCATAATTCTATTTGTCCAGTGTATACCCCAGATAATTCAAGAATAATTCTGCATACATGGCATTGGCCCAGGAGAACCACTCTCTGGTATACCGGGTGTCATCCTCGCAGCAGAAGCCCTCATGCATCACGCCTTTTCCTCCTGTGGTAGCAGCCATGTTTTCCAGAATTCTTCTCTTTTCTTCTCTGTCCCCGGTGGTCAGCCCCTGCACCGCCATGGCAATGTGCCAGATGTAGTTGGACGGAGTATGGGGACTTCCGATCCCTGCCGCTTTTGCGCCCTTGAAGTAAAAAGGATTGGCTTCGCTTAAAAGCAGTCTTCTGGTGTTGGCTTCGACTTCCTTATCTGACGGATAACCCAGGTAATTCATGGCCAGAAGGCTTGGCACATTGGCATCGTCCATTAAATTGTACATGCCGAATCCGTCCGTTTCATAGGCGTAGACCATGCCAAACTCTTCGGTAAAAGTCTTTCCAATGGTTTCAATGGCGGTATGTACTTCCTCTTTCAAAGCCTTTGCCGCCTCTGCAATTTCCCCATTGCCATAAATCTTCCGCTCAATTTTCTCCAGATATCCCAGCACGGTTACGGCGAACATGTTGGAAGGAATCAGGTACCCGTAAGTGCAGGCGTCATCACTGGGACGAAAACCGGACCAAATCAGGCCCGTACCGGATTTTACCAGCGCACCTTTTCCATCTCTGGAAAGGGTATCCCGGTAATAACCGTTATGGCGGCAGAAGCGGTAAGAGGATTTTTCCTCATGGTGCTGCTCGGTTCGGAACACCTCTAAAATCTTCTGTACCCCGCTTTGGAAATCCTCGTTAAACTGGGTGGTGCAGCCTGTATTCTTCCATAAGAGGTACGCAAGCTGAATGGGATAGCACAGAGAATCCACCTCAAATTTTCGTTCCCAAACCCAGGGATTCTGGTTGGGGTCATCTTTTTCCCAGCAGGCTCCGCTTGGAGAATCGTTAAAGGCATTGGCATACTCGTCTATGCATATACAGAAAAACTGCCGTCTTACCAGACCTGCTATCAATTCCCGCACCTCTTCATTTTCCTTCGCCAGAAAGATGTACGGACGCAGCTGGGCAGCGGAATCCCGCAGCCACATGGCAGGAATATCCCCGGTAATGACATGGGTGGTATTGTTTTCCATTCTCTTTACCGTGGTATCCAGTGTGTTGGTGTAGCAGGTAGTGAAAAGTTCCATAAGATGCGGACATTCCTTTGTCTGCTCTTTTAACATTTCTAAAAAATCATCCATGGTTTCCTGTATGCTCATGATTTGTCCTCCATATCAATATAATTGGAAAGTAAATTTTCTTTGGAATATTCTAGTGCATTGACACGTATACATTTAGCATTACTGCCACTTACACGGAAGTGGCAGTAAATTTGGGATATAGCGAATTCAATTTGATTCGTGCATCAGCAGTTTTAAATTGCCAATCCACCTTTGCCGCCC
>NZ_JBBEWO010000021.1:0-58283 GCF_038739805.1 Blautia acetica | reverse complement strand
TAATTTTTTTGTATAACAATCGACGCGCACCCGCATAGCGGGTGGATTATTGTTTCGCCCATCTCCATTTTTCGGATCAACGAAAAACTCCAATGGGCGAAACAGACTAAAGTCCACATATAAAAAGCAGGATATCTGTTTCCAGATTTCCTGCTCCATACTTTTATACACAAACGGTCCGCCTGTATAACATCATTTACAATAGTCCACATGAAAGCTGTCTTAAATACTGTCTTCCAAATCCGAAATCATAATATCCAGCGCTGTAATGCCGCCTTCTGCTGTATACCAGACAGCCGGATGCTCCAGATACACCAGATGTCCGTTTTTATAAGCGTCGGTTCCCATAATCAGTTCATTTTCCATGATTTCTTTTGCTGTCTGTGCCCCGTCTGCCCCAATAGCGCTGTCCCGGTCCATAACAAAAATGTAGTCCGGATTTTTCTCTACAACGGTTTCAAAGGAAGCCTCATTGCCATGGGTAGAAGTGCTTTCTGTGGCTGTGAGATTGTCAAAGCCCACTTCCACACCAATCATAGAGCATCTTCCGTCATTACCCATCAGGTTAAAGCTGCCGCTTGTCGTCATACCCACCAAAGCTGTTTTTCCCTTTGCTTTTTCAGCCAGCGCCGCAATTCTTTCGTCAAATCCTTCTGTTTTTTTCTGCACTTCATCTTCCAGACCAAACATAGAAGCAATGGTTTCTGCATTCTTTTTCACGCTTTTTACCACACCCAAATCACTGTCGGTAGAAAGATACACTACAGGCGCAATTTCGCTTAAAGCATCATAGGAGGAAGCCAGGCGTCCGCCAATAAAGATAACATCCGGGTCACACTCCATGACCGCTTCCATATCCGCCTCTTTGATTGTTCCCAGATTTGTCACCTTGTCATTATCCACATAATCTGTCAGGTAGTCCAAAGACGTAGTCGCAGAGCCGACTACACGGTCTCCCAGGTCCAGATTGTCCAGAATATCCAGTGACGCCATATCCAGCACAGCAATTCTTTCCGGGTCATACGGCACCTCTAAATCCACCTCTTCCTGATTGGCATTCAGAGATTTAATCGTAATACTTTCAGGTGTCTCTGTTTCTTTTGCCGTTACCCCTGACGTTTCTGCTGCTGTTTCTTTCGTGTCCTTCTGTGTGTCCTCGCTCTGTCCGCAGGCTGTCAGTCCCACAGCCATCACTCCTGCCAGTAATACACCTGCAAATTTTTTCATTCTTTGTCTCCTTTTCTCTGTTATTTCTCGTTGATAGTTAATAATAGATACACAATGGTTTCCCTTCGATTTCCATAATCTCAAAGTCCACCTGATAAATTTCCGAAAGCACCTCTTTTTGAATCACTTCTTTTACGGTTCCGTACTTTGCGATTTTTCCGTTTTTAAAAGCACAGATATAATCGGAATAGAAAGAGGCATAATTAATTTCATGAAGCACCAAAATCACGGTTTTTCCCAGTTCATCACTTAATTTTCGCACCATTTTCATCATGTTGGTAGCATGATAAATATCCAGATTGTTGGTGGGCTCATCTAAAAGCACATACTGGGTATCCTGGGCAATAACCATGGCAATATAGGCTCTCTGCCGCTGTCCGCCGGAAAGTTCGTCCAGAAAACGGTCTTCAAATTCTTTTAATTCCATATAATCGATAGCCTGGTCGATGATTTCCCTGTCCTTCGGGGTAAGTCTTCCGCCTGTATGAGGAAAGCGTCCGAAGGCAACCAGCTCTTTCACCGTCAGTTTCATCTGGATATGGTTGCTCTGTGTGAGAATCGCAAGATGTTTGGACAGTTCCCTGCTTTTCCAGTTCTCCAGACTTTTTTCCTCTAATTCTATCAGCCCTTCATCCTTTGCAATCAGCCGGGAAATCATACTCATAACCGTAGACTTTCCTGCCCCATTAGGTCCAATCAGGGCTGTCACCTTTCCCTTATGAATCTCAAAGGATACGGAATCCACCACGGTTTTCCCGTCATATTCTTTCTTCAGTTCCTGAATTTTCACTGTCTGACACCTCCTCTTCTCAGCAGAAGATACAGGAAATAAATTCCTCCTCCTACTGTAATAAATACGCTGACCGGAACTGCGTATACAAATACCTGTTCCACAATCATCTGCCCGCCTACCAGTACAATCATGCCAAAGAGGGCAGACCCCAGAATCAGCTGGGAATGTCGGTAAGTCCGCATAAGCTGCCGGGATAAATTGGCAATAATCAGTCCCAGGAAGGAAATCGGTCCTACCATAGCTGTGGCTACGGCAATACAAAGGGCTACTCCCAGCAGAAGTTTGCGGATGGCACGGTCATAGTCCACTCCCAGATTAATGGCCTGGTCCCGCCCCAGTGTCAGCACATCCAGAAGCGCCAGTTCCCTGCGAAGCCAGAATATAATCATTCCCAGAAGCACCAGAGAGAACAGAATAATCTCCGAATTTACATTACTGAAGCTGACCACCAACGTTGCCAGAAGGCTGTCGTATTCATTGGGATCCATCACCCGGATAAGCGTGCTCTGAATACTTCCGAAAAAGGATGTCAGCACGGTTCCGATAAGCAGAACATACAGAATGTTGTTCTTGGTTTTCTTAAAAAGATAACTGTAAATCACCGTAGCCGCTATGCCCATCAGTGTCAAATCTACGGCAAAGGAAACATTGGCGTTTACCACCAGAAAGCTTCCTGAGCCTGCCACAAAGACCACAGCCGTATGAATCAGCGTATACAGGGAATTCATACCCAAAAGGCAGGGTGTTACAATGGTATTGTTGATAATGGACTGAAAGACAATAGACGCGCCCCCGATTGCAAAGGCTGTAATCAGCATGACAATCAGCTTGGGAATCCGGATTTTCATGGCGTAGCGAAACAGCCTTTCATTGGAAAAAGAAACATCCACAGTCAGATAGGCTGCTGCCGCCACTGCAACCAACAGCAGCATAAGGAACAGCTTTCTTTTATTTGCTTTATGCACCGCACTGCCCATGTCCAGTCCCTCCTTTTCCCAGCCGAATAGCTTTTCTTCCGTTTTTCAGACGGTATAACAGCAGTAAAATAAACAATATGCTGCCCAGACTTCCCACAATCAGTTCTATAGGAAGTTCGTAAGGCATAATCACCACTCTTCCGATGATGTCGCACACCAGAACAAACAAAGCTCCGAAAAGCGCAGTATCGATTAAAGTCCCCCGAATCTTGTCCCCCTTAAACATGGCTACAATGTTTGGAACAATCAGACCGATATAGGAAATCGAACCTACCACAACCACCACAGACGCCGTAATCATAGCCGCAATGGTAATTCCCATAAAGAGCACAAGATTATAGGGAATTCCCAGGTTTTTAGAAAAATCTCTTCCCAGCCCCACAATGTTAAAATGATTGGCAAAGACAAAAGCCAGAATCACCAGAGGCACGGTCATGTACACAATTTCATACCGTCCTCTGAGCACCATGGAAAAATGCCCTACCAGCCAGGTAGATAACGCCTGGGTCATTTCATACTTGTATGCCAGAAAATTCGTAAGTCCTCCAATGACGTTTCCGAACATAATTCCCACAAGCGGAACCAGAACCACATCTTTAAATTGTATTCGCTGGATAAACCAGACAAAAATCCAGGTTCCCAGAATTGCTGCTGTAAAGGCAAAAAACGCTCTTCCCCACAATGTGGAATTGGGAAGAAACACCAGGGCCAGCAAAATTCCAAACTGCGCAGAGGAAATCGTAGCCCCCGTAGATGGGGATACAAATTTATTCATACACAGCTGCTGCATAATCAACCCTGCGGTGCTCATACCGATTCCGGTACACAAAATCGCCAAAAGCCGCGGTATTCTGGAAATCAGAAATACTTTCCATACTTCCGGTTCTCCTGTAAGCAGAGAGGATAAATCTGTATCAATGACACCGATGAACAAAGATACCACAGCCAGCACTGCCAGAACCGAAAATAAGAGAATCGTTGATAAATGTTTTCTTATCATGACACCTCCCGTTGTTTTCATCCGCGCTTTTGTTAGCTGAGGCTAACCCAGGCTCAAAAAAATTTTGCCCGGTTACGCGGTTCGTGGATAACTATACACAATCCGGCCCCTCCGTGCAATACCTTACTTTCTGGTAAGTATCTTCCTGTATCGGTTCTCCGTTTTTGTCGGCATGCCGTTTCGCCAGCTTACAGATGGCACATAAGATTTCTTTTATTTCCATATATTCTTCATTAAGATGATAAAACACAATGGCCGGCTTTTGCTCCTTCACCACCTCTTTATGCAAAATTCCCTCTTCCTCCAGTTCCCGGAGATTGGTATAAAGCACCTTTTCCGAAATTTCCGGTATACACTTTTTCAGAATTCCAAACCGGTTCTCTCCGTGAATAATATGCCACAGAATTCTCATTTTCCACTTCCCGCCTATGATACGGTTAGCAAAAATCAGAGGGCAGACAACTTCTGTTTTTCTATTTGACATGCATGTCTCCTTTCACATTTTTTGCAAAATCACTTCTGCATTTTATAGTATCACGGGAAATTTTGCAAGGAATTTCTCTTTCCATATATCCACCGGATTTTCCTCTGCTTTTCCCGATATCTGTTTTTTTGTTTGAACTCCCAAACAAAATATGCTATCCTGTTAATAGTATATTTTACGGAAGGAGCAACAACATGGAAATACATGAATCCGCCGAAAACTACCTGGAGACCATTCTGGTTATCGGAAAACGAAAACCTCAGGTGCGTTCCATAGATATTGCCAACGAGCTTTCTTTTTCTAAACCCAGCGTCAGCGTTGCTATGAAAAATCTCCGTGTAAACGGATACATCAACGTGGACCGGGAGGGCTTTATCACACTGACAGAAGCCGGACGCGCTATTGCGGAAAAAATATATGAGCGTCATGAGCTTTTAAGCGCCTGGCTGGTACATCTGGGCGTGGACCCCCAGGTTGCCGCCGAAGACGCCTGCCGTATTGAGCATGTTATCAGCACAGAAAGTTTTCAGGCTATTAAACGGCATACGGAATCCCAGAAAAAATAATACCTGGGAAATTTTAAACACCAAAATCCATGAAAGGCAGTCAGGTAAGGATGCGCACCTGACTGCCTTTCACAATTTTACTTTTTTCTATATCCCTTATTTTTCTGTTTTGAAACTCTTTATGCCAGGCCTTTCGCTTCCAGCCACTCATCCAGGGTATGCTTCTTCGCTCTGATTTTCTTTGTTCTTATCTGGAATTCCAAAATAGTCAGCGCTGTGAACACTACGAAAATCACTGCCAGGAACACTATGGCTCCCTGTATGCTCTCTCCGCCGGAAATCGTGCTTCGGAACGCTTCTACCGTATAGGTAAACGGTACCCAGTCATGGAGATACGGCACAAAGGAACCGGACAGTTCCAACGGATAGGTTCCCACCGAACCAGCCAGCTGAATGACCATAAATACCAACATCAGGAAGCTTCCCACCTTGCCAAAGGTGTTGGTAAAGAAATACATGACAGACATAAAGGCCAGGGATGCCACACATGCTACTGCAAGCGTTTTGCCCATTTCCACAGGCTCAAATCCATCACACACATGGAGCATAAAGACCATAACGATTGCCTGCAAAATGGCAATCAGATAAAGTACAGAGGCCTTGCTTGCCCACCAGGCAGTACCGGAGGTAAGTTTGCCTGAATATTTTGTCAGCGGATACATAAGGCTGAATGCGATGCAGCCAACCCACAAAGCCACAGACATCATATAAGGCGCCATAGCGTGACCGTTGTTTTCCACAGTGGTAATCTGTGTCTCGTGAATATCCACCGGAGCAGCAAACATGTCAACGGTGTCCTCTCCCATTTTGGTATCTTTCACTGTTTCAGCGCCATCTGCCAGGCTCTCTTCCAGAGTCTGACTGCCTTCTTCTATCTGTTTCATGCCATTTCCAAGAGTCTGACTGCCTTCATAAAGAAGATTTGCACCATCACTGATTTGCTTAGCACCGTCTCCCAACTGGCTGCTGCCGCTTAACAAAGTGCTGTTGTTCGCAGTCAGCTGGTCTGTGCCCTGTACCAGGGAAGCAGTGCCGTCCTTTAACTGAGAAGAACCGTCTGCAAGCTGGCTCACACCTCCGGTCAGTGTAGGAACGCTTCCTGCCAGGGTCTGTACGCCATAATCCAAATCCCGGCTTCCCTTCTGCAGCGCAGCCAATCCATCGTCTAAAGCTGCCGCACCGGACTTCAATGCCTCCGTTCCCTGAGTCTTCAACTGCTGTCCTCCTGCTGCCGCCGACTGAATACCTTCCGTCAGTTCACCCGAAGAAGCTGCCAGAGCAGAAGTCCCTGCCTTAACAGCCGAAGTACCCTGGTTTAAGCTTCCGGCTCCTGCTGTCAGCTTGGCAATACCCGGCTGAATCTGCTGGGTTACACCTTCTTTCAGCTGACCCAGACCATAGCTTACACCAGCATTCAACTGAGCCTCTGCTGCATTGGTGCCGTCAATAATCTGCTGCAGTCCTGCTGACATCTCCTGGAGCTGGCTCTGCAAAGCGCCTGTTCCTGCTGTATTGGTCTCCGCTGCCCTTCCCAGCGTTTCTCCTGCCTGCGTAAGCGCCGCGCTGCTGTTATTCAGCGCTTCGCCTGCTGCCGCAAGACGGTTTGACGCATCATCCGCTGCCTCTTTATTGCTCTGGGCTGCCGCGATGGCCTCGTTTGCAATAGCAGCCACCGCATCCATATCCTGGGCTTCTACCGCCTGATTCAGAGAATCATACAAATAAGAAACATCTGCAGCGCCTGCCCCGCCGGTATCTGCTGCTGCCTGAGCTGCTGCCGCCGCACCGGCATCTGCGCTGTCTTTTCCTCCTGCAATCTCATGCAGTTCATTCTGAATTCCGGACACATCCGCAGTCTGCACCGTACCTGTAGTCTGACCGCCGCCCATGGCTCCCAGAAATGCGTCCACCTTATCCTTCATGCTCTGTGCGCCTGCACGGATTTGAGCAAGCGCCTGTGTATTGCCTGCCTGAAGCTGGCTGCTGACTGTATCTGTACTCTGCGCCAGTTGTTCCACACCACTTTGCAGGTCCTGCAGTCCTGCCTGCAGGCTTTCCGTACCCGCCTGCACGCTTCCCACGCCCTCATCCAGCTGTGCTGTCTGCGCCGGCAGATTTGCAGTAGCAGCCTGGAGGGTAGAAAGTCCGGCATTTAAGGTTTGCAGATTGTCATCCACCTGCTCTGTACCGCTTTTCAAAGCAGCACTTCCCTGCTTTGCAGTTTCCGCTCCCTGGGCAAGCTGTGTCGTTCCGTCAGAAAGTGCGGCAACACCGCTTGTCAAAGTGGGAAGCTGGCCATTTAACTGGTCCAGGCCGTCTTTTAAGGAAGCGGCGCCGCTGTCCAGCTCTTTTGCCCCGCTGTTTACTGTGCTCACGCCATCTACATAGGTTTTCAGCCCTTCTGTCAGGGTTTTGCTGCCGTCCCGGAACGTCAGGGAACTGTCTGCCAGGGTTTTCAGATTGTCCGTAATGGTCTGATTGCCTTCTGCCAGTTCTATGGCACCATCCTTTAATTTTCCGGAACCATCGGCCGCCTCCTGCATACCGTCTCCCGCTTCCGAAATCTGGTCAAAAACTGCCTCCGTATATGTCTTTGTCACTTCTTCCCGAATACTGCTTTCGATTTTTTCCATGGCTGTTGCACTCATCTTGGAAGCAATATAGTTTGTACCCGGATTGGTGTCATAACTCAATTCCATTTTCTGCGGTTTGTCGTCTGTCAGCGTTGCCGCATTGGCAGAAAAATTCTCTGGAATGGTAATAACCATATAATAAGTACCGTCTTCCAGCCCTTCTCTGGCCGTATCTGCATCTGTAAAATGGAAATCCAGGGAACCGTCTTCCTTTAAATTGTCCACCATCTGTTTTCCTACGTCCAGAGTTTCTCCTTCATAAGTCACCGGCTGGTCTTCATTCACCACCGCCACCGGCAGCTTATCCACGTTACCGTAGGGGTCCCACATAGAGCCCAGAAAAAGCGTTGTGTAAATAGTAGGAATTGCAATAATGGCAAGGACGACTATGAGCATCATCTTATTGCTTAAAAGCTTTTTCCATTCTCGCCTGAGCATTGTTTTATCTCCTTTCTCATTATAGACTCAACATAGTTTAATAGATATTGTGTTGATTATTTTTTCAAGTTGCATTATACTAAAGGAGATAGGAAGTGGCAACCGTTAATAGCTCTATACTTTGTCTATTACTAGACACTTAGTATCTTTGTGTCTATATTTTATATTTTTTTAAGATTCTACAGAAGAAGGGGGATTTACCATGGCAGAGAAAACTGACCGCCGTGTAAGAAAAACAAAAAATCAGCTGAAACTGGGGCTGGCAAAGCTCATGCAGCAAAAAAGCATCAAAGAGATTACTGTAAAAGAACTGGTAAACGAAGTGGATATTAACCGCTCTACCTTTTATCTGCACTATACAGACATCTACGATTTGCTCCATTCCATTGAAGACGAACTGACCATAGAAATCCGGGACTCCATTCACGCCCACCCGGTAAGCCCTTTTACTGAAGACAGCCTGCCCTTTGTAGAAGATATCTTTCGGATTCTGGCTGAAAACAAGGACATCTGCAATGCTCTTTTCGGCACAAACGGAGATATTGCCTTTATCCACAGAATGGAAAATCTGATTTCCGTACACAGCCTTGATGTGCTGAAGACAACTTTCCCGGATAATATCCAAACCCTGAAATATTCCTACGCCTTCTGCCTTACCGGCTGTGTTGGTTTAATCAAAGCCTGGCTCAATTCCGATACTGGTGAATCCCCTCAGGAAATGGCCCGGATTGCTTTCCAACTCATTATGCATACAATCGAAGCCTTCACTTCCCAGACTCCGGCTGAGTAAAGGCTGCTTCAAACATCATGAAAAAACAGAACTGCCGCATGAAGGTCGCCTTTGCCTTTCATGCCACAGTTCTGCTTTTTTATTTTGCTTCTTCTTTTTCTCCGGTCATCTTCGCCGCCAGTTTTTTCTTAATACTGTTCATCCCCTGATAAGTATCTGCCAGACTTTGCTGCGTTTTATTGATTGCATTCACATACTCTGCAATCTTATACTGCACTTCGGAAACTGCATTGTGAACCGCTTCATAATCTGCCTGAGAACCAATCTGGCGCTCTGCTTCCTTCCATTTTTCCCGCAGGGTCTGATTTTCACCCCGCAGACGGAGAATTTCTCTTGCCAGTTTATCCTTTAATAGGCATTTCTCATTATCCGTGCGGACATATTCTTCGTAAGCGCTCTTCCACTTGGCTTCCATCTTGTCCAGGTCTTCCTGCAGCCTCTGATTCTCCCCTTCCAGTCTCTGCAGCTTCCGGCTCTGTTCCTCTGCCAACTGAGAACTGTTGGTCTCCTCCTGCCGTAAAAGCGCCTCCAGTTCCTGGATTCTCGCCTGATAACCTGCGGCCTCCTCTTCCCTCTCTTTTTTCATGCGGAAAATTTCCTCATTTGTATTTTCCACATATTCAATCACATCATCTTTTTTGTAGCCTCCTACAGAGCTACGAAAATTCACTTCCTGTTCCATGTCGTTCTCCCCTTTATCCTTCATTCTCTAAATTATAAATTCTCCCCCTGCATTCCCTGTCCATCACCCGGATTCTGCCTTTGCAGCCATGCATTTCGCAATACTGCATAAAGTTCTGCTTCCGTTGCATAGTAATACGGAATAGACCAGAAAATCCCCACAATTCCGCAAGTGAAAACCGCCAGCAATTCCCATCCGATAAAAGAAAGGTGCAGCACAAAAGCATCAAATTTCTGATTCATCATCAACTGTCTGGAAATCGCAAAGGCGTCTGCCTGGTCAATATCCGGCTGCTCTGCCAGAATGTAGGGAACCATCATATATTCATAGGTCTTGATAATTCCCGGAATGATAAACAGCAGCGTCCAGAGAACAATCTTCAGACCCATGAGAAACATCACCCATACCACATTTCCGTAATGGCCTCCCTGGAAACCAAACAAAACCTTTGACACCGGAGCGTTATAATCCCTGTTTTCTACAAAGAAACGGCAGCCGCCCACCATGAAAACATTCAACACCAGAATTTCCACCAGCAGGGCAATCAAACCGATACTGATTACTACACCCCATTCGATATAATATTGGTCTGTCTGCCTCTTCTGTACTATACTTACAGCCCCTGAAAGCAGCGACAAAATCACACCTGCAAGAACACATGAGCCATAATTTCTCCGAAAGACTTCTTTTGCGCTTGTTTTCAACTGCACCCTGCTCCAATTCGGTCCATATTCCATGCTCGCTCCTCCTTCTCCCATTTTCTCACCTTAAATGCACTTACAAATTTGCCTTAATGTCAGAAAATTTCTGCTTTCTACTTTTTTATTATTATAGTACTACAGATTCTATAAAATTTCCACAATATTTGCCTCGAAAAAAAATAAATATTTTTCGAAAAAAGTGTTGACATTTCATTATTCTTCCCTTATAATAATTTTTGTTGCTGAGGAAAACAGTTAACAAATGTGCGTTTAGCTCAGCTGGATAGAGCGTTTGGCTACGGACCAAAAGGTCGGGGGTTCGAATCCTCTAACGCACGTAAAACCTTATGTCTTAGGACATAAGGTTTTTTTGTTATACAGCAGAGTATTCTACCGCGAAAGGAGTTTTTATATGTTTACTTCGTCTCAGTTAAAGCAGCAGCTTTCGTCTATCAACCGAAAAAGCTATCCTGCTTACAAAACCCTGAAGGGTGTTTATGATTTCAGAGATTATCAGCTTTCCATTGACCATGTGCAGGGCGATCCATTCGCTTCCCCTTCCCACATCAGTATCCGCATTCCCCAAAGCCGCGCCGGATTTCCGGACTTCTGCTTTGCCTCTGCAGAAACCCGCACTGCTCTCCAGGATTATCTTCTCCGCAAGTTCGAGGAGCAAATTGCCGGCTATAGCTTTAAAGCCAAAGGCTCGGGAAAAAGCGGTCTGATTTCCACCACCCACTGCGGACAGGAAATCTTAGACCGCACAGCCTGCCAGATTTCCCAAAAAGAACTGGTTGTCCGCTTTACAGTAGGTTTTCCTGCCAATGGAAGAACCATCAACGCCTTTGAACTGGAAAAAATCTTCTTTGAGTTTCTTCCGGTATGTGTACAGAAATCCCTGTATTACAAAAATCTGAACAAAAAAGCCGTAGAAGAAGTAATTTTTCTGGCAGAGGACCAGAGTTTTATCCGCAAAGAACTGGCAAAACAGAATCTTGTGGCCTTTGTTGCCAATGGAGCCGTGCTCCCGAGACAAAGCGGCGTTTCTCAGAAACCCATGAAAAACAGCGTTCCCTTTGTCTCCCCCCTCTCTCTGCAGGTAGAAATGCACCTTCCCCATAAAGGAACTCTGGCAGGTATGGGGATTCCCAAAGGTATTACGCTCATTGCCGGAGGCGGATACCACGGGAAATCCACTTTGCTGGACGCCCTGGAAACAGGAGTCTACAATCACATTGCCGGAGATGGCAGAGAGTACGTTATCACTGATGACACAGCTCTGAAACTTCGTTCTGAAGACGGACGGTTTATCAAAGATGTGGACATTTCCCTTTTTATCAACGACCTGCCGAACAAAAAGGACACCCACTGCTTCTCCACCTTAGATGCCAGCGGCAGCACCTCCCAGGCGGCAGGTATTGTGGAAGGCATGGAAGCCGGTACAAAACTGCTGCTTCTGGATGAGGATACCTCTGCCACCAACTTTATGGTACGGGATACCTTTATGCAGCAGGTTATCAGCCGGGAAAAAGAGCCTATTACGCCGTTTCTGGAACGGGCCCGGGATTTATACGGAGAATGCGGTATCTCCACCATTCTGGTGGCCGGAAGTTCCGGGGCTTTCTTCCACATTGCGGATACCATTATCCAGATGGACAGCTACCAGGTTTTGGACATCACCAAAAAAGTCAAAGACCTGTGTGCAGACTATCCTCTTCCTCCTGCTTCCGTCCCGGTCTTTTCCATGCCGGATTTCAAAAGAGTAATGACTGCCCCTGCAGTCAAAAGAGATTCTTATAAAGAGTTGAAGCTGAAAACACATGGAAGGGATTCCTTTTCTATAGGAAAAGAAACGGTAGATTTGCGCTATATCGAGCAGCTTGCAGATTCTGAACAGACTGCTGCACTGGCACAACTGCTGAAATACGCCAGAGAACATCTCATTGACAACAAGAAAACCGTTTCCCAGGTTATCCGCCTTTTGGAGGACAAACTGGAGAAAGAAGGTCTGGCAGGAATTTGCAGCAGTTCCTATACCCCCTGCGGACTGGCCATGCCCAGACGGCAGGAAATCTTCTCCTGCTTTAACCGGTATCGGAGATAACCTTCCAATAGATGAAGCTCACAAAGAAAGCAGGCAAAAAGTGGTGGTTTCAGCACAACCTTTTGCCTGCTCAAAAAATATTTCTGACTCAATTTTCCCTCTTACATTTCTTTAAAATCCCCACGCCCAGCGGATACGGCCCCGTATGTACGCCAATGGTGGCTCCAATCTGTATTTCTTCCCAGGACTCCATTTTGCAGCCGTGTTCCCAAAGGGCTGATTTCAGTTCGTCCTTAAATATCTGGTATTCCTCAACAGCCAGCCCCTCCCCGGTTATCAGATTATAGTCCTCCAGGGAAATTTTGTTGCTTTCCACATAGGCAAGAAATTTTTCTATAATTTTATGCAGAGATTTTTTCCTCCCTCTGCAAAGCTCTGTAGAACCCAGTTCTGCATCACAGAAATGGAGAATAGGCTTAATATTCAGCATACTTCCCGCCAGACATGCCGCTTTTCCGATTCTGCCGCCATGCTCCAGATATTTCAGGTCTTTTGTCGTAAAAAAGATATGCCCTGTACTACGGATTTCCTTTAATTTCTCTAAGGCCTCGTCCAACTCCGCCTCTGCATTTCTAAGACCCACGGCCTCTTTTACCAAAAGTCCCTGAAGTCCAGTCACAAGCTGGGAATCCAATATCTCAATTCTGGCTTCCGGAAATTCCTCTTCCAACTCTGCTTTTGCATTGACTGCCGCCTGCATAGAACCGCTGAATGTCTGCGTCAGACAAATGCACAGCACAGGAAGTCCCTGCTCTGCAAACGGGCGGAAAACCTCCATATAATCTTGCACAGAAGGCATGGAGGTTTTAGGATAGCAGTCCGGATTATCGGCCATCTTCTGATAAAAATCTGTAATCTTTGCTTCTTTTCCTTCTTTCAAATAATGCTCCCCGTCAAAGGATACATAAAAAGGCACAATTGAGACCTTTTCTTCTTCTGTATAACGCTCCACCAAATCACAGGAGCTGTCGCTGACAATTCCAAATTTCATTTTCTCCAGCCTTTCTTGCTTTCTTCGCAAATTTTTGTTATTCTTTCTATAAGATAATGTTACGATTGTAACACTAAATCTCTTCTAAAACAACATGCAGCCTTTAAACTGTTACAAAAAGGAGTTTTTGTTCATGAAAACCACATCTGCCTCGAAGGAATTTACCAAAAACTGCATTATGGACGCACTGCTCCAGCTTATGCAGACCCAGGATTACAACTCTATCAGCATTACAGACCTGACCAGCCGCGCCGGGGTATCCCGCATGTCCTACTATCGCCATTACAAATGCAAGGACGACATCCTCATGGACTACATGTACCGTATTGTCAAAGAATATGCCGAGGAACTGCAGGGTCCTTCCTTTCTCTCTGATTTTCAAAGTTATGAACATATCCTATACAGCCTCAAATATCTGCAGAAATACAAGGACTATGTCCTCTGTCTGAAAAAAGCCAATCGAGCTGAGATTCTGCTGAAAGGACTGGATTTATACATGATTTCCGTTACCGCCGCCCAGCAAAGCACCTCTTTGGACAAATACCGGCTTTATTACTATTCCGGCGCACTCTATAACCTTTTTATGCATTGGATAGAAGACGGTATGGAAGAAAGGCCGGAAACCATTGCCTCCCTTGTTTATGACCAGGTGAAAAACCACCGCTTTCCTGACAAAAAATCTTAAAAAATACTTGCATTTTCATTGATGTGTGATATAATTTGAAATGGTCAAAGACAATATGACATGGGCGATTTCCCGAGTGGCCAAAGGGGACAGACTGTAAATCTGCTGGCAACGCCTTCGGTGGTTCGAATCCACCATCGCCCATTGTGTTTCAAAAAGACACAAAATGCCGCAGTGGCGGAACAGGCAGACGCACAGGACTTAAAATCCTGCGGGACTTATACTCCCGTACCAGTTCGATTCTGGTCTGCGGCACTTTGATGATGTGCTTCAAAATCTTGTACAAAGTTGTACATCCTGTCATGGAAACGTACTACTGCTTCCCATAAAAATCTTCGTACAATTCATTTCCTTTTTCAATGATTTCACTCATTTTTTCTTCTGAAACACCCAGTTCCTCTCCCAACTTCTTCGCATCCGCAAAATCACTTTCTGTAAATCCGGATGTGCTTCCTACTACTTTATTATCTTTTTTTGTAATGGCCGAAGCAGAAAACTCATGACTGTCTCTCCACATAATTTCCACATAAGTATCTTCAAGTTCCATATCGCAATACAAATTGCTCAGATGAAAGTTCAAAGTAAAATCCAACAGTCCTGGCATAGATTGATTGGGAACACTATACACCACTCCATCCGCATAATTCATAGAATAGTATCCGTCTCTGTTTTTATAGAAGTCATTTTCCTGTAACTGTTCCGCGAAATTCCCCTCCAATTTACTTTTTGTATGGAAATACACGCATGAATAAATCACAAAACTTCCAACCAGCAATGCAAAAGCACTCGCTATTATCGTCAGCGCCTTTGCATATTTTCTGGTACTCTTTACTTCGCTATCAAATGTTTTTACCATAACCAAATCCTCCTTCAATAAAATATCCAAGGAAATGTGAAAACTATCACTAATCTTTACTATGGTTTCCAAATCCGGATAACTTTTTGAATTCTCCTAATTCGAGATGGTCTGCCTTGAGACGTGAAGCATCTCTGCAAAACTTTCCTGGGACAGATGTGCCTCCTTTCTTATTTTTTGAATATTCTTTCCAAGTGTCATGATAGTTCGCCTCCCTTTACGGAAATTCTATTGAAGAAAATGAATCGTGTCTATCAAAGGCCTTTTACATTGCAAAAATTCCTGTGCAAATATTCTTTGCAGCCCCTGATTTCAAAGGTTTTTCGTCCTATTTTCCAATTTTCTACTCCAGCACACACTTCACCAGGATAGCCCCATGTGCCGGCACCTCGAGATGCAGCACACCGGCCCTGCACTCGTGAATTTTTTTCACCGAACTGTACCCAAAGTCTCCGGTTACCATAAGCTGTCGGAATTTCACCGTTCTGGTTCTCGGAATCCCCAACTCCCATACGGTCAGTTCCACCATTTTCGTCTCACTGGTGTTATTCAGCGTAACCACCATTTTTTCCTTTTCTGTAAATCTTCCGTAGCTTAACTGCTGATAATCATTTGCCAGAAACCGCAGGGATCCTGTAATCAATTCCCGGTTTTCCTTGTGAATCTTTATCATTTCTTTGTGATAAGCAATCAGTTCCTTATCCTCCCGGCCCCAGGGATACGTTCTCCTGTTATCCGGGTCTGTAAAGCCGCACAAGCCCGCCTCGTCGCCGTAATAAATGGTGGGTGCTCCCGGCCAGGTCATCTGGATGGCAACTGCTTCCCGGAAAACCGCTTTATTCACGCCTGTTTCCGCCGCCTCACTTCCCAGAGTTCCCACGCGTCCTACTTTAAAGTTGGTTCTGGTCAGAAATCTGGAATGGTCATGATTGGAAAGCTCATTCATAGCTGTCATGAGAGACGGCCCATAGAAGCTGGCCATATGATACTTCATTGCCCCGATAAAGCTGTCACTGTTTCCATACATGCCCTCATTGTATTCGTCGCTGTGCTTCTCCATTCCGGTGAGGAACCAGGTCACCGGCTCCATAAAGGCGTCATAATTCATGACGGTATCCCACTGGTCTCCTTCCAGCCAGGGCCTTGCATCTCCGTAATGCTCTGCCAGAATAATGGCATTGGGATTTGCTTCCTTTACATTTTTTCGGAAATCCCGCCAGAACTGATGATTGTACGCGTCACTGTGTCCCAAATCAGCCGCCACATCCAGACGCCAGCCATCTGCATTATAAGGCGGGGAAACCCATTTTCTTCCTATATGCATAATGTAATCATACAATTCCTTTGATTCCTCATAATTCAGCTTAGGCAGGGTAGCATGTCCCCACCACCCGTCGTAATCCTGATTATAAGGCCAGCCATTGGGATTGTTGAAGCGGAAAAAGGAGCGGTACGGGCTGTCCGCGGACACATAGGCCCCCTTTTCATACCCCTGCTGGTTTTCGTAAATCCGCTCTCTGTCCAGCCACTTATTAAAGGAACCACAGTGATTGAACACACCGTCTAAAATTACCTTCATTCCTCTTTTATGAATTTCTTCCACCACTTCTGCGAAGAAGGCATTGCTGGCTTCCAGATTATCCTTTCCGGTCACACGGCAGATATAACGGGAAGCATGGGAATTGTCCTTATCCCAGTCTGCCAGCACCTCACCTCCATCATGGACAATTTTCCCATAATGAGGGTCAATGTAGTCATAATCCTGAATGTCATATTTGTGATTGGAGGGGGATACAAACAGCGGGTTGAAATAAATAACCTCCACGCCCAAATCCTGGAGATAGTCCAGTTTATCCATGACCCCCTGCAAATCCCCTCCATAAAAGTCCCTGACGTCCATAGCCTGGGGCGGACGGTTCCAGTCTTCTATCTTCTGTACTTTTTCATTAATATAACAATACTCTCCGGTTACCACATCATTGGACGGATCGCCGTTACAGAACCGGTCTGTAAAAATCTGATACATGACGGCTCCCTTGGCCCAGTCCGGCGTTTGAAATCCCGGCACAATCCCGAAGGAATAATGCTCATCTATCTCCCTGGTAATCCCTGCCTGGTTATAATAGCAGTGGATTTTTCCGGAAATAATCTCAAAAAAATAACGGATTGATTCGTTCTGCAGTTCTACGTCTGTTCCGTAATAATCAAAACCGTCTTTTGTATTTATCAGCTTCATCTGCTGTTTTTTTTCTCCTGATACCAGATAAACGGCATCTACGTTCTTCTCCTTTGTCCGGATACGGATATTCACCGTATCTCCCGGTTCCGGTTCTGCCGGCGTCCGGTAATTTTCCGTTTCATCGCTGAACACGGCACGTTTATGAAAAGCCGAGCGCATATTTGCCACATATTCCTGAATCCTTTTTGTTTCTGCCAGATTATTGTAATCCATACTGAATCCTCTCTATTCTCGCGCAAAGCACAGAAATATTTCCTGATTTGCCGAATTTCTGTCATGCTTTTATTTTATCCCACCCAATCTGCATATACAACTACTTTTTCCCGAAAACATCATCTTTTCACAACTTTTCCGGATAAAGTAAAAACGCCAATCTTTCGACTGGCGTTTTTGGAGAAGGTATTTCTTCTTATGGGGTGTAGCAAAAACTATATAATGTATTGGGGGGTTTTTACAGTTATTATAATACCATGGAGGCCTGAAAAAGTCTGCACAATCTTCTATTTTTTTGAAAGTTTTTTTTGACCAATTTCAACATAACCGGTTCTTTTCATTTTTTATTTTTCCCAGTATCCTGCACAAAACCCGTCTAAAACAAGGCTTCAAACTCTTCCCTGCCGATTTTTTCCTTCTCGATTAAAAGTTCTGCACACTTATGCAATACATCTTCATGCTCCTGCAGAATCTTCTTTGCCTTTGCATAAGATTCGTCAATAATACGTTTCACTTCACTGTCAATGAGAGAAGCTGTTTCCTCCGCATAATTTCTGGTGTGTGCCAAATCTCTTCCAATGAAAACTTCATCTTCATCACTTCCATAGTGGATCATGCCCACTTTCTCGGACATCCCGTACTGTGTCACCATGGCTCTGGCCATCTGGCTGGCCTGCTTAATGTCCTGTGAAGCCCCGGTTGTGATGTCACCGAAAATCAACTCTTCTGCAATTCGTCCGCCCAGAGATACCACAATATTCTCCAGCATTTTATTTTTGCTGTTAAACATTTCATCTTTTCCCGGCAGCGGCATGGTATAACCGGCAGCTCCCATGCCTGTAGGAATAATGGAAATGGTATGCACCGGCTCCATTTCCGGCAGCACATGGAATAAAATGGCATGACCTGCCTCATGGTAAGCAGTAATCTTCTTTTCTTTCTCGGAAATAACCCGGCTCTTTTTCTCCGCACCGATTCCGGTCTTGATAAAAGCCTGGCGAATATCGTTCTGATTAATAAAATATCTGCCGTCCTTTGCCGTGAGAATCGCTGCCTCATTCATCAGGTTCTCCAAATCCGCACCTGTATAACCGGCTGTGGTTCTCGCCACTTCTTCCAGGTCTACGTCTTCCCCTAAAGGTTTCTTGGCAGCATGCACCTTGAGAATTTCTTCTCTTCCCTTGATATCCGGTCTGCCTACCCCTACCTTACGGTCAAAACGGCCCGGACGCAGAATCGCAGGGTCTAAAATATCCACACGGTTGGTCGCTGACATGACAATAATACCTTCATTGACTCCAAATCCATCCATTTCTACCAAAAGCTGGTTTAAAGTCTGTTCTCTCTCGTCATGTCCGCCTCCCATACCTGTACCTCTTCGTCTGGCCACAGCGTCAATTTCGTCAATAAAAATAATACAGGGAGCATTTTTCTTGGCTTCTTCAAATAAGTCCCGGACTCTGGAAGCGCCCACACCAACGAACATTTCCACAAAGTCAGAACCGGAAATTGAGAAAAACGGTACCCCGGCTTCTCCTGCCACGGCTTTTGCCAGAAGGGTTTTACCGGTTCCCGGAGGGCCCACCAGAAGTACGCCTTTGGGAATTCTGGCTCCTACCTTCACATATTTCTGGGGTTCTTTTAAGAAATCTACGATTTCTTCCAGCTCCTCTTTTTCTTCCTGCAGTCCTGCCACGTCTTTAAAGGTTACCTTCTTATCCTCATCCGTAGACATTCTGGCACGGCTTTTTCCGAAATTCATCATCTTGGCATTGCTTCCGCCTCCGGACATCTGCCGGTTCATCATGCCAAAGAGGAAGAACAGCATCACGCCTGTAAGTCCAAGGGACAAAATAGACGTCAGAAGGGTATTGTCTCCAGGTACATCTCCCACCTTCACAGAAATATCCTCCCCGGACTTTTCCACCATTTCCTGTATTTCTTTTACATCCAGCGCCGTAAATTCTTTTTCCTCTCCTGTTTTCAGGCGCACCAGTATTTTACCTGTGGGCACCTCTCTGTTGGGCCGTATATAAACCTCTGTCACCTGATTCTTTTCCATCGCCTGGTTTAATTCCTCCAGAGAATAATCATTTCTCTGGGTAAACCGGCTGATAAGGCCTCCGCCGATACACAGGAGCAGGGTCAAAAACACCACAGGCATTATCCAGCTTCTTGACTGTCTCTCCACCTTGTTGTTCTCCTTTCTGAAAGCTTACAGTTCTACCACTCCGATGTAAGGCAGGTTTCTGTATTTCTGTGCATAATCCAGTCCATATCCTACCACAAATTCATCCGGGATATTGAAGCACACATAATCCACCTTCACATCTTTTACTCTGCGTTCCGGCTTATCCAGAAGGGTACACAGACGCAGGCTCTTGGGATTTCTCTGTTTGAGAATTTCTATGAGATGGCTAAGCGTACGTCCGGAGTCAATAATGTCCTCCACAATCAGCACATCTTTTCCTTCAATGGTTTCATCCAAATCCTTTACAATGCGGACCACACCGCTGGAACTGGTATCGTCTCCATAGCTGGACACAGACATAAAATCCATGCTTACCGGCACTGTAATTCTCTTGGCCAGTTCACATGTAAAGAATACGCCTCCCTTTAACACACAAATCAGATGTACGCATTTTCCTTCGTAATCTTTGCTGATTTGCTCTCCGATTTCACGGATTTTACGGTCTACTTCCTCTTCGCTTAATAACTGACGAATTTTTTCACTCATCTTCGTTTACTCCTTTTACCTGTACTTTTAATACTTGTTTTGTCTGACTGGTAACTTTATAATATTCGCTTATGCGGTATCCCACAATCCACAGAATATGGGAACCGTCTGCCAGAAGAGTGAGTTCTTCTCTCTTCTCTCTTGGAATCTTACAGTCAATAAAATAGTCCTTCAGCTTTTTTCTTCCCCCCTGCGCATTTACAGTAAGAAAATCACCGGTTTTCCGGTGTCTGATTTCCAGACTACTCCTTATTCTATCATAATCAAACCATTTCGTATATGTTTTTTCCTCAATTTGCCCCTTTTCCCAGGGCAGTATCTGAAATTCCATTTCACAGAGCGTTTTTTCCCTCTCGTTCCCATAAATGATATGAACATCTCCGTAGACCTGACGGGCCAAAAGCCCGCCGGGCAGAGACAGGGAAGTACCGGTGCGCCCCTTGGCCAAATCCAGCACCTCCTGAATATGTGTGGACGTAAGATTCTTTCTTCCCCCCGCAGCCCGGGACAATACTTCCCTCACCACATAAGACTGCATCAATTCTTTTTCCCCGAAAAGTTCTTTGCGGATACCATATCCGTTCTTTTCCGGTTCTACATGGGCTTTATACAGTATGTGCGCCTGGCTTTGCAGATATTCTTCTATCTGCAGCATAGTCCCGGCTGTATGCCCGATATGCTGCACCGCTGCCGGATTCATGCTCTCCAGCACCGGAATCACCTGATGGCGAAGTTTATTTCGGGTATATTCCGTTTCCAAATTGGTACTGTCTGTCATCCAGGTAATCTGCTGTGCTCTTAAAAATTCTTCAATTTCATTTCTGGAAACCTCCAGAAGAGGTCGGATATACCACAGGCTCCCCTGCTCTGTATCCGTGTCCCATACGGGGCGGATTCCCCCAAGCCCCGCTGCACCTGTGCCGCGTATCAGATTGTGAAGCACGGTTTCCGCATTGTCATTTTCATGGTGTGCCAGAGCAATCTGTACCTTTTTTCCTCCGCTCCCCCCTTGCGGCTTCCCGTATTCCCCTGCCAATTTCTCAAATGCTGTTCTTCTGGCCTCTCTTCCCGCTTCTTCTAAGGACAGCTTCTTTTCGGCAGCCATACGGGGTACATCTGCAGCATATACCCGGAAAGGTACCTGGAGTTCTTCGCAGATTTTTTCTGAGAAGTTCTGGTCCCGCAGGGCTTCCCCTCCCCGAATTCCATGATTGACATGCAGGGCACAAAGGGAAAATTCCCGTCTTTTCTGATACTTCTTTAATAAAAACAACAGGCATACCGAATCCGCACCACCGGAAATTCCGACTATGACCTGGCTGCCCGTTTCTATCATGTTGTATTTCTCTATATAGGAAAACACCTTTTCTTCCATGTTCATTTTATTCTTACTTCCTCCATAGTCCTGCCGTAAGAACCGTCATATCGTCTGTAGCTCTGTATTCGCTGTATGTAAGCACCCGTTCCAGAATCCCTCTGCCCAGTTCCTGCGCTGCACTTGCACGAGTCTGGAGAATAATTTCTTTCATCAGTTCCTCCGGTTCTTCCGGCGGCAGCGCATCCAGCACTCCGTCTGTCACCATAATCAGAAAATCCCCCTCATACAGCTTCTTGGCCGAGGATTCAAAGTCTGCCTGCTGCACCAGCCCCAGAGCCAGACTGGTAGAGGAAATGGCTTCTACCCAGTGGTCCCGCTTAATAAATGTGGTTGCCGCTCCTGCTTTGAGAAAATGGCACACACCGGAATACAAATCCACCATGGAAATATCCACAGTAGAAAATCTGCCGTTGCGGCTTTTCAGATTCAGTACTGAATTTACCATTTTTGCCGCCGTCTCTCCGGAAAATCCCGCTTCTACCAACTGCTCCAGAGTATCCACAATACTCTCACTCTCCCGGCACGCCTCAATCCCGGAACCCATACCGTCAGAAAGACACATGAAAAACTGCCCGTTCTCCTCCGTGGCACAGGTATAATTGTCTCCGGAAATGGTTTCTTTTTCCTTGGTTATCTTCACAGCCCCGTAGAGCATTTTGAAATTGACTTCCTCTGCAAATCCCATAATGGCAAAGTCCCTGTTAATGAGGGTTTTCCCCTCCGCCCTGGCAACCATGCGGCTGCCGCACATGCCGGAGAGAACGGCCGCCGCCTCTCCTGATGAAATGCAGCCGCCTTTTGTCTTTAATTCCGCATAGTACCGAACTTTTCCGTCCGGCAGGTCCAGGCTCCACACGTTCCGCACCAGAATATGTTTCTTCTTCAGTCTTCTGGCAAATTCTTCCCGAAACTGCACGTCCACCTCTGCCACATCAAATAAATCTCTGGAAAGGCTCTTCATCAGCTGCGCCATCTCAGAAAGCTGCTCTGCCACAGCCACACGGTTCTCCAGAAGCTTGTTATTCCAGATAAGATTCTGCCTCTCCCGTTCTACCATTCTCTGCAGTTCCTGCACCAGTTTTCCCTGGCTGATACAGACCTCCATCAAATCCGCCTTGGCCTTTCGGAACTCTTCCTCGTCATTTTCTTCCAGGACGCGAATCAGATGATAAACGCTCTGATAGGACTGGACAGAATGTTGAATCCAGCAAGTCTGGTGCAGATGACACCTGCGGCACAGCCCTTCCTGTACCTCTGTCACCATGGCGTCGACCTCTGAACTGGAGAGATAATCTTTCCGGTAAGGCAGACCATAGAAGCTGTCCGCCAGCTTTTGAAAAGAATCTGCATAGCGCTGCATTTTTTCTTTTTGCGGGTGCTGGTCATAAGCCAGAGTTGCCGCACTTTTCTTCATCTCTGAAAAAATAGTTTTTGCCATGTCCCGTAATATAAGCAGTACGCTGATTACGAGCATGGCAATTATCCATTCCTGCATCTCGTTCCCTCCCTGCATAAGCAACCGCTATCCATGGAGTATTATAGATGCTTTTGTTTTCAAACTTTGTCAAAAACCGTCTTCCCGTCCGGAAAACTTTCAGACAAAATCCGTCTTTTGTTTTCTACTTTTCCTCTTCTTTAAATACAATTTCGTTGTCTTTCACAAGACCCAGCTTTTCTCTGGCTACCTCTGCCACATACTCATCCGTGTCCATACGCTCTTTTGTCTCATCAATTTCCTTTGTACGCTCGTTTTCCTCGTCAATCTGGCTCTGCACTTCTTTCATTTCTGTCTTACAGTCCGAAATCTGCTGCTGCAGATTCAGGCTCATGGTCATCATGGCAATAAACAGGACACCGACTACAAAAGTAATACTAAGCATCGCGATTCCGTTCTGGTTCATTCTTTTTTTTCTTTTTTTCATTTTTCCATTTCCTGATTTTCTGCATAACTTTTGCTTCATATAGAGAGATTTTAACTCTATCCCATAAAAATTTCAACCTTTTTCTCCACTTTCTCAAGGGGTTTATAAGAACTCCCAGAAAATGAAAAATCTTTCGGAGCACTTTTGGCAGCCAGGTCACCAGAACGCTTCCGGGACCTGCATGGAAGACAAAGCCGCCAAGGAACACGGCCAGAAGGGCATACGTCCGAATCACACCGTCATTTTCCCTGTAAATCATACCAAAAAGATAAATCCCGGCACAGCACCAGTACAAAATGTCCTCCGCACCGGTCAAAAAGGGGCTGTGGGACACCAGCCTGCGAAAAATACGAAGGAGGTCATAGCCTGCAGCCAGGCAGGCTCCGGCCCAGAAAGCCCGGCAGAAGAAAAGCAGTTCCTCATGCATATAGGCGCTCACGGTTTATCCCAGAAGCCTTTTCAGCATACCTTCTCCGCCCTTCATCTTTGCAGTGCCCTGGCTGTACAGCAGACTGTCCACCCGGCCTGCAAGGTCTACCTCCTGTTTTTCCAAATCCAGCCTGGTCACATGGAGGTCTTCACCTTTCACAGTAAGTACTCCTGCCTCGGTTACCAGACTGATTTCCTTTTCGTCAAAAGAATTTACATCCTTCACCCCTGTGACACTCCCTGTATTTCTGTCTGTAAGCTGGATTTTATGAACTGCTTTTCGCTGTTTTTCTTCCAAAACCGACTTCCCCCATACACTTCTTCCTGAACCATTATATGGGAAAAGCAAGACAGATATACCTGCCCTCTCTTAGAGATATTGAAACAACTCTGCAGCAGCCTCTTTCTTCACTGTTTCCTGTACGTCCAGCACTTCTACCCGGACGTTTTTGCTTCCAAAGCGGATTTCCAGAATATCTCCTGCCTTTACCTGAGCCGACGCCTTGGCAGGTTTGTCGTTAATCAGTACCCTTCCCGCGTCGCAGGCCTCGTTGGCTACGGTTCTGCGCTTAATCAGACGGGATACTTTCAAATATTTGTCAAGTCTCATACTCTCACTCCTTTACCAAGAGCCTTCTTTTCATTTCCTGTACGCAAATGAAAAGAAGCTGTCACATCCTGAAATGCAACAGCTTTCCTTGCCTAAAATAAATAAGTTGCTTATGCGTTTACTAAATCTTTTAAAGCTTTTCCTGCTTTGAACTTTGGAGATTTAGATGCTGCAATTGTCATTGTTTCACCTGTCTGAGGATTTCTTCCTTCTCTTGCTGCTCTTTCAGAAACTTCAAAAGTACCGAATCCAACTAACTGGATTTTTTCACCTTTCTGCATTTCTTCTGATACAACATCAATGAAAGCCTTTAAAGCTGATTCTGCATCTTTTTTAGATAACTGTGATTTTTCTGCCATAGCAGCAACTAATTCTGTTCTGTTCATGAGTATTTCCTCCTAAATAATTTAGCCTTGCAGAAAAAGCCTGCCGTGGCGGCCTATCCTGCTTCTGATAATCTCTTATAGTTACCGCCTATTCGCGCGGTCTACAGATATTTATACCTTGTTTCTACAGGTTTGTCAAGCATATTACCGTGTTCTTCACAGGACATTTACGGTATTTACATCATTTTGTCAATCAGTTCTTTCACTTCGTTTCCAAGTGCTGCGGATTTTGCATCTGCATCCTCTAAAGAAGTGCCTTTGATACCGTAATAAATCTTAATTTTCGGTTCCGTACCGGAAGGACGAACGCAAACCCAGGCATCATCATTTAAGTCATAATACAGCACATTGGAGTTTGGAAGACCGGTTGCCTTCACTTCCTTTGTTTCCATATCCACAATAGTGTCTGCCTTGTAATCTCTTGCGGAAAGCACCTTGTAATCACCAATCTCTGCCGGCGGGTTCTTTCTCAGGTTTTCCAGGATGGTCTGAATCTTTTCCAGTCCTTCGATGCCTTTTAAGGTAATGGACTGAATGTCGTCTTTATAGTAACCGTATTTTTCATACATTTCAATCATGGCGTCCCAAAGAGTCATGTTTTTGGTTTTATAGTAAGCGGCTGCTTCGCACAAAGCCATAGTAGCCACAATAGCGTCTTTATCTCTTGCATGGGTACCGATAAGGCAGCCGTAGCTTTCCTCAAAGCCAAACAGGTAAGTCCCCTCCCCTTTGGTCTCAAAGCCCAGAATCTGCTGTCCGATGTACTTAAATCCGGTCAGTACTTCGATAAATTTCACGCCGTAATGTTTTGCAATGGCAGCGGCCATATTGGTGGTAACAATGGTGGAAATCATTGCGCCGTCAGCCGGAAGTGTGCCGTTTACCGCTTTTCTCTGTCCGATTTCATAATCGGCCAGCAGACAGCCGGACATATTTCCGGTCAGGGTGTGGTATTCCCCTGTCTTGCTGTCTTTTACACGGACACCCAGACGGTCTGCGTCAGGATCGGTTGCCAGTACCAGGTCTGCGTCCACTTCTTTGGCCAGTTTCAGACCCAGGTCAAAGGCTTCGTCTGCTTCCGGGTTGGGATAGCTGACAGTAGGGAATTCTCCGTCAGGCAGTTCCTGCTCTTTTACCACATAGACATGTTCAAATCCCAGCTCTTTTAATACACGTCTTGCAGGAATATTTCCTGTGCCGTGCAGAGGGCTGTACACAATTTTCAGTTCTTTTGCCATGGCTTTGATAGCGTCCATATGAATCACCTGGCTCTTTAACTCTTCCATGTAAGCATCGTCAATTTCCTGTCCGATGACTACGAAAAGTCCTGCTGCCTTTGCAGCTTCTTCGTCCATGGTTTTCACGGTATTATAATCTGTTACTTTCTGCACTTCTCCCATAATACCGGAGTCATGAGGCGGTGTAATCTGTGCGCCGTCTTCCCAGTATACTTTATAGCCGTTGTATTCCGGCGGGTTATGGCTTGCAGTGATGTTAATACCTGCAATACATCCTAATTTGCGCACAGCAAAAGACAGTTCCGGTGTGGGTCTTAACGAATCAAAAATATAAGCTTTCACGCCATTGGCTGCCAGGCAGAGGGCTGCTTCTTTTGCAAACTCCGGTGACATACGGCGGGAATCATGGGCAATGGCAACGCCCTTGGCCTGTCCGCCCACGGCTGCAATATAATTTGCCAGTCCCTGTGTTGTCTTTCTCACCGTGTAAATATTCATACGGTTTGTACCTGCACCAATGACACCGCGCAAACCGGCTGTACCAAACTCCAGATCTTTATAAAAACGTTCTTTAATCTCATTTTCATCCTTTTCAATGGCTTTCAGTTCTGCTTTTGTATTTTCGTCAAAATACGGATTGGCAAGCCACTCTTCATAAAGTTTTTTGTAGTCCATCTCTATTACCTCCCTGTGCAGCTTTCTTTTGCCGCGCAATTCTTTTTGTGGTTATTATACACTATCATAGGTCAAAATTCAAATACTGCACAGGCATTTGTCACATTTACATCCCTGTTTTTTCTGAAAAATTTCGCCATTTGTCGTGTTGTGACGTGATTTTCTTTAATTTTTCCACATTTTTTTCCGAAATCCACGCCTTATTGTGCGTGTAATAATAATTAGCCAATTTCCAGTATTTCTCCGGATAGGAAAAACGAATGGACAGATATTCTCTCTCCTCTTTAGAAAGCGGGCGGATTTCTTCATACGTCTCCAGAAGCTTTTCCCCCAGTTTTCTGTCCCAGTCATATTTTTCCATAATTTTCCTCATAAACTGATATAAGTCTGCTACCTGTACATCGAAGCTCCATTTATCAAAATTCGTCACTGCCGCATGTTCATGGTCTTTTAAAATCCAGACGTTATGCTGATTATATTCCCCGTGGCAGACCGTACCCTCCCCCAAAGCATGCTCACGCAGTTTCTCATATCCGGAGGACTCCAGCCTGTCAAGGGCTGTCTCTCCATGCTGCAGAAAGCACTGGATACTGTCCAGAAACTGCAGTTCAAAATCATTCTTTTTTTTCTTGGCGGACACAAATTTTCTGATTTTGCGAAGTTCCGCATTGTGCCTTCTGTATTCCTGGGACAGGGATTCCCGGACATAATGCTCCTGCACCGGCATTTTCATTACTTTATGTAAACTTGCCAGAGCAGCCGCCCCGGTACAGATGTCCTCTTCACATCTGGTATCACACTCTCTCCCCTCATACCACCGCTTCACAATATACGGCACATTCTCCTTGTCCAAAGACATATAGCCGCCTTCCAGATTGGGCAGAATTTCGTCTGTCAGCACCTGGCTTTTCCCGGAAATATCGGACAAAAGAAGAGCCTGGCATTCCAATTTTCTGGGTGTACCGCCAAACTCTTTTATCAGCACTCTTCCCTGTCCTGTTTCACAGACAAGGGCTCCTCTTGTGCGGTACACGGCATTGGACTCCAGGCCGTATTGCTCTAAGACACTTAATCCACGGTCATACACTCGCTTCTCCCCCTTTTATTCTTGCTTCGCGCTCTTTTCATTCTATGCACGAAACCTGGGGGTTAGAAGCCGTGTTCACAAGGATTCTCTTACCTTTGAGAGCAGATATTCTTTTGTATTTTTCTCCGGGTCTTCCAGAACCAGTTCCAGAAAGGCATTTAAGGTATCTCCTATTTCTTTTCCCGGCTTCATGCCTGCGGCAATCAGGTCTTTTCCGGACACTGCCAACATCTTTACGGAAATGCACTCCTGCTTTCTCTGGATTTCTTCATAGAGCCTGCGGCTCTCTTCCAGTCTTTCCAGCTTTTCCTCTCTGCGGTATTCGCTCTGAGCCAGCACATCCGCCCTGCGGATTTTCAAAAGTACGGGAAACAGCTCTGCATCCATTTTGCTCAAAGCCCGTCTAAGAGACCTTGGCGTACACTCCCATGGACATTCATGCCAGGATACCAGCTCCGTCACCTTTCGAATGGTATCATTGTCGAACCGCAGCCTGCGCAGGATTTTTCTCGCCAGTTCTGCGCTTACTTTGGGATGTCCATGGAAATGGTCAAGACCCTGCTCGTCTGTGGTCCGCATGGCCGGTTTTCCCATATCGTGAAACAGTACAGCCAGCCGCTGCACCTTGTCCGCTTCTGTGTATTCCAGCGCCTTTAAGGTATGTTCCCCTACGCTGTAACAGTGGTGCGGTGTATTCTGAGGGGTTTCCATCATGGCATCAAACTCCGGCAGCACAATTTGGGTGATTCCCAGTTCCCACGCAGTTTTCAGATACTGGGGATGAGCGGAGACCAAAAGCTTCACCAGTTCTGTCTGTATCCGTTCCGCACTGATTTTCTCCAGGGTAGGTGCAAGCGCCTTTGCCCAATATGCAGTATCTTTTTCTATGGCAAATCCAAGCTGTGCAGAAAACCGTACGGCTCTTAAAATCCGCAGGGCGTCTTCTGTAAATCTCTCCCGTGGATTTCCCACACACCGGACAATTTGGCTCTCCAGATCCCGGATTCCGCCAAACACATCCACCAGACCCGTTTCATCATTGTACGCCATAGCGTTGATGGTAAAATCTCTGCGTTTTAAATCCTCTTCCAGATTTCCCGTGAAAATCACTTCCTTGGGGTGGCGGCTGTCTTCATACTCCCCGTCAATCCGGTAAGTGGTAACCTCAAAGCCTTCCTTTTCCATAAGCACGGTTACAGTTCCATGCTGCAGGCCCGTGTCCACGGTTCTTTTGAAAATTTCCTTTACTTCCATAGGCTTTGCAGAAGTGGTAATATCCCAATCTGCGGGAGAACGGTCAAGGAGGCTGTCACGAACACAGCCTCCTACCGCATAAGCATCATATCCCTGTTCCTGCAAAGTCCTGATAATCCTCTGTACCTTTTTCGGAACTTCAAGCTTCATAATTAATATGCACGCCCCCAGTAAACCATTTTTTTGGCCGGTTTTCCGCAGACAACACACTTATCAGACAGATTTTCCTGCTCAAAAGGAATACATCTGGAGGTTGCCTGTACGTCTTCTTTAATCTTATCCTCACATTCTCTGCAGCCGCACCACATCGCTTTCACAAAGCCCGGTTTTTCTTCCACGGTCTTCTGAAAGCTTTCGTAATCTGTCGCTTCATAAGTGTGCGCTTCTCTGTGTGTTCTGGCTCTCTCCAGCATGTCCTTCTGCATGGTATCCAGAATCTGCTGTACGCTTTCTGCCAGATTATCAAGAGAAACCGTAATCTTTTCTCTGGTATCTCTTCTTACTACAACGGCCTGATTGGCTTCCATATCTTTAGGACCACATTCGATACGAACCGGAATACCTCTCATTTCCTGCTCTGCGAACTTGAATCCCGGACTCTTGTCTGTCACGTCTGTCTTCACGCGGATACCTGCTGCCTTTAACTGTGTCTCCAGCTTCCGGGCATTTTCCAGCACGCCTTCTTTTCTCTGCTGAATCGGAATGATAACTGCCTGCACGGGAGCAATTCTCGGCGGCAGTACCAGACCGCTGTTGTCCCCGTGTACCATGATAATTGCGCCAATCATACGGGTTGTCATACCCCAGGAAGTCTGGTGTACATACTGCAGTTTATTTTCCTTATCTGTATACTGAATACCGAAAGCCTTTGCAAAGCCGTCGCCGAAATTGTGGCTGGTACCGGACTGCAGCGCCTTTCCGTCATGCATAAGGGATTCAATGGTATAAGTAGCCTCTGCACCTGCAAATTTCTCTTTGTCTGTTTTCTTTCCCTTGATAACCGGAATCGCCAGCACTTCTTCGCAGAAATCTGCATAAATGTTCAGCATCTGTATCGTTCTTGCCTCTGCCTCTTCTGCAGTTGCATGTGCGGTATGTCCTTCCTGCCACAGAAATTCTCTGGAACGAAGGAACGGTCTTGTGGTTTTTTCCCAGCGCACAACCGAACACCACTGGTTATACACCTTTGGCAAATCTCTGTGGGATTGAATTTCTTTTGCATAGAAATCGCAGAACAGAGTTTCTGAAGTAGGACGCACACAAAGTCTTTCCTGCAATGGTTCCAGACCTCCGTGTGTTACCCATGCCACTTCCGGCGCAAAACCTTCTACATGGTCTTTTTCCTTCTGTAAGAGACTTTCCGGAATAAACATAGGCAGATATACGTTCTCCACCCCTGTTTCCTTAAATCTTCTGTCCAGTTCGTGCTGAATGTTTTCCCAGATTGCGTAGCCTGCCGGTTTGATAACCATACAGCCTTTTACACTGGTGTAATCAATCAAGTCCGCTTTCTTTACTACGTCTGTGTACCATTGCGCAAAATCTTCTTCCATAGAGGTAATGGCCTCTACCAGCTTTTTGTTGTTTGCCATAACATTTCTCCTTTTTTCTTATTTGCTTCTTTGTAAGTGTGTCTCCGGCGCAGCGTGTGCTTTCTTAAATAAAAATAAAAAAAGACACGCTCAGCCCTGTTATCAGGGACCGATATGTCTTCGTCTCGGCGGTACCACCCTTCTTAGCCGTCCTGTCTTTCTCTTCTATATCTAAAATCCGGACTGCTCACTTCCTTTGCTCTTTTAACGCCAAAGCCCGCGTTCTGCTTTTCGCAGACAGCTCCAAGGCAGGTTCTGTATACTTCCCACAAAAGCCTTTCACCGGACGGCTTTCTCTCTTTGGAGTTCCGTGTACATACTATTCCTCTTCTTCGCCTCTTTGATATTTTATCCAATTCAAGGGCAGAGGTGTTTCTGAATCTATATGAAAAACCTTCTGCTATTTTGAATTTTATTGGAATTTGAAGCGTTTGTCAAGAGGCGGCACATATTTGTTGACAAATCTTTGAAAACCCGTTATACTGTAAACTACCGTGCAGCCGGGGAGATAGCGGTGCCCTGTACCTGCAATCCGCTACAGCAGGGGTGTTGCCAAACCGAGGGATTTCTTCTTGTGAAGCTGCCCTCTATAAGTGGCGTTGACGTTTGGGTCTTACGCAACAGGAATCTGTGAACCGTGTCAGGGCAGGAATGCAGCAGCACTAAGCAGAAGCTCTTGTGTGCCGTGAGGGTGCCTGGGCCGAGTTAACTGTAGAGGTAACGTTCATGAGAGAATTTCGAAGGGCGGCGCACGGTGAAAAAATTTGAATTACGTTCTGATAACACATTTCCAGTGGCAGATAATCCTGCTTATATTTCCACTTTCTATTGCATAAACTGAAAAAAAGAGGTTCTTTTGGTCTATGAATCACTGGATACTCCAACTCATGGGTACATATGGCTATGTGGGAATTGCGTTTCTGATTATGATAGAAAATATCTTTCCCCCCATTCCATCTGAAGCCATCCTCACCTTCGCCGGATTTCTCACCACTTACACCACTCTGCACATACCGGGCGCTATACTTTCCGCGACTTTTGGCAGTCTGCTGGGAGCTATTTTTCTGTACGCGCTTGGAAAACTGCTTTCCCCTTCCAAAATGGATTCCCTGATTTCCGGACCCGTGGGAAAAGCTCTTCGTTTGAAAAAAGAAGACATTCAAAAAGCCATGGCCTGGTTCGACAGCAAAGGAAACTATACGGTCTTCCTCTGCCGCTTCATTCCCATTGTCAGAAGCCTGATTTCCATTCCCGCAGGTATGGCAAATATGAATTTTCCACGTTTTCTGTGGCTCACTGTCTGGGGCAGTCTGCTGTGGAATACCATTCTCATTTCCCTGGGAGCCTGGGCCGGCGCTTCCTGGCAAAAAGCAGCCCGGTATTTTGGAAATTATACCAGGGCTGCCAAAATCGTTCTCCTTATTTTCCTGTTTACAGGTCTGTTGCTCTTTCTCCGAAGACAATGGGCAAAAAAACCTTCCGACTAACGCTGTCTTCCCAAGGCTTCCTTCACCTGTCGGATATATTCCGGAGTTGTTCCACAGCACCCGCCTACAATATTCGCACCGATTTCTGTCATGCGCTTCATATGTCCGGCAAACTCCTCTGCTCCCATGGAGTATACCGGACAGCCGTTTTCATCTATCACCGGCATACCGGCATTGGGTTTCACAATCAATGGAATCTGCACTCTTTTTCTCATATTTTCTACCACGGAAAACAACTGATCCGGTCCGGTAGAACAGTTGATTCCCACAGCAGCGGCTCCCATTTCCTCCAAGGTCTCCACTGCTTCATAAATATTTCCGCCGAAAAACAGACTGCCGTCCGATTCCACGGTCAGCGTGCACATAACCGGAAGTTCCCCTGCCGCTGCATCCAGCACAGCCATAGGCTCTGTCACTCCCAGCATGGTTTCTGCCACCAGCAGGTCTGCTCCTGCTTCCATCAGCGCCTCGATCTGCTCCCTGTATGCGCCCAGGAGTTCTTCATAAGGCAGTTCCTGTTTTCCCGTGGTAGTCAGGTCTCCGGCAATGAGGCAGGAATCCCCCACAGCCTGTCTGGAAATGTCCACCAGACGCAAATTCAAGTCCCGGACATGTTTTTCCAGACCGTGATTTTGCAGGCTTATGGCATTGGCCGAAAAGGTAGGGGCATAAACAATCTGAGACCCTGCCTCTTGATAGGCCTTCTGCAGCCTGGTAATAGCCTCCGGGTTATCGCAAATCCACTGTTCTGTGCAGACGCCTCTCGGCATACCGGCTTTCATCAGATTGGAACCTGTAGCCCCATCTAAAATTACAATGTCCTGTTTCACCAGATTTTGAAATTCCTGTTTTGTCATAATCCCAGCTCCTTTTCTTCCTGTTTTTTCTTTGCCTTTTCCTCTCTCAATTCTTTAAAGAATCCAGTCAACATACTGCTGCACTCCTCTTCCAGAACCCCTTTTGTCACTTGTGCCTTATGATTAAAGCCATCCATTTCCAGCAGATTCAGCACCGAACCCGCACATCCTGCTTTGGGATTCATGCTGCCTATGACCACCCGGTCGATTCTGGCCTGGATAATGGCTCCTGCACACATCTGACAGGGTTCCAGAGTCACATAAAGGGTACAGCCCTCCAGTCTCCAGTCCCCCAGTTTCTTGCTGGCCTTCCGGATTGCGTTGATTTCCGCATGGGACACAGTATTTTTATCTGTATTTCTCCGGTTATATCCTCTGGCAATGATCTTCCCTTCATATGCAATGACACAGCCAATGGGAACTTCTTTCAATGCATACGCTTTCATAGCCTGCTTCTTTGCTTCTTTCATAAACTTTTCATCTTCTGTCATACTCTGTCCCCTTTCACGGAACTATCCTGTTATACAAAAGGAGCATCGCTTGACATGCGTGAAAAGCGACACTCCCCATTTTCCAAGCGGAGACAGTGGGATTCGAACCCACGTGCCCTTGCGGACAACCGCATTTCGAGTGCGGCTCGTTATGACCACTTCGATATGTCTCCGAACAGCTTTTATTATATATCGCACTCCCTGGCGGGTCAAGTAGAAATATTGCTGTTTTGCCCGGCGGCTGCCAGAACCATGTTGTTTGCTGCAGCCACCGGCCCTCTTTATTCCATCCCCTGGGGTCTGTCTATCATGCGGTACCAGTATCCGAAATACCGGGAATGTCCGTTGGCTCCTCCTGTTTCCTTGAAATAAGGAAACCCGAACATTCCCGCCATCAAAGCTTCCTGGCTCTCGTAAACCCCCGGAACACCCAGAATGTACCTGCCGTCTTCTTCCCGTTTTCCTATAAGCAGGTGTCCGTACCTGGAAAATCCATGCCTGAGAAAACGATTCGTCAGCAATCCTCTGTCTCTTCTGTTTAAAATTCCCAAATCCCCGGGAGTAATTTTCCGGCACTGGGTAATTCCATTATCACAGAAAGAAGGCAGTTCCGTCTCTCGTTTCAATATTTCATCTGCACGTTCAACTTCTTCCGGTTCTGCGTCAAAATCTTCCTCCTCCATCTCTTCTCTATACTCTGCTGTCCCATTCTCTTCTGCATTTTCAGGTTCTCTTTCCATATCTTTTCCCGGATTCTGCATCGGCTCTTTTACCGGCTCTCTTACAAGCGTTTCTTCCTCCGCCTCTTCCTGCAGATTTTCCTCCCTGTCCTCCTTTTCCGAAAAACGGCTATCGTTCTCCTCTTCTCCCTCTATGTATTCCTCCGTCTGCGCAGCCTGCACTTCTCTGCTCTCCTTCTCTATTTCCCGCTGCTGTGCCTTTGGAATCTTTATTTCCTGCAGGTTTACCGGCAGTTCATCCCAACCGCTTCCATACAGTTCTCCGGAATCCGCCAGCAATATCAGGCCGCATAAATCCCCAAGCCCATATCGGCTCTCTCCCATATGTTCTTCGGGTGTCTCCAGTTCAAATTCTACCCGTTCTCCTGCCAGATTGCAGTCTCCCAGAAAAATGCCCGTACACCCGCCTTCCTCCCGCACATATCCATATACTTTCGCCGGTGCTGTTTCCTTTTCATAAATCCCTGTGAGTTTACAGCGCATACGGCAGGTGCCATTACGGGCTTCCACTTTGATAAAACCTCTGCCCTCCCCCTTTCTTCCTTCTCGGTATTCATACACATATGCTATAAATCTGCGATAACCGGACATATATCCTCTCTTCTGAAACTTTATCCTTAAAATATATGTATTCCCATCCTGCCTTAGAACCCGAAGGATTTTCTCAAATTTTTTTCATATTTTTGTTGACATTTCCAATTTTCTTATATATAATATCATTTGTTGAACACACATTGACATCGAAGCGTGGCTCAGTTTGGTAGAGCGCTGCGTTCGGGACGCAGAGGTCGCGTGTTCGAATCACGTCGCTTCGATTCGTTATGAAAGGTGCCGGGAAGTCTTGTTTTATAGACTTTCCGGCGTTTTTTCTTTTTCACAGCTCCACTTGAACCCCCTCTTTTTAAGGAGTTACACAGAATCCTCTCAAAAAACGCATTGTGCAAACTATTACTTTGCACTTCTTTCACTTTTTTCTGGATTTCCTGCTTAAGTAGTTTTATAATAGTAACCAATAGTAACTCTGGGGTTACAGTAAGGAGCGTATATGAAATGTCAAAAGCAGATGAATTCAAAAAAAAATTAATGTTAGATGAAATTGTATTTTACAGCATTTGCGGAGAAGATGACCGCAAGAAAATATTAAATGAAATGAATATGTCCTTTGATGATTTTCGCCGTCTGTCTCTTCTGACAGATTATCTGGAATTAAATGCCCTGCATAAATTTATTCAGGACATGTATGAGTACAAATTCCTGGACGAAATCGAAGAACTGTGGCAGAAATGCCAGAACAATCCTGAGCTCTTATCTTCTATGATTCTGGATACAGGCACATGGCTGGACAATTTCTGGAAACAGGCCCCTAACGACACTGTGTCCTATCTTCTGCATGAAATTTTTGAAGCCGGGCTTTCCAAAGAGAAAGATACCACGTTCGATGATTTGAATTTGAATGAATATAGCTGGACATAAAACGATTTATATTTATTTAAGAAAGGAATCTGTAATGGAACAACTGCCATCCTCATTTTTATCCCGCATGGAACAAATGCTGCAGGAGGAATACCCTGCTTTTTATAAAAGTTATGAAGCACCGCGTAAATTCGGTCTGCGCGTAAACACCAACAAGATTTCCGTGGAGAAATTTCTGGAAATCTCTCCCTTTTCTCTGACCCCCATTCCCTGGGTGTCCAATGGTTTCTTTTACGGCGAAGAGGAACGGCCTTCCAGACACCCCTACTATGCCGCCGGGCTGTACTATCTTCAGGAACCAAGTGCCATGACCCCTGCAGAACGGCTGGAAATCACACCGGGGGAATATGTGCTGGACCTATGCGCCGCACCGGGGGGAAAAGCCACGGCCCTGGGCGCCAAACTGCAGGGAAAAGGCTTTCTCGTGGCTAATGATATCAGTAATTCCCGTGCAAAGGCCCTGCTGAGAAACCTGGAGCTTTTCGGCATCCGCAACTCCATGGTCACCAACGAAACACCCGGACGTCTCGCCGGATATTTCCCGGAATTTTTTGATAAAATTCTGGTAGATGCTCCTTGTTCCGGGGAAGGTATGTTCCGCAAAGACCCCGATGTTGCCAAGACCTGGGACGAAACCCGTCCGGAATTTTTCGGAAAAATCCAGAAAGACATTATTGCCAACGCCATTTCCATGCTGAAACCCGGCGGCAGGCTGCTGTACTCCACCTGTACCTTTTCCCCCGTGGAAAATGAAGGTCTGATTTCCTATGTTCTGGAACACTTTCCTGAGATGAAACTGTTGGATATTGCCCCTTATGAAGGCTTTGCCCCCGGCTATCCTTCTCTTGGAAACAACGATGAACGACTGGCAAAATGTGTCCGCATTTTCCCTCACCGCATGGATGGAGAAGGCCATTTTCTGGCTCTTATGGAAAAAGAAGGAACCCTGACTCCCTCTTCTGACAGACCAAGAACCAAACTGGACAAGATTTCCCAAAAACTTCTGGAAGATTTTTTCCAAAATGTATCCGCGCCCTATGATTTTCAGAAAATGGAAGTCCGGGGCAGCAATGTATATTATCTGCCGGATAAAGACACCTGCAGCTTAAAAGGTATTAAATTCCTGCGGAACGGACTGTTTTTAGGCGAATTAAAGAAAAATCGCTTTGAACCTTCCCAGCCCTTCGCCATGGCTCTTTCGGGAGAGGACTATGCGCACGTGATAAACCTATCTTCCTCTGATGAAAGAATCGCCCGCTATTTAAAAGGAGAAACTCTGCTTCTTTCCGAAGCAGAAACCCCGGCCCAAAACGGTTGGCAGCTGGTATGTACTGACGGTTTCCCTCTTGGATGGGGAAAGGCTGTGGGCAGCACTCTGAAAAACAAATATCCATCCGGCTGGCGTCAGATGGGATAATTCCTCTTTTCGCACGTAAAAAAAGCCCCAGACCATTTCCGGTCCCAGGGCTTTTTTGCGTTTTCCTTATTCTTCTGCTGCTTCCTCTAAAGGTTCTTCTGCAAGTACCTGTTCATATTTTTCCAGAATAATATTCTGTATTCTTTCACGTGTTGCTGAATTAATCGGATGTGCAATATCCCGATATTCTCCATCTGTGGCTTTACGGCTTGGCATAGCAATAAACAGGCCCTTCTCTCCCTCAATGACTTTAATGTCATGTACTACAAATTCCTCGTCAATGGTAATGGATACCACCGCCTTCATTTTGCCTTCCTTTGCTACGCGTCTTACTCTTACGTCTGTGATATTCATACAACCTTCCCCTTTCCTAGCCGCCTTATGCAGTCGTGCTTTTTGTCTTTTTAAAGAACATATCGTTCGTTCTTTTCTATCACTACCTTGATGCCTTCTTCCGCACTGTAATAAGAATTGGCCCGAATCGTGCCCCTGCTTTCCACAATGCAGTTTTCAATGTGTGTGTTATCGCCCAGATATACATCGTTTAAAATAATAGAGTTTTTAATCACACAGTTATTTCCTACAAAAACCTTTTTAAAGAGTACCGAATTCTCCACCTGTCCGTTGATAATACATCCGCTGGATATCAGACTATTTTTCACAGAAGCTCCCGGATTGTATTTTGCAGGAGGCAAATCGTCAATCTTGGACTGTACTCCCGGATACTGACGGAAAAAATACTCCCGGATTTCCGGCTTCAGGAAATCCATATTGGTGCGGTAATAAGATTCTACTGTAGAAATATTACTCCAGTAATTGTGAATCTTATATCCGTAAATCCTCTTAAGATTTTTATAGCGAATCAAAATATCGTTTACAAAATCGTGGCGGTCTTCCTGTCCGCATTTTTCAATCAGTTCAATGAGCTGTCTTCTGCGAATAACGTAAATACCGGTAGAAATAGTATTGGACTGTGCCACCATCGGTTTTTCGTCAAATTCTTCAATTCTGCAGTCCTCATTCATCTTCACACAGCCAAATCTTGTGGCATCATCTCCGTGCACATCGGTGCATACCACAGTAATGTCTGCTCTCTTGGCAATGTGATATTCCAGAACTTTGTTGTAATCCAGCTTGTACACGCAATCTCCGGATGCGATGACAACATAAGGTTCATGACTGTTTTTCAGAAAATCCAGATTCTGATAAATAGCATCTGCAGTCCCCTGATACCAGAAGCTATTGTCCGGTGTAATAGTCGGAGTAAAGGTGTAAAGTCCCCCCTGCTTTCTTCCAAAGTCCCACCATTTGGAAGAACTTAAATGTTCATTCAAAGACCTTGCATTGTACTGTGTCAGCACAGCTACTTTCTGAATATGGGAATTGGACATATTGCTGAGAGCAAAGTCAATGCTGCGGTAGCTGCCCGCGATAGGCATAGCCGCAATGGCTCTCTTCTGTGATAATTCTTTCATTCTGTGATTATTGCCGCCGGCAAGAATAATACCTATCGCTCTCATTCTGTCTCACCTTCCTTATTCAATGTTTCACCGCTTTCCAGAATACCTTCCGGATAATCTTCAGCAGAAGTCTTTCCTACAATCGCTGTATTTTTTCCAATTTTCACGTTGGAAGGAATGATTGTATTTTCTCCTACCGTTACCAAACCAAAAGAATACACGTTAGGTTTCAGCTTATTGGGCACTTCTTCTCCCACGCCCATAACCACATGGTCCCCTACTGTAACATTTTCGGCAATAATGGCTTTATCAATCACATTGTTTTCGCCGATAGTGGTCTGCTTCATAATAATGGAGTCCCGAATAACAGCCCCTTTCTTAATGGTGACGCCGGCGCCGATAACCGAATTATGTACCTCCCCGTAAATTTCTGTCCCCTCTCCGATGATGCTTCTTTCTACAACAGCATCTGCGGCAATATACTGTGGAGGAATAATATCACCTTTCGTATAAATTTTCCAGAACTCTTCGTACAGATTAAATTCCGGGATAATATCAATGAGTTCCATATTGGCTTCCCAGTAAGAACCGAGAGTTCCTACGTCCTTCCAATATCCATTGTATTCGTAAGCGAAAAGCCTCTGTCCTTTTTCCTTGCAGTACGGAAGAATGTGTTTTCCGAAATCGCAGCCGGACTGGTCTTTTAAAGCAATCAGCGCCTCTTTCAGCACCGGCCAGCTAAAGATGTAAATCCCCATAGAAGCCAGGTTGCTCTTGGGCTCTGCAGGTTTTTCCTCAAACTCTGTAATTCTTCCGGTTTCATCAGTAATAGCCAGTCCAAAGCGAGATGCTTCTTCCCATGGCACCGGCATACAGGCTACGGTAACATCTGCTTTATTTGCCTTGTGGAAATCCAGCATCACCTCGTAGTCCATCTTATAAATATGGTCGCCGCCCAGAATCAGCACATAATCCGGATTAAAATTTTCCATGTATGCCAGGTTCTGGTAAATAGCATTGGCCGTACCGGTATACCACTCGGTATTTGTTTTCTTCTCATATGGGGGCAGAATGGAAACCCCTCCCACATTTCTGTCCAAATCCCAGGGAATTCCAATTCCGATATGGGTATTCAGACGCAGCGGCTGATACTGTGTCAGCACACCTACGGTATCCACTCCTGAATTAATGCAATTACTGAGTGGAAAATCTATAATCCTATACTTTCCACCAAATGTCACGGCCGGTTTGGCAACTTTTGCAGTCAAAACGCCTAATCTGCTGCCTTGTCCGCCTGCCAGCAACATTGCAATCATCTCTTTCTTTATCATGCAATCACCTCTTGTATATTCTATGGTTCTTTCATTATAACATACCCCCTGGCAAAAGTGAACAATTTTAACAATTTTTTTTCGACATTTTACTTCTTTTTGTAACATTTTACCTGCTTTTAACCATACAAAAGAAAGGGGTTTCCAACTTGGGGAAAAGTGGGTATAATTTACTATAACTATAATAATAGAAAAAGAAGGGATTCTGTATTATGTATCAGATTGATTTTCATAAACCCATTCATATTCACTTTATCGGTATCGGCGGTATCAGTATGAGCGGACTGGCGGAAATACTTCTGGGTGAAGATTTCCCAATTTCCGGTTCCGATTCCAAAGAATCCGATTTGACAAAACACCTGGAAGCCAAAGGCGCCAGAGTTTATATTGGGCAGAGAGCTTCTAATATTAAGGAAGATGTGGACCTGGTGGTTTACACTGCGGCCATTCACCCGGACAATCCGGAATTTGCCTGCGCAAAAGAAAAAAACATTCCCATGCTCACCCGTGCAGACCTGCTTGGACAGATTATGAAAAACTATGAACTCCCCATTGCGGTTTCCGGAACCCATGGCAAAACCACCACAACTTCCATGATTTCCCACGTTCTTCTGGAAGCGGACGCTGACCCTACCATTTCCGTAGGCGGTATTTTACCTGCTATCCACGGCAACATCCGGGTAGGCGAATCCGAAACCTTTATTACGGAAGCCTGTGAGTATACCAACAGCTTTTTAAGCTTTTTCCCAAAAATCAGCATCATTCTGAATATTGATGCGGATCATCTGGACTTTTTCAAGGATTTAGATGACATCCGCCATTCTTTCCGTCTCTTTGCAGAAAAACTCCCTGCAGACGGAACACTGATTATCAACGGCGATATTCCGGATTTTGAAGAAATCACCAGAGGGCTTCCCTGCGAAATCATTACTTATGGACTAAATGCTCCCGCAGAATACAAAGCAGAGAATATCGTCTTTGACGAGTTTGCCCATCCGTCCTTTGACTGCACCAGAAACGGACAGTTCATCGGACATTTCACCCTGGCTGTGCCGGGTATTCACAATGTATCCAACGCACTCTCTGCCATTGCGCTTGGTATCAAGACCGGCATGGATACTGAAACCATTCAGAAAGGTCTGCTGCACTTTACGGGCACAGACCGCCGTTTCCAGTACAAGGGAAAAGTAGGCGGTGTCACTGTAATCGATGACTATGCCCACCACCCCACGGAGATTGCCGCCACACTGAAAACTGCCGCAAAATATCCGCACAAAACTACCTGGTGCGTATTTCAGCCTCATACCTACACCCGTACCAAAGCCCTGCTGCCGGAATTTGCCGAAGCTCTGGCTCTGGCAGATAAAGTTGTCCTGGCAGACATCTATGCGGCGAGAGAAACGGATACCCTGGGAATTTCCTCCAGGGATTTGCGGGATTTGATTGCCGAAAAAGGAGTGGATGCTTATTATTTTTCCACTTTTGATGAAATCGAAGAATTTTTATTAAAAAATTGTATCCACGGCGATGTGTTGATAACTATGGGGGCCGGAGATGTGTATAAAATAGGCGAAAACCTCCTTGGTATGTAAACTTATCCACATTATCCACCAATTCATCCACATGTTCTTATCCACGAACATGTGGATTTTTTTGTGCATTCTATAGTTGACATAATCCGACGACATTTGTGTTAAAAATATGTTAAAATCCCTATAATTTCGACAATTTCAGGTTTCCCATAAAAAACCATCCACTTTTTTATCCACATTATCCACATTTCCCACATACTTCTCCAAAATACGTGGTTTTTCGATGTCGCAAAAAAACCTTGTTCTCTTTTTAAAAATTGTGTGCTATACTGAAACTGATTCATTATGAACAAAATTCTGATGTAAAGGAAGTTCGACATGGGACAGTTTGAAGTTTACACCCCCTTTCCCGGGGACTATACGTTTATATCCAACGTTTTTCTGGATTTCTACATGCCTTCAGCCAACGGCGAATTTGTAAAAATCTACCTTTATCTGCTGAGACACGCATCCCAGACCAAAACACTTCTGGATTTTACGTCTGTTGCAGACGCTTTAAACTGTACAGAAGCTGACATTCAAAGAGCGCTGCGGTACTGGGAAAAAGCCGGGGTTCTGGACCTTGCCAAAGACAGCCGGGGAAATCTGACGGGTATTGTCTTTGTTCCTCTTAAAGCCGCTGCCCCGCAGATGCAGGAAGCCGCAGTTTCTGCCGCTTCATCTGATTCGGGAAATCTTTCTCTGGACAAAATACAGGAATTAAAAAACAAAGATGAAGTACGGCAAATCCTGTTCATTGCAGAACAGTATCTTGGGAAAACGCTTTCCCCCACAGATATGGAAACCCTTTTATATCTTTATGACGAAGTACATCTTTGTGCCGACCTGATGGAATACCTTCTGGAATACTGTGTATCCAAGGGCAGCACCAGCATGGCGTACATAAAGAAGGTGGGACTGGCCTGGGCGGAACAGGGCATCACTACGGTAAATCAGGCCAAAGAAGAAACGAACCTTTACAATCGAAATTATTTTACTATATTGAGAGCTTTCGGCATTAAAAACCGCAATCCCCTGGATAAGGAAATTCAGTACATGAATCTGTGGCTGAACCAGTACGGTTTTACCCTGGAAATTATTTCCGAAGCCTGCAGCCGCACGGTTCTGGCTACGGGAAAAGCCAGCTTCTCCTACGCAGACAGCATTCTGGAAAGCTGGCTTAAGCAGGGCGTACATCATTTATCAGACATTGATTCCCTGGATTTGAATTTTCAGCAGAAAAAATCCGCCAAAGCAAAAGCGGCTGCACCAAAGCCCAAAGCTCCCGCTTCCAAAAACAGATTCAACAATTTCCAGCAGAGAAATTACAACAACATGGCAGAACTGGAAACACAGCTTCTGGGCAAATAAGCACCAGGTAAGGAGATTTTACTGTGTCACTGAAAAATTTTCAATACGACGCGCTCATGCGTAATTACAACCAAAAACAGCTTCTGCAGAAACACCAACAGGATGAGAGAATCCGCCGGGCAGAAGAACAGCTTCCCCGCCTTAGGGAAATCCGCAGGGAAATTGCCGGACTTGGACTTTTAAAGGCACGTCTTCTTCTGGGTGCCCAAAAAGGGGACGACTTTGACCTGGCAGAAAAAATACAGGCTCTTTCTCTGGAAAAAGCAGAAATTCTCCGGGCAAATGGATATCCTGCCGATTATCTGGATTTGCATTATGACTGTCCTCTGTGTAAAGATACCGGCTATATCGGGAACGAAAAGTGTACCTGTTTCCGGAAAGCCGCTGTGGATTTGCTGTATACCCAGTCCAATATCCGGGACATACTGGATACTGAGAACTTTGCCCATTTTTCTTTTGATTACTACTCTTCCGAAATCACAGACCCTGCAACCGGCATTACCTCACTGGAATCTGCCCGGAATGCCTATGACAAAGCCTGGGACTTGATTGAAAAGTTCCGGGAAGAGGCAGGAAACCTGTTTATATATGGAGAAACCGGGGTAGGAAAAACTTATCTCACACACTGTATTGCCAAAGAATTGCTGGACAGGTCTTTCTTTGTGCTGTACTTTACTTCTTTTGATTTATTTGATTTACTGTCCAAAAATGCCTTTGAAAAGGATTCTGAATCCGCAGATATGGCAGCCTTTGTCTACGACTGTGATTTGCTCATCATTGATGATCTGGGTACAGAACTCACAAACAGCTTTGTTTCTTCCCAATTGTTCTGCTGCATCAATGAGCGAATTATGAATAAAAAATCAACTATCATCTCCACCAACCTGACTCTGGCCGATTTTATGGAAGCCTATTCCGAAAGAACCTTTTCCAGAGTTACCAGCAATTACACCATGCTGAAATTAGTTGGAAATGATATACGAATCCAAAAAAAACTTTTAGGAGGAAAATGAACATGTCACCAAAAACTGCAACACCTTTAGATTCCCTTCCCGTAGGACGCCTGGGTATTATCCCTTTAAAAAGCTGTGAAAAGCTGGGGAACAAAGTCAATGACTACATCGTAAAATGGCGAAAAGACCGGGACCATCAGGAAAAAAATAACCTGACTTTTGAAGGTTATGAGAGGGATTCCTACCTCATCAGCGCCAAGGCTCCCCGCTTCGGCTCCGGCGAGGCAAAAGGAGTTCTGCAGGAATCTGTCCGCGGTGATGACCTGTATCTCATGGTGGATGTGTGCAACTACTCTCTCACTTATTCTCTGTGCGGAGAAGTTAACCATATGTCCCCGGATGACCATTTCCAGGATTTAAAGAGAATCATCGCTGCTGTAGGAGGCAAGGCCCGCAGAGTGAACGTAATTATGCCGTTTCTCTATGAAAGCCGCCAGCACAAGAGAACAGGAAGAGAATCCCTGGACTGTGCCCTGGCTCTGCAGGAACTGACGGACATGGGTGTGGACAACATCATTACATTTGACGCTCACGACCCCCGTGTACAGAATGCCATTCCGCTTCAAGGATTTGAAACTGTTCAGCCGGCTTATCAATTTGTCAAAGGACTGTTCCGTGCAGAACCGGATTTGCAGGTAGACAGCGACCATTTAATGATTATCAGCCCGGACGCAGGAGGTACCGGACGCGCCATTTATCTGGCCAATGTACTTGGTGTGGATATGGGTATGTTCTACAAACGCCGTGACTATTCCACCATTATTGACGGAAGAAACCCCATTGTAGCTCACGAATTTCTGGGAGCCGATGTTTCCGGCAAAGATATGATTATCATTGACGACATGATTTCTTCCGGTGACAGTATGCTGGAGGTTGCCGCCCTTTTAAAGGAAAAAGGTGCAGGCAAAATCTTCATGTGTTCCACCTTTGGCTTATTCACTAACGGTCTCGAGCGTTTTGACAAAGCATATGAAAATGGTGTATTTGACCGCCTGCTCACTACCAACCTGGTATATCAGACAGAGGAACTGCTGCAGAAACCATATTATGTAAACTGCGATATGAGTAAATACATTGCTCTCATCATTGATACCCTGAACCATGACGGTTCCATCAGCAAACTTTTAAATCCTGTAGAACGTATCAATAAACTGCTTCAGAAGCACAACCGTGCACAGGGAAAAGAATAATTTACCAGTTTTTTCTTCGTTTTTTTTGATTCTCTATGCAGCATTTGTTTACCAAACCACTTTCGACATCACGCTGGTAACCATTATAGTGCTGATTGCATGTTTGGTGCCATTCCTGCCTGTCCTGTGGAATTATATCAAAATTAAACTTGAGGAATACGAAGAGCAGCATTCCCATCCTTATCACAGAGGTTAAGCATAATCAATGGATACACAATCACGACCACCGGCTTAGCCGGTGGTTTGCACTGCCCCTATAAGGGGCTATTACCCGCTTGCGCCCGGAAGACGCACCGAAAGCCTGCCAGCCGCACCACATTCACAGCTGGTGCTGTCTCTTTAACGATTAGTAAATCGTGAAGCGGAAACTTCCTTTTTCTTGATTTTTTCTATATAGTTGCTCTGTTTCTACTGAAATGGCAGCTTTTTCGTAAAAAATCCATACTTTATTAATACAGTCCAAAAGCGGAGTTTTAAAAAATTTTGGATTTTCTAAATTTATGCACTCTTCAAAGGAAATAAATGTGTTCCTGTTTTCCCTTTTTGTATCTTGTTATGAAGTTTGTTTACATTTTTTGCCATTTCAAGCAAAACACTTTTGGAAAGAACATTCGATGTGCCACGACTCAAATATCTGCGAAACTGCATATCCTGTTTCATCTCACCAAAAGCTTCCTCTTCCTGGATGCTTCTGTTGATTCTGAGAAGACTTTGTTTCGTTCTTCTATTGGTATTTTACAGTTGTTCCCTTTGATACATTCTTTCTTGTAAGGGCAATCTTTACATTCCTCACATTGATAAATATTTTTTTCACTGACATATCCGGTTTTAGATTTAGAATGAATTGGAAGAACCTTAACAAAACCTTAAAATACTGCCTTATATATATCAAGTACCTGTTCCTCTGTGAGAGGAATATAGTTATTCTTCAGAAGACGCTGCTGGGTTTTGATTACGCCGCTGGCGAATCCCGGAAGGTCACTTTCTTTGACACCGAAGTTTTTAAGGGGTTCACTCTTTAAGACTTCGTCCATAAGTTCATATAATACCTCAAGAGCCTCATCTGCATTACAGCCGAGGGTTTCGGCTATTATTGCTTCAAGATCATTAATTCTGCCTACTGGCTGGAGTTCTTTGTATTTCTTCATTACAGGTGCAAACATTAACTGGTTTGACTGTCCATGTGGAATATGGTATACGGAGCCTAATGGGTATGCACATGCATGGACTGCTGCACAGCCTGCATAACCGAAACCAAGTCCCGCCCAGTTAGAGGCTTTAAGGAAATCCGCCGCAAACTCTTTCCATGCTTCACCTCCGCCATTATCTACAGCCTTTTTCCAGCATGAAATAATAGTCTTTAATGCCTCTGTTGAAAATATTCTTGATATACTGCATCCGTTAGGACTTAAAAATGATTCAACACTGTGTACCATTGCATCAATTGATGATGTCGCAAATATCTTATATGGCAATGAATCAAGCATATTCGTTATCATAACTGCTTTATCTGGAAGCATTGCATCAATGGCCAGTCCCATCTTGACACCTTTACTTACACGGTTAACAACGGAAATATTCGTTACTTCACTGCCAGTACCACATGTTGTAGGTATTGCCACAAGCTGATGATGCTTTTTAAGCTCTGCCGCATTATCATACAGATCATCCACATTATATTCAGGTTTAGCCACAGCAATTAATTTCGCAATATCAATAACAGTTCCGCCACCTATAGCAATAATTCTTCCAAATTTCTTATTCCTGCACACATCAAGAATAGCATCAACTTCACTGTCAACAGGTTCACCCTTGCTGTATCTGTCCCTGAACAGTGTCTGCACCTCAACTCCTAATGGCTTCACATAATCATTATATGTATGCTCACCACAAAACACTAAATCATCCGATCCTAACCCGGCCTCTTTCACGAACTGTTCAAATGTATCAAATTCCTCAACTTCTGTTTTAATAAAAAAGCCTTTCATCGTATATTAAGCCTCCTTCCTGACTTCATCATCACTAATAGCATATTTGCGCTCTACAAGGTCTATAATGAAATCTGCTGTCTGTCTCCATCCAAGAAGGCTGCTGTTAAGAAGGATATCCCTTGTATGCCTGTCGCCACGCTTCTTGCCTGTAATATATTCGTGCCTTGCGTGCTGTGCCTTTTCAACAGACTCCCATTCTTCTCTTGCCTTACGTTCATTAATACCTTTCTCTTTCATAACTGCAGCTATCTCATCTTCTTCTGGTGCATATAGGAATACATTTAATACATCATTTCTGTCTCTGAGAATGTAGTCACTGCTTCGGCCGACAATAACACATGATGACTTCTCGGCAAAATCATGAATTGTCTGGAACTGTGCATCAATTACACGGTTTGAAAGGTTGGCATAACGTACACCATAAGATGTATCAAATCCATATCTGACACCAATCTTTGTATCAGCTTCCTCAACAAGTCCCTTGTCAACGCCAATCTGCTCTACGACCTTATCTACAAGGTCCCTGTTATAATACTCTATTCCAAAATAATCTGCAACCATCTTGGCAATCTCCGGTCCACCACTTCCGTACTCACAACCAACTGTGACAACAAAATGCTTTCCTTCGTATTTCTTATTAATCGCAGCTATATGAGAAGCTTCATTCTCTGTCACATCGCTCTTATCTTCATCAACTATGAAGATGTCACGTCCAAATTCTGCGCCATATTTTCTCTTAGAATAGAAGTAGAAGAACACTCCTAACACAAGCCATGTTCCTACAACTACCCATTCCTGCCATATAAGTGCTGCTGAAAATGATGCCGGAATAATGTATAAGAGTGTCATAAATCCAGCCATGGCAACCGCCATAACACCTACAAATTTACCAGCCTTTACCTTGTATGGACGCTCCATATCCGGTTTTCTCTTTCTCAATATACAGAATGATATTGAGACAAACATATATGCAATAACACATCCAAATGAAGCTGCATCAACAAGCCATACAAGAACACCTCTTCCGAAGAATGGAGCTATACAGCATGCAATACCGCAAAGGATAATGGCTGCTTCTGGTGTCTTATTCTTTCCAAGTTTACCAAATACCTTAGGTATCATCAGAGATTCACCCATTGAATATAAAGCCCTGCTTCCACCCATAAGGAACGAATTCCATGATGTTATAATTCCGCATAAACCGCCAATGATAAGCACCTTACCCATTAACGGAGAATGGAAAGCTATCTCAATGGCCTGAACTGATACAAGCCCATTCTGTGATGACATTTCCTGTACAATTGCACTCTGTGGCATAATGTAGCAGACTGCAAATATTATGAGAAGATACCATGCAACAGCAAGGAATATGGATAACAGCATGATTTTGCCAATTTTTTTATAAGGTACAGTAATCTCTTCTGCTGCCTGTGGTATAACATCAAATCCTATGAATAAGAATGGTGTCATGCAGGCAACCTTAAACACGCTTCCAAGTGTGCTTCCAGTTGAAGACTCCCACATCTGTCCTGTTATATTAGAGCCGTCACCATTAACAGCAGAACCAACTACAAGAAGTATTCCTGCAATTGCAATAATTGCTGTAAGTATTGTCTGCAGCATGGCTGCTGTCTTAGCACCTTTGATATTGATAATTGTGATAAGAATGGCAACACCAACACCTAATATAATAGTTGTGAGATATATGTCTTTGCCTGCTATTGAATACAGGTAAACCTGATTAAAATCAGGAAACAGATATGTGATTACTGTAGGAAGTGCTGTTGCTTCAAATGCTGATGTAGCAACATATCCTAATATAATCATCCATGTACATATAAATGAGCCTGTAGGTCCCATTGCCCTGTAGCTGAACACATGCTCACCGCCACACTGAGGCATTGCAGATGTAAGCTCTGCATATGTAAGACCTACGAAGAACACCATTACTCCACCTATAAGCATCGCAATAATCGAACCCATAAAACCGGCTGTTGTAATCCAGTCTCCTGAGTTAATGACCCAGCCCCAGCCAATCATTGCGCCAAATGCGATAACGAGTATGTCCCACGCACCCATTACCTTATCAAACTTTGATTTCTGTTCCATAGACATCTCCTCCAATTATAGTTATTTTAAAGAATGTCAGGATAGACGGATATCGGTTATCCATCTGCCCTGACACCTTTGTCTTTATATATTCATCTAAGCTTCAAGTGCTTCTTTAACAGCCTCCTCGAATATCTCAAGGCCTCTCTCCATCTGCTCATCTGTCATTGTAAGCGGAGCTAAGAAGCGGATTGTGTTGCTTGCTGTACCGCAGCTCTCAAGGAGAAGACCTTTCTGCATAGCAGTTTTAACAATACTGGCAACAAGCTTAGTTGCTGGCTCTTTAGTCTCTGGATCTGTTACGAACTCTATACCAATCATGGCACCAAGACCTCTTATATCGCCAATAACCGGATACTTCTTCTGGAGTTCCTTATATCTTGCTGTGACAACCTCGCCGATATGTCTTGCCTTAGCTGCATAATCATCTCTTTGCATTACATCCATAATTGCTAACGCAGAAGCACAAGCAAGTGGGTTACCACAGAATGTACCACCGATTGTTCCGGCTGGAGCTGCATCCATAACCTCTGCTCTTGCTGTGATTGCTGATATTGGAAGACCACCGCCAAGAGACTTTGCTGTTGTGATGATATCAGGAGCTGCACCTGCTTCTTTCCAGTACTCAGAAGCATAATACTTACCAGTTCTGCAGTTACCACACTGAACCTCATCTGCTATCATAAGAATGCCATTGTCATCACAGATTTTACGAACTGCCTTAACCCATTCAATTGGTGCTGGAATAAATCCGCCCTCGCCCTGAAGTGGCTCTAAAATCATGCAGGCAATCTCACTTGCCGGAGCACCCTCATCAAATACTCTGTTCAACTCATCAATATAGTACTGAATTGCCTCAGTTTCTGTATATCCCTTAGGCGCTCTGTAAAGGTATGGATAAGGAGCACGATAAATTCCTGCTGGAAATGGTCCCATGCCTACTGCATATATCTTCTTGGCTGTAAGTGCCATTGTAAGATTAGTTCTTCCGTGGAATGCACCTGTGAAGCAGATAACACCATTTCTCTTAGTGTAAGCCTTTGCAATCTTGATTGCGTTCTCATCACACTCAGCACCTGAGTTAGCGAAATATGTTTTCTTAACATCACCTTTACATGGAATAATCTTATTTAATCTCTCTGCAAGTGTTACATAGCCATCATGTACATATACATTGAAGATTGTGTGGAAATATTTCTCAGCCTGTTCCTTAACTGCCTCTATAACCTCTGGATTAGAATAACCTATGTTAAGAACACCTACGCCGCCGACCCAGTCAAGAATCTTGTTGCCATCAAGATCCTCAAACATTGCGCCTACGCCCTGCTTAATACATATTGGATATGTCTTGCCACATAATGCCTGTGGAATTGCTGCATCTCTTCTGTCAAGAAGTGCTTTTGACTTTGGTCCTGGAACCTGCTTAGTTATAATCTCTGGTAATGCATTTGCTAAATCCTTTGTTGTCATAAATTTGTCCTCCTTAAATTACAAAAAGGCGCCGGATTTAAGTATTTCAAAATACTTAATTCGACGCCTTTGTCTTTGCTTTATTTGATTGTGTCTAAATTATAACAGTCCAGTTTTATATTGCAATGTCCACGGTGTACTAAATCTTTCGTGCGCCATGCACAAATCTATATTTCACGGCGCATTTTACGGTAATTTCTTATCATAAATGCAAGTTTTAAAGTCAGACAGCTTTCTATATCATCAAATTCCCTGCCTAAGATTTCCTGAATCTTGTTCAGGCGGTAATTCAAGGTGTTGCGGTGAATATACATTGATTCTGCTGTATATTTCACATTGCAGTTGTGGTTGAGATAATTTTCAAGTGTATCGCACAGATTGCCATCATTGACCTCATCTGCGTGAATAAGCTTTCCTATATTTTTCTCAACGAATTCATCTAAGAATTTATCATCTGCAATCTTTGATATTAATGTATACAAGCCCTGGTCTTTGTAAAAATATATGTGTTCATCCGCTTTAGAAATATTCGCGACTTTAATTGCAGCAGATGCTTCATTACGGCTGAGCTTCACATCCTCAAGATAGCCTGTGCTGTTACCAACTCCTACATAGAGGTTAGTGTGATACTCACGGCCCGCAATATCTACTATATTGCCAAGAATTTCTCTTAACTGTTCATCGCTTATCCTGCCAGATGGAACTAATGCAAGAACTGTACCAGTCTGTAACCGTACAAGAATATTCTTAGACAGATGATATGAAAATTCTGTGCTGATAATCCTGCTTATTGACTGACCGACTGTAAGTGAATCATCACGATGCATTCCCCCATCGGGTCTGCCAGTCTCATATCCGCCTTCATCATAATTATTCTTATCTTTATAGTAAGCAAATTCTATAACACGGAATTCTCCTGACAAATCAACATTTAAAAATCTTGCCTGTGCAAATACATTTTCTCTGTTAAGATGCTCAGCATCCAGAATAGATGTAAATAACTGCTCGGCTGAATTCTTATTATTCTGCTCAAGGACAAGCCGCTGGCACATTATCTGGCTCAAATCCACAAGCGGGAATTTCTCTGTCAGCTCAAACAATGGAAGACTGTGTTCATTACAATAGTCTGTAAGTTCGTCCGATATCTGCCCTTCATTGATTCCCAGTGCAGCTATGTCATATTCCTGCATTTTGCTGATTAATTCTCTTAGTCTTGTGCTGTCATCTGTGAGGCTCCTGTTAGTAAGCACCACGAATTCACTGCCATGTATATAATCCTCAACACGATACTCATTCTTAACGCACTGAAGGCAGTCAGCAAAATATATCCATCTTATCGGATGAAGCATCCCCTCTGCCCCGGCTTTCAAGTTCAATACGCCTTTTAATTCAGGTATCTTAACCATATCTTCGCAATTCATCTGTTCCTCACCTTTGCATCTATATCGCAACCGATATATCACAATAATCCTTTCAGTATTTTTCGTTATTTTATAATAGCATATTGGTCAAGACCTTGCCGCATCTGCGGTGCGCAGTAGTCTTTACCAATGTCCCAGAGGAAATTATAATTCGGTATGCACAAAAGCGGATCTAAAAAGTGATTTTCATATCACCGGACAGCTGATGGAAAACCATCCGGAATAATCATTCAAAAATATCAAGGTACTCGCTATTTTGCGTTTACGGCAAAATGCACAAAAAGGCCTATAATTTTGGAATGTGGTACACTTCTGGTACACTTAGGCAAAACAAAAGCCCGGATTCCCTTTATTTACAAGGGTTTCCAGGCTTTTGTTTATTATTCAATGTGGATAACTTTTGGAAATTTGAAATAAAAGTGTAAACAGGCAAATCTGTTAGATTGGCAGGCTATAAAATTAATTTACCTTTCAAAAGTGTATTTTTTATGAAAAGTTGTAAAGTGGTGATGTTATTATATAATTTGGCATATTGTTTTTGTGTTCCGCTAAAGCTGATTTTATTATTCCGTTTAGCATAATTAAGAAGGTTTTCCTCCTGAAAAATATACTCTACTATTCCCTCTATAAAAGAATCTGTATCCTTAAAATCAGCATACACAAACGAATGCCCCGCTGCCATGAAATATACATCAAAGCAATCAAATTCTTTCTTTTGAATAACCATCTCTTCTCTCATACAATATCACCTACAACTTTTACACCATGATTGATTTCTTACATTTCCATCTCCCATATTTCTGCATCCAAATTCACTAAGTGGATTTTCCTTTCTGCAATTCGGGCATATACATATGGGTTCACTTCCATTATAGCCACTCGCTTGAATAATGGGTTTTTTATCATTTTTATTGTTTCCAAACATAATCGTCTCTCCTTCCATACACTTGTCGTCAAATATTCTTTATACAAATACCTTTTCCATTACCCTATTCTCCATATCATCAATACTATAAATCGTATCCATGACTTCGAATGTCTCTCTCAGATTACCTCTTGCACTCTTCCATCTGATGACCACCACGATTCTTGCGACCATTAGAATCCAATCCAGTTTCAATACCGAGAGCGTAATCAACAAGATTATTTACCAGATGATTAGCAATCATATCAAACAATCCGGTCTTACGCATGAATACTTTGTACTGCTCCACGCTATAATTCATCTTCTTGAAATTATACAAGAATGCACCATCTTCATCCTGCGCATATATTTCATAACCTCTTACCGCAAGAAGTGACGGAACACATCGCAATGTTTCCGGATACTTTGTCGCTATTCTCTCAAAGTCTTCCTCTATGTTTTTTGAACCTATCAAGGAGTTCAAAATATTCAATTCCACCTTGATTTCTTCTACATTTCTTACAACTTTTTCAAAGTCGATATAGTAATCATAACTTGATATACTCGGTCTAAACTTGCTCAACCATTCATCAAAATCTCTATTTATCATTTGCTGCCTTCTCCAATCTTTTCCTTGATATTTCCAAGTATTCTTCACTTATATCTATTCCAATAAACTTCCGCCCAAATCGCACAGCCTCTACTCCGGTAGTTCCGGAACCACAAAAAGGATCCAGTATCACTTGTCCTTCCTCCGTAGATGACAATACAATTTTTTCAAGCAGATATTCCGGCTTTTGTGTAGGGTGCTTTCCCTCTGTTTTCTCTGAAGGTTTGGTTAACGTACCAGTCCACACATCCTTCATCTGCTTACCATCATTCATTTCTTTCATTTTTTGATAATTAAAAAAATGCCGAGACTTCTTTTCATTCTTCTTTGCCCATAAAATGGTTTCCGTAGAATGTGTGAAGCATCGACATGCTAAGTTTGGTGGTGGATTTGTTTTCTGCCATGTTATGTTGTTGATTATCTTGAAGCCTTCCTGCTCCAATGCCATACCAATCGAATATATATTGTGTAATGTTCCCGATATCCAAATCGTGCCGTTCGGCTTTAGTACTTTCTTACATAACTTAATCCACTTTCTGTTAAACTTGTGTTTCTCTTCGACACTGGTTCCACTTTCTGAAAGCTTATCCCATGAGCCTTTATTTACTGAAACCATTTTCCCGCCCTGACAGGTGATGCCATCATTACTTAAAAAGTATGGTGGGTCCGCAAATATCATATCCACAGATTCCGGTTCCATTTTTGTTAGAATTTTAAAGGAATCACCTAATATCAATTGTGATTCTTCTGTCTCGAAGTATAATAGCACTTTTTTTGTAAACAAGTTTTCCATTATCCCGACCCCTTTAATAATTGCATATAATTACTTCTTCACCAACTCTGTTGGATGCATCCGAATTAATCATACGCTTAACACTTACAACATCTATTCTGTAGCCTTTGTTACCATACAGTTCATTTATCAAGTCTGTATTATGGTTTGTGAGCATACAGTAGCAACCTCTGGCTGTTAATTCATCAAATAACTTCGCAAGTCGTTTATGACTTTCTATATCAAATCCCTCTTTCGTATATGATTCAAACGAAGTTGGGTTCAACGGTGCATACGGACTGTCTATAAATACAAAATCGCCCTTCTTGGCATCCTTACAGGCAACTTCAAAATCTCCATCAATAATATTTACCCCCTGAAGATATTTTGAAATCTCCATGATGGCATTTTCATCCACGGAAGCTCTACGACTATTGTTGTACGGAACATTGAAAAGTCCCTTGCCATTTACACGATACAAGCCATTAAAACAGTGCTTATTGATAAATACAAACAATGCAGCCAACTCAACATCAAACTCCGCTTTCATTAGCTTATCATTGTAATGCTCCCTAAGAGAATAGTAATACTCTTTTCCATCTTCACACATTTCCTCATCCAGCTTCTTTACAGCCTTTAGAAATGCCTCCGGTGCATTACATATCTGCTTATAGGCATTTATCAATGCTTTGTTGATATCGTTTATCAGAGCATTTGCAGGTAGCAATTCGAATATCACCGCGCCACCACCTACAAACGGCTCAAAATAATTATTATATTTTTCAGGCATTCTCTCCTTTATCTGTGGAAGCAACTGACGCTTTCCGCCAGCCCATTTCACAAATGGAGCGACTCTCGAATTACTCATTCTGATTCCTCTTCTCTATGTCCGCAAAAGGACAATCTTCTACATATCTATTATACTTGCAAACATACAAAATAACAACCAGAACTTTCACTCTTTGTGAATTAATTTACTTTTGAAACACAAATATGTACTCATGTGCCAGTAGGAGAAAACTATTGTTCTGTTTCTCCCAATAATCTGTAGAGCGGCAATTATGTTGCTCCTTAATAATAATCTCTTTATTCGTAAATCCTGCCCGTAAAAAACATTCCATCATACGAAATCCTAACGGAATAATCTTCCCATATTTTCTTACATCCCCTATCATCACAGCACACATTTTACCCTTTTTCAGTACGCGATAAGATTCTTCAGCCACCTTACACATTTCAGCCAAAAACTCATCTACACCCAGCAAAGAAATATCCCCTTCTATTCCTTTACTATACTTGATGATATTGGCATAAGGCGGATGCGTACAGATAAAATCGATATGACTATCTTTGATAAAATGTAACTCAGTAGCATTACCATTTCGTGTAAAAATTTTTGAATTTGTTTCACATTGGAATTGTAAATTTGTTTCAGAGATTGAAACAGATTGCGGATTGATGTCAACACCTACCGCATTGCGATTAAGTAGTTTTGCCTCAACTAAGGTTGTTCCACTACCCATAAACTGATCTAAGACCCACTCACCAGGATTAGAATAGCGAAGTATCAAATTTCTTGGCACATATGGTGACCAATTCCCTCGATACTTTCCTGAATGCGTTGCCCAACTGCCTCTGTCCGGAAACGACCAGACCGTCGTTGGTTCTATCTTAAAATTATTTGGTTGTAAACTAATAAGACATTCCTCCTCTTCTTATTTCATTCTATTAATATGTTCCATAACACCAGCCAATCCACGTGCAGCAAGTACCTTTTCCAATTCATTTATTACTCTTGCCTTATTTGCTTCTGATAACTTATCAAAATCCTTTTGCGTCTCCTGAGCCTTATGAGCTAATTCAACCATAAATTTCTCATATTCAAATTTTTCCTCTTGAATTGCCTTCATTACTTGCACCTCTTTTTCTGATGATAGAAATAAGTTTACACCAACTTTTCTATAAAATCTACCTCTATTTCGTTTCACAATAAGTGAATTTATATAAAACCGCTCTCATGAGATAATATTCACAAATAGTGAAAGAGGTGTTTGTATGCATTTCAACAACGATACTGACCTATACCGTGTTATAGGTGCGAATATAAAGTATTACAGAGAACAAAGAAAATTAACACAGGTACAACTCGCAGAGCAAGCTCAAATCAGCATCAGCTATCTTTCCAAAATCGAAGCTGCCGGATGCAATAAAAGCTTGTCCATATCTGTTTTAAATCAGATTGCTAATGTACTTAATGTTGAGATTAGCGAATTTTTCAAGGAGGTGTCTGAATCATGAAACTTATTGAAGCGCAAACAAGAATAGAGAAACTTGCTTATATTCCGTTCAAAGAATATTTGTCACCCGACCAAGTCCAAGATGCTATGATGAAAATCAATAAAGGGAAAACTGGGCAACTTTTAGAACTGACCATTGGATTAAACCTTTCTAATACAACCCTTGATTTTGAGGACGGAGAACTAAAAACCAACAAATGCGACCGAACCGGCAAACCTTTAGAGACAATGTTTATCACGCAAACCGCCTCTATTATCGACGAGTTATTATCCAAGCGCAGATTTCAAGAAACAAAATTATATAAGAAATTCCAGCGTTTATTATATGTGCCCATCAACAAGGACGGAAATCCAGCAGATTGGATGTACCTAGCTCCAATTCAGATAGACCTATCTCTACCTAAATATCAAGCTCTTGCCCAGCAACTTGAAGCAGACTATTACAACATCTGCGACCAGTTAAATCAACAATTATCTGAATCCAGCAGAGCAACTTTACATACCGCAAGCGGTGAATTTATCCAAATTCGTACAAAGGATTCAAAGCCATATCATCCTATATATTCCAATATTTATGGCCGGGAAATATCTGATAAAAACAGGGCATTTTACTTTAAAAAGGAATTTATGAAATATATTACATCCCTTGAAGATTAATAAGGTGGAGCCACGGCTCCACCTTATCTTCCTCTCCCCACATCTCTAACCTTCTCGCCAATCCATTCCTTAAACTTCTCCAACAAATTCATCCCACCAATCACAAACTGTTTCATAAACTCATACGCCTTTTCCAGCTTATCCTTAAGCGTCTTATTTTCCTCTTCCAACACATGATTCTGATACCGCAATTCTATTACCTGCTCCTTTCGGTACGAATCGCCATCCACAACTCCCAGCAACTCCTTTTTAAGCCGTTCTGCCTCTGCCAGTTCAAACTGCGCGTATTCCATTTCCGCCTTGGCAACACTAGCCACCTCACGCCACTTATCAGCCTCTTTTGCAGCAATCTCAATTTCATTCTTTTTATCCGTCAGCTTATCTATCGCCTCATCATACGAACTCGGGTGCGGATAGGATAATCCGGTTAATTTCCGGTACACATTTGTGTTGTTTTCTATTCTTATTCTCTGAATTTTATCTAGTACAGCGAATACTAAGTTTCTGCTATATTGACGTAGAATAATTGTTCCATATGCAAGGCGGAGGAATGAGGCGTAGCGGTGGCTACGCTGATTGACGACAACGATGTAGATGGACAATTAGGCAAGTCAATATGGTGGTTACTTAGTATTCGCTGTACTAGTATTCTTCTCGCGTCAAATTATTAGAGCCAAAATAGAGCCAGCAGAAACTATTTTTCCCGCTTTAATTTCTCCAATATTGATAGCACATCCGGTTGTGTAGGCAGGAACTTCACACCATGCTTTAACATTCCCAACACTTTTCTTGCTTTCTGCTCAATTACCTTTGCCGTATGTTCACTAGTGCGTTGGCACGTATACATTTAGCATTACTGCCACTTACACGGAAGTGGCAGTAAATTTGGGATATAGCGAATTCAATTTGATTCGTGCATCAGCAGTTTTAAATTGCCAATCCACCTTTGCCGCCCTTGTATTAC
>NZ_JBBEWO010000020.1:0-61479 GCF_038739805.1 Blautia acetica | reverse complement strand
AAGGATGTGTAAACAGAATTCCCATAGCCGAAAGAGAAAGCCAGCGCCTTGAGACGCTGGCCTAGTAACAAGGGCTTATAGCCCTAGAGCAAACCACCCGTTGGACGGGTGGTCATGATATGGAGATACCAGTATTGCATTTGGGAGGGGAAGAAACGTGAAAATTGTAATTGCAGATGATGAAGAAATTATTTTGAAATGGATGAAGAAAAATGTGGAATTGCTATTTCCGGAACATGAGGTCGCAGCAATATGTATAAATGGGAAACAGGCTTTGGATTGCTGCCGGGAATTTATGCCGGATATATTGTTTACGGATATACGTATGCCGGTAATGGATGGTATGGAGCTGCTAAAGCAGTTAAAAACAGAAGGAAAGCTGCCCTATACTATTATATTAAGTGCTTATGATGATTTTTCCTATGCAAGGGAAGCTCTGAAACTGGGGGTTAAGGAATTTTTATTAAAATCAGAAATAGTAAAAGAAGAGTTGGAAAACTGTATTCAAAGAGCTGAAGAGGTCTTGAAAAATATAGAGAATCAAGCAGATATACAGGCGGAGAAGAAAGGAGAGGTAAAAGAATTTCTGGAGAATTTTCTAAGAGATGACGTAAGAATTACTCCGGAAATATTGTTGGATTGGGAACGATTATGGGGAGGAAATTACTTTACTATTATGCTTTTGAGAAATGCAAATAAGACATTAAATATGAATCGAGTAGAGGAAATTACTGATTTTTTCTTTCAAGAAAAAAAGCAGAAGGTTTTTTGTGTATTGCGAAAAGACAGTGAGGCATTGCTTCTTGCAGAAGTGGGGGAATCTGAAATAGAGAAGCTGTCTTTGGGAATATTTGAGACCTTTATATCTTTTGGTAACAGCTGTATATCTTTAAATGCAGGAGAAATCGGAAAAGACTGCGAGGATTTAAAAAAGATATACAAACAAGCAGAAAAAGCGGCTGATTATCAGCAATTTTACGAAAAAACAGGGGTGCTGAATTATGCTTGTGTTAAAGAAACGGGGAAAGAAGGGCAGATTTGGGAGGTCAGGTTTAAGGGAGAAGAGGAAATATGGATGGAACACGATTATGACAGGGCATTGGAAAATATGCAGGAGATATTCGATATGTTCCGAAAAGAGATGCCGGATATGGCGTTAGTCAGACATCTGTTGTTAGATTTTATCTTGAATATTTATTGGAATCACTTGGACGAGACACAGAGAAAAAAGTTTTCTATAGATGAATTTATTTTAATCAGCCATTGCAAAAGTATACGGGAATTGGAACACAGGGTATTGGTGTATATGAAGCAGTTTGTAGAAGTACTGAAGGCTTCCCGTCCTGTTTATAGTGAAGCGGTCTGTAAGGTTATACAGTATATTGAAGAGAACTACAGAGAAAATATTTCCCTGGAGGAACTTGCGAAGCACGTCCATATGAATAAAAGCTATCTTTCACATTTATTTAAGAAAGAAACAGAAAAAAATATCTATACCTATTTATTAGATTTTCGCATGGAAAAAGCAAAGAAGTTGTTAATAGAAACAAAACAAAGTGTTTATCAGACTGGATGTCTGGTTGGGATTCCGGATTCTGCTTATTTCAGTAAGGTTTTTAAAAAGAATACAGGAATGACGCCATTGGAATTCAGAAAAACAACATAGGGAGTCAAAAAGTCCGGAATATTGGAAACCGGACTTTTTTGTTGTGCAAAAAGACAAAGATTTTACAAGGAGAACAAAATAAAAAACAAAATAATGTGCTATACAGAAGGAAATAGTGCAAAGTGGGAAAAAAGTGATAGAAAAAGTAAATATATAACAGGATTACATATATAAATTGCATAGATAAAAATTGGGTATTGTGTATAATAAACATAGAATTTAGCAAGAGAATTAAGGAGGAAATAAAAAACTATGAAAAAGAAATGGAAAGTTGTTTTAAGCACTTTACTGACGGGAACTGTTTTGATGTCCGCAGCAGCATGTTCTGGTGGGAATGAAGATTTGGTTGCTGAGAAAGGCGGAGGTTCTAAAGGAGACAAACAGAAACTGGTATTTTTACGAGCGGGAACAGAGGATTACAAAAAAGAAGCATTTATGAAAATGATAGAAGGTTTTGAAAAAGAACATCCAGAGTATGAAGTAGAATATCAGGAAGCCCCATGGGGAGATGATTTTGAGACAAAGCTAAACACAGGATTTGCCTCAGGAACAGCTGCAGATGTAATTCATTATTCTTTATCTTCTATCGGCGCCAGAGTGCCAATGGGACAGTATGAGTGCCTTGATGATTATGTAGCGGACTGGGGCGATATGGCAGACTTTTATGACAGCGTTATCGAATCTGGTAGCATTGGAGGAAAAGTGTATGGAATTCCTTATACACCGGATGCCCGTATGTTTGCGATTAATACAGAGCTGTTTGAAAAGGCGGGGTTGAACCCGGATAATCCACCTTCTACATGGGAGGAACTGAAAGAAGCTCATGAGAAACTTCTAGTAAAAGATAAATCGGGAAATGTTACACAGTGCGGATTTGGACTTCCCACCAGCGGTGCAAACATCAATCAGTATTTGCAAATCTTTGCAATGCAAAATGGGGTTGAGAATCTGGTGGATGAGTCAAACGATAAAATTTTATTCAATGAACCGGAAGCAGTAGGGGCTTTGAATTTTATGAAAGAATTAAAGGATATTGGGCTGGTGGAATGGGATAATACACAGTCTGACCAGAATCCGTTTCATAATGGAACAGCAGCCATGACAATACTCAATGAGAATGAATTTAATAGTATTAATACCGGAGATTTAGAAGGAAAAATTAAAATGGTACCAATGTTTTCGGAAGAAAACAGTGCTACTTTCTGTGGTATGCACTTTATGTTCATGAATGCGAACTCAAAACAGAAAGAAGGTGCATGGGAATTGATGAAATATATGTGCAGTGAAAATTCTATGAATTTGTGGATGGATACGGTAGGAGCTGCGCCGGTTAGAAGTTCTCTTGAAAAGCCTTATCTTGAAAAAAATCCGGAAAACGGACCTAGAATTATGGAAGCTATTGAGAATGGAAAAGGTACGCCTAAAGTGCCTTATTTTAACAGTGTCCTTACATATGTGGATGATGCTATGGAGCAGGTATACTATGACCAGAGCAACGCAAAAACAGCTTTAAATGAGGCTGCAGAGAAGGTTCAGGAGGAAATTGACAACCAGTAAGGAGGTGCGTTATGGCGAAACAGGGAGTTTACGGAAACAGAAAGAGTGATAAAGAAGCCTATTTAATGATTTTGCCGGCCTATCTGATTTTTGCTGTGTTTATTTTGATTCCCGTTGGAATGGTTTTATATTATAGTCTCACGGACTTCAATATGTATGCAATTCCTGAGTTTTTGGGAGTGAAAAACTATGTGAAGCTTTTTTCTGATACGGAATTTCTGACGGCAGTGAAAAATACGCTGTTTTATACGGCAGTTACGTTGACAATACAGTTGGCAATCGGACTATTGCTGGCGGTTTTGCTTTACCGGAAGTCAAGGGCGGTTCCTGTTTTCAGGACTGCTTTGTATCTTCCCAATATTATGTCCATGGTTTGTGTTTCTATGGTATGGCTGTGGCTGTATAATCCTAATTTCGGACTTTTCAACAGGCTTCTGGAATTTATAGGAGTTGCGCCTCAGAAATGGCTTATTAATCCGGAGCAGGCAATGCTGTGTGTGATTCTGGTAGGAATCTGGAAAAACTGCGGTTATTCTATGGTGATTTTTCTAGGTGGGCTTACAGGTATACCAGAATCTCTGTACGAAGCGGCAGAACTGGATGGAGCAGGTCCTATTCGCAGATTTTTGAATATTACATGGCCCATGCTGAGACCAACGACCTTTTTTCTGCTAGTGACCGGAATTGTAAACAGTTTTGCAGTTTTTGAGCAGGTTAATATTCTCACCAGCGGTGGTCCGCTGAATCGCACTACCACGGTGGTTCATCAGATATACCGCAGAGGATTTCTGGAATTTAAAATGGGATATGCCAGTGCAATGGCTGTGTTGCTATTGGGATTTTCTCTTATCGTCACAATGTTGGTATTTAAATTTGGGAATAAAGGTCAGGATATAGATGTTTCATAGGAGGAAAGAGATGAAAAAGAAAAAATGGACAAAGGGAATCTGGTTGGTTTGTATGGGGGGAGTTTCTTTTATTATGATACTTCCTATTGTAATGATGATTTCTACCTCCTTTAAAACTACAGGAGAAATTAATTCTGCGGTTTTTCATTTCCTGCCGGGAACTTTTGACTTTAACAATTATAAAGAAGCATTATACACAGGAAACTGGAGTGTTTATTTTCGGAATTCTTTGATGATTACCATAACGAGCATTGCGTTTTCACTGTTGTTTAATTCCATAGCGGGATATGCTTTTGCCAGACTACAGTTTCGTGGCTCAAAAATTTTGTTTACGTTGCTTTTGGTAGGGTTGATGATGCCGCCGCAGGTTACTATGCTGCCGACTTTTTTGATTATGGCTAAATTTCCTCTTGCAGGAGGAAATAACCTTATGGGATTTGGCGGTTCCGGATTGATGAATACGTTGCCGGGAATTATTATTCCATTGGTATCCGGTTCTTTTGGCATCTTTTTGTGTAAACAGTTTTATGAAAATTTTCCGCGTTCTCTGGATGAAGCGGCAATGATTGATGGAGCAAGTAAATGGAGAACCTATTTTTCTATTTACATTCCAAATTCTAAAGTGATTCTGGCTACGCTGGCACTTTTAAAGGGGTCAGCGGTATGGAATGATTACCTGTGGCCACTGGTTATGACGAATTCAGAAAGTATGCGTACAGTCCAGTTGGCCTTGACTATGTTTCGGGATGAAACCACAGTGAGATGGGGACCTATGATGGCAGCGGCAACTTTAATTTCCGTGCCAATGATTATCTTATTCCTGTGTGCACAGAAATATTTTGTACAAGGTATTGTATCGACAGGCTTGAAATAGAGGAGAAAAAATATGGAAAGACCCAATATTATATTTTATTTTTCAGACCAACAGCGTTGGGATACGCTGGGGTGTTATGGGCAGCCTTTAGACGTAACGCCTAATCTGGATCGACTGGCAAAGGAAGGGACTCTTTTTGAACGGGCTTTTACATGTCAGCCAGTATGCGGACCTGCACGGGCTTGTCTGCAAAGTGGAAAGTATGCCACACAGATAGGGTGCCATCGCAATGCACAAGCGCTTCCGGAAAACATAACAACATTGGCGGATTATTTTCGCCGGGCAGGTTATGAGACCGCGTATGTAGGAAAGTGGCATTTGGCATCTAATCGCAGCAGCTACGAGGCTTTGGAAGATGAAGAAAACTTCGAGACAAGAGCAGTACCTGAAAACAGGAGGGGTGGTTATCGGGACTATTGGATGGCTTCCGATGTACTGGAAGCTACTTCCCACGGTTATGATGGATATGTTTTTGATGAAACTGGGAAAAAACACGAATTTATAGGATATCGTGCAGATGCTGTTAATAATTATGCGATCCATTATCTGCATAAGTATCAGGGGGAAAACCCATTCTTTCTGTTCATTTCTCAGATCGAACCACATCATCAAAATGACCATGGTAGGTTTGAGGGACCGGACGGAAGTAAAGAACTTTTCGGCAATTTTACTCCTCCTGGTGATATGACGGAGGGAGAGGGAGACTGGAAGGAAAATTATCCGGACTATTTGGGGCAGTGCCATAGTTTGGACAAAAATGTAGGATATTTGGTAGATACATTGAAAGAAAAAGGCCTGTGGGACAACACAATATTGTTTTATACATCTGACCATGGTTGTCATTTCTGTACCAGAAACAGCGAATACAAGCGTTCCTGTCATGAATCCAGTATTCATATTCCGCTCATTGCAACAGGTGGAAGTTTTACGGGCGGTAAACGTATTCAGAATCTTGTAAGCTTGATAGATTTACCGGTTACGCTGTTGGATTGTGCAGGGATTCCAAAACCGGAAGATTTTCAGGGGCATTCGCTGAGAAACTTGGTAGAAGGAAAAGTGCAGGAATGGCAAGAGTGTGTGTTTGTTCAAATCAGTGAAAGTCAGGTGGGGCGTGCTATTCGTACACGCAAATGGAAATATTCTGTTGTGGCAGAGGAAGACCCTTGGGAATGTCCTGGAGCAGATGTTTACTATGAGCAGTATTTGTATGACTTGGAAAAAGACCCTTTTGAAAGTGTGAATTTGGTCAGAAATCCTGTTTATAGAGATATTAGGGGGCAGTTGGCAGAGAAGTTGAAAGAGTGTATGAAAAGAGCGGGAGAGAAAATTCCGGAAATAAGACCTTACCAGGAATAAAAGAATAGAAAACCAGAGAATCCCACAGAGCCGGGCGTTCTCTGGTTTTCCTATTTCGAAGGAGAAATTCTATGTTTTAGTGCACTTTTACTTTATCACACAAAAATATTTTGGGTAATTTGGTTAAAAACGTCAAAAGAAACAGGCCTTTTTCTGCGCTGATTAGGAAAATAGACGTTTTTTAGACTGCGCGAATGATACAATCACAAAAAAAGCAAAGGAGACGATGTGAAATGAACAATGCAGATATCGGAAATGCAATGGTAATCAAGTTAGACCCGGTGTTACCGGAATATCCAACCTTTAAGGAAGGTGTCAGAAGAGCGCCGATGAGAGAACTGACACTGAACAAAAGAGAGATTAAACTGGCAGTAGCAAATGCTTTGAGATATGTACCGGAAGAACTGCATGAACAGCTGGCACCGGAATTCCTGGACGAATTATTGACACATGGACGTATTTACGGATACCGTTTCATGCCAAAGGAAAGAATTTACGGAAAACCCATTGATGAATATAAAGGCGAATGTATCGAAGGAAAGGCTTTCCAGGTTATGATTGACAACAACCTGGACCATGACGTAGCGCTTTATCCTTACGAACTGGTTACATATGGAGAAACCGGACAGGTTTGCCAGAACTGGATGCAGTATCAGTTAATCAAAAAATATCTGGAAAAACTGACACATCATCACACACTGGTTATGATGAGCGGACATCCAATGGGACTCTTTAAATCTCATGAATCCAGCCCGAGAGTTATCGTGACAAACGGACTTATGGTTGGTATGTTTGACAATCCGGAAGACTGGGCAAAAGCAACAGCTATGGGAGTTTCTTCCTATGGACAGATGACAGCCGGCGGCTGGATGTACATCGGACCACAGGGTATCGTTCACGGTACTTTTAATACGATTTTAAATGCAGGACGTAAATTCTTAGGCGTTCCACAGGACGGCGATTTGGCCGGACATTTATTTGTAACCAGCGGTCTTGGCGGAATGAGCGGCGCTCAGCCAAAAGCTATCGAAATTGCAGGCGGTGTCGGTATCGTTGCGGAAGTGGATTACTCCAGAATTGAAACACGTCACAGCCAGGGATGGGTAAGTCTGGTCATCGAAGACGCAGCGGAAGCATTCCGTGTGGCTCAGGAATACATGGATAAGAAAGAAACCATTTCCATTGCATTCCACGGAAATATCGTAGACCTTCTGCAGTATGCAGTTGACAATAATATTAAGATTGAACTCTTATCTGACCAGACATCCTGCCATGTTCCATACGACGGAGGTTACTGCCCACAGGGTCTGACCTTTGAAGAAAGAACAGAAATGCTGGCAAATGATAAAGAAAAATTCTGTGAACTGGTAGACCAGTCTCTGGTGAAACATTATCATCTGATTAAGACTCTGGTAGAAAGAGGCGCTTACTTCTTTGATTATGGCAATGCATTTATGAAAGCAGTCTTTGACGCAGGCGCAAAAGATATTGCGAAGAACGGAGAAGACACCAGCGAAGGCTTTATCTTCCCATCTTATGTAGAAGATATTTTAGGACCGGAGCTGTTCGACTATGGATATGGACCATTCAGATGGTGCTGTCTGTCCGGCAAACCGGAAGATTTAAGAAAAACAGACCATGCAGCAATGGAAATCATTGACCCGAACAGAAGAAGCCAGGACAGAGATAACTACATCTGGATTCGCGACGCAGAAAAGAACAAACTGGTTGTTGGTACACAGTGCCGTATTCTGTATCAGGATGCTCTTGGAAGAAGAGATATCGCTCTGAAATTTAACGAAATGGTAAGAAACGGTGAAATCGGACCGGTTATGCTGGGACGTGACCACCATGATACAGGCGGAACAGATTCTCCATACAGAGAAACCTCTAACATTTATGATGGTTCCAACATTACGGCAGATATGGCTGTTCACTGCTACGCAGGCAATGCAGCAAGAGGTATGAGCCTTGTAGCTCTTCACAACGGCGGCGGTGTTGGTATCAGCAAATCCATCAACGGCGGATTTGGTATGGTTCTGGACGGAAGCGAAAGAGTGGACGAAATTTTAATGGCAGCTATTCCATGGGATACTATGATTGGTGTATCCAGAAGAAGCTGGGGCAGATGTGAACATTCGATTGAAACAGTTGCAGAATACAACAAGATTAGAAATGGTGAAGATTACATCACAATGCCATACCTGGCAAACGATGAATTGATTGAAAGAGTGTGCAAAGACGTGGTGGTAGAACCTCATCATCATACACACCACTAAGAATTTCCGCAAACAGTTATGAGGAGACAGAACATGAAGAAAAGATATATACGCCATGCCTCCGAATTGGTTACCTGTAAGGGCAGCGCGCCGAAACACGGAAAAGAAATGTCGGATATTGGTCTGATTAAAGACGGCGCTGTGATTATCCATGATGATAAAATCGTTGCCACAGGTACTACGGAGGAACTGGACAGACAGGTGGACTTAAACGAATATGAAGTCATAGACGCTGCAGGGAAAACCGTTATGCCGGGATTCGTGGATTCTCATACACATTTTATTTTCGGCGGATACCGGGCAGATGAATTTTCCTGGAGATTAAAAGGCGACAGTTATATGTCCATTATGGAACGGGGCGGCGGCATTAATGCCACCGTTGTTCCTACCAGAGAAGCTACAGAAGAGGAATTGATAGAAGCAGGAGAAGAACGGTTGAACCGTATGCTGGAATTCGGTGTTACCACCGTAGAAGGCAAGAGCGGTTACGGCATGGACTGTGAAACAGAGCTGAAACAGCTTCGTGTCATGAAAAAACTGGATGAAACCCATCCTGTGGATATTGTCAGAACCTTTCTGGGACCTCACAGTGTTCTTCCTCAGTGGAAAGGCAAAGAAAGAGAATTTCTGGAAGAACAGCTTCAGGGGGTTATGCCGAAAGTAAAGGAAGAGAACCTGGCAGAGTTTGCTGATATCTTTACAGAAAAAAATGTATTTAATATAGAAGATTCCGAGTATTATCTCACAGAAGCAAAAAAGATGGGATTTAAGCTGAAAATTCATGCAGATGAAATTTACCAGCTTGGAGGCGCAGAACTGGCTTCCAGAGTGGGAGCTGTATCTGCAGACCATTTGCTGAAGGCTTCCGATGAAGGAATCCGTCAGATGAGAGAGGCCGGAGTTATCAGTACCCTCCTTCCTGCCACTGCATTTTCTTTGAAAGAAGAGTATGCGCCGGGAAGAAAAATGATTGATGAAGGATGCGCAGTGGCGCTTGCGTCGGATTTGAATCCGGGCAGCTGCTTTACCAATTCTATCCCTCTTTTGGTAGCGCTTGGCTGTATTTATATGAATATGTCCATTGAGGAAGTCATTACCGCACTGACCATTAACGGCGCGGCGGCTGTAGACAGAGCTGATACCGTGGGAAGCCTGGAAGCGGGAAAACAGGCGGATATTGTTATTTTGAAATTCCCATCTATCCACTTTATGCCATATCACACAGGCATTAATCTGGTAGAAACGGTTATCAAAAAAGGGGAAACTGTATATCACAAAGAATGGAGATAAGGAGAACACAATTATGAACAAAATTATCGAATGCGTACCGAATTTCAGTGAAGGAAGAGACAAAGAAAAAATCGAAAAAATCGTGGACTGCTTCCGCAATATAGAAGGTGTAAAATTATTAGACTACAGCTCTGACGAAGACCACAACAGAAGTGTCGTAACCGTTATCGGTGAACCGGAACCATTAAAAGAAGCTATGGTTGCAGCGATTGGAAAAGCAGTAGAATTAATCGATATGACAAAACATCAGGGACAGCACCCACGTATGGGTTGTGTAGACGTTGTTCCATTCATTCCTATCCGCAACACAACGGTAGAAGAAGCAGACGCTCTTGCAAAAGAAGTTGCAAAAGAAGCAGCAGACAAATTTGGTCAGCCATTCTTCTTATATGAAAAATCTGCTACAGCTCCTCACAGAGAAAATCTTGCAAAAGTTCGTCAGGGACAGTTTGAAGGTATGGCAGAAAAAATGAAAGACCAGGAAAAATGGAAACCGGATTTTGGTCCAAACACCATTCATCCTACCGGTGGTGTAACAGCTATCGGCGCAAGAATGCCGCTGATTGCTTACAACATCAACCTGGATACTTCTAGCGTAGAAATCGCTCAGAAAATCGCAGATAAAATCCGTCACATCAAAGGCGGCTTCCGTTACTGCAAAGCTATGGGCGTTATGCTGGAGGACAGAAACATTGCGCAGGTATCCATGAACTTAACAGACTATACAAAAACATCTGTTTACACAGTATTTGAAACCGTTCGTATGGAAGCAAGACGTTACGGCGTAAATGTACTTGGCAGTGAAGTCGTTGGTCTGATTCCGCTGCAGGCAATTGTAGACTGCGCAGAATACTACCTGGGATTTGAAGGCTTTGACCCGAAACAGGTACTTGAAACAAGACTTTAATTCAAAATAATATAAGAGGTATATGCCATGAAAAATATGACAATTAAAGAATTCGCCATGCAGACAGCCTCTAATGAACCAGTACCTGGGGGCGGAAGTATTTCCGCCCTCGCTGGCGCTTTAGCAGCAGCTCTGACAGAAATGGTGGCGGGATTGACGATTGGCAAGAAAAAATACGCAGAAGTAGAAGAAGAAATGAAAGAGGCTGTAGAGCCTATGCATAAAATCTGCGAGCAGCTGTTGGACGACATCAAAAGAGACAGCGAATCTTTTGATTTGTATATGCAGGCTCTGACGCTTCCGAAGGAAACAGAGGAAGAAAAGGCAGCCCGTACAGAAGCTATGCAGAACGGATTAAAAGCAGCCGTAGCCGTGCCTTTATCTGTGGCAAAAGCCGCTTATGAAGTGCTTCCGTTTGCGGAAGTGATGGTGACAAAAGGAAATAAAACAGCCGTTACCGATGCTTTGGTTGCGACTATGATGGCAAGAACTGCAGTGTTGGGCGCGCTGTTTAATGTAAAAATCAATCTGGAATCCATTAAGGACGAAGAATTTGTAAAAGCAACTTCTGAGGAAGTAGCGGTGCTGGAGAAAAAAGCGGTTGCCTTTGAGCAGAAGATTCTGGCTCAGGCGGGCGTTTCCAAAAGTGTAACAGAGTAAGACAGAAGAAGGAAGACGATGAAAGGAGAAAGCCTGTGAAGATTTTAAAAAATGCAGTAGCAGGAACCCTGGAATCCAGTGATTTGTTTATTCAGATTGAGCCAGACGAAAAGGAACTGACCCTGGAGATTGACTCCGTTGTTGCGAATCAATATATGGATTCCATTCGGGCTGCCGTACTGGAAACCTTAAAGGAATTTGATGTTTCCACGGGAAAAATCTTTATTAAAGACAAAGGTGCCTTAGACTGCGTCATACGCGCACGAATGGAAACTGCACTGAAAAGAGGGGGAGTGGAAACGTTATGAGAAGAACCATGCTGTTTTTACCGGGAAACACTCCCAATATGCTGATAAATGGGGATACTCTGGGTGCAGACACCATCATTTTTGATTTGGAAGACGCAGTGTCTCCGGACGAAAAGGATGCAGCCAGAATTCTGGTGAGAAATGCACTGAAATATCAGTCTTTCCCCAACTGTGAAGTGGTAGTTCGTATCAATCCTACGGATACGGAATTCTGGAAAGAAGATTTGAAAGCGATTATTCCTCTGAAACCGGATGTGGTTATGCCCACGAAGGTAAGCGGGGGCGAGATGATTCGCCAGGTGGCAGATTACATAACAGAAGTGGAGAAAGCAGCCGGAGTGGAGGAAGGCTCTGTGAAGATTCTTCCACTGATTGAAACTGCTCTTGGCGTAGAAAAGGCTTTTGATATTGCCAGCGCAGATAAGCGGGTTATCGGCCTGTTTCTGGGAGGAGAAGACTTTACTGCAGACATGCACTGCAAACGGACCAAAGAGGGCAAGGAAATCTTTTATGCCAGAACACGTCTGGTATGTGCGGCCAGAGCCTGCGGCATTGAAGCCTATGACACGCCGTTTACCGATGTGGAGGATATGGAAGGCCTGGAAAAAGATACCGAATTTGCCAAGAGTTTGGGATTTGCAGGAAAAGCGGTGATTTCGCCGAGGCATGTGGATATTGTAAATGCCGTTTTCTCTCCCACAGAGAGTGAAATCGAATATGCCCATGACGTCATGGATGCCATCGAAAAAGGCAAGCGTCAGGGCAAGGGTGTGATTTCCTTAAGAGGGAAGATGATTGACGCACCTATTGTAAAACGTGCCCGTCAGGTACTGGAAATGGAAGAAGCGATTTATGGAGGTGCGTGCAGATGAATAAATTAATCGGTTCTGTAAAAGAAGCCATTGAAAAAGCAGGGCTGAAAGACGGAATGACCATCTCTTTTCATCATCATATGAGAAACGGCGATTATGTGCTGAATATGGTGCTGGACGCAGCAGCCCGGATGGGAATTCGGGATTTGACGGTAAATGCAAGTTCCATTTTCGATATTCACGAACCTATTATTGAACATATCAAAAACGGGGTTGTGACAGGGCTGGAATGTAACTATATGGGTGCAAAGGTAGGAAAGGCGATTTCCAAAGGGATTCTGGCAAAACCAGTGATTTTCAGAAGTCACGGAGGAAGAGCCGGAGATATGGAAAATGGTTCCTCAAAAATTGACCTTGCTTTTCTGGCAGCGCCCTGTGCAGATGAGATGGGAAACTGCAGCGGAAAATACGGCCCGTCAGCCTGCGGTTCTCTGGGATACGCATTTTCTGACGCGCTGCATGCAGACAAGGTAGTGGTGCTGACCGATAACCTGGTGCCTTATCCGTTAAAAGATACCTCCATTCATGAGGGTTATGTGGATTATGTAGTGCAGGTAGAGCAGATTGGCGACCCGGCGCGGATTGTGTCCGGAACTACAAAGATTACCCGTGACCCTGTAGGACTTCGCATTGCAGGTCTGGCGGCACAGGTGGTGAAGCATTCCGGATACTTAAAGGACGGTTTCTCTTTCCAGACCGGCGCCGGAGGTGCATCTCTGGCTGTGGCAAAATATGTGGAAGAGATGATGGAAAAGGAACACATCAAAGGCAGCTTCTGTATGGGCGGCATTACGGGTTACATGGTGGATATGGCAAATAAAGGATACTTTGACACGATTTTGGATGTGCAGTGTTTTGATTTAAAAGCCATTGAATCCATTCGGGAAAATCCGAAACACCAGGAAATTTCGGCTATGCGCTATGCGTCCCCGGCGGCGAAAAGTGCAGCAGTAGACAGTCTGGATGTGGTGATTCTCGGTGCAACCCAGGTAGATGTGAATTTCAATGTCAATGTGCATACGGATTCCAATGGATACATCATGGGAGGTTCAGGCGGACACTGCGACACAGCAGCAGGTGCAAAGCTGGCAATTATTGTGGCGCCCCTTATCCGGGCCAGACTTCCTCTGATTGTAGATGAGGTGCTGTGCAAATCCACACCGGGTGAGACGGTAGATGTGGTGGTAACCCAGAGGGGCATTGCCGTGAATCCGAAACAGAAGGAATTAAAGGAAAAATTAATCAAAGCCGGACTGCCGGTAAAAGATATAGAAGAATTGAAACAGATTGCAGAGGACATTGCGGGTGTCCCCAAACGGGTGGAAATGGGAGAACGAGTTGTAGCAAACGTACTGTACCGCGATGGAACCTTACTGGATACCATTAAAAATGTATTATAAATCAGAAAAAGCGGAAGGGAGCGGTTTACAGTGGATAAAAAGAAATTAATCATCGGCGTTATCGGCGCAGATGTACATGCAGTGGGAATCAGTATTCTCCAGCATGCCTTTGAGGATGCGGGATTTGATGTGACAAACCTTGGAGTTATGGTGTCTCAGGAGGAATATATTTCCGCTGCCATTGAGACAGGCGCAGATGCCATTTTAGTGTCCTCTCTTTATGGTCACGGAGAGCTGGACTGCCGTGGTTTGAGAGACAAATGCAACGAGGCTGGTTTAAAGGATATTCTCTTATATGTAGGAGGAAATATCGTTGTAGGAAAACAGCCATTTAATGAAGTGGAAAAACGTTTCAAAGCCATGGGCTTTGACCGGGTATTCGGTCCGGGTACAGCGCCGGAAACAACCATTGCAGCATTGTATGAAGATTTCGGCATGGAAGCTCCAAAGACAGAGGACTGATAAAGCGAGGCGGTGAATGAAATGAAACCAATCTTATTGGTGGACTTTGGCAGCACCAACACCAAGGTAACGGCTGTGGATGTGGAAGGCTGTGAGATTCTGGGTACGGCGGCAGCGTATACCACAGTGGAAACAGATATTAACAACGGGCTTTGCGACGCGCTGGAACTCCTGGAAAAGACAGTGGGGCATATGGAATATGAGGAACGCTATGCCTGCTCCAGCGCAGCCGGAGGACTGAAGATGATTTCTATCGGTCTGGTACCGGAACTGACGGCCCAGGCCTCTAAAGAGGCGTCTCTGGGCGCCGGTGCAAAGGTATGGAAAACCTATTCTTTTAACCTGACAAAAGGGGATATGCGGGAGATTGAGAAATATCACCCGGATATTATTCTGCTGACAGGAGGAACGGACGGGGGAAACGCAGAGTGTATTCTCTATAATGCCAAAATGCTGGCAGATTTAAGCTATGACTGCCCCATCGTCATTGCGGGAAACCGCTGTGCAGCAGAGGAGTGTCAGGAAATTCTGGAGGGAAGAACCACTTATATCTGTGAAAATGTTATGCCAAGGCTTGGTGAATTGAACATTGAGCCCACACAGAAACAGATACGGGAAATTTTTCTGAAGAGAATTGTGCAGGGAAAAGGACTTTCCGAGGCTTCGGATTTGGTTTCCGGCATTATTATGCCAACACCTTCTGCCATGCTGGCAGCCATGGAGTTGTTGTCTGACGGCTGGGAGGATTGCCGGGGCATTGGAGAACTGGTAGGCGTGGATTTAGGCGGCGCCACAACAGATGTCTATTCCATTGCAGACGGAAATCCGGCCAATGCAGCTACGGTGATGAAGGGACTGCAGGAGCCATATGCCAAACGAAGTGTGGAAGGCGACATTGGTATGCGTTACAGTGCCCAGGGGATTCTGGAAGCGGCAGGAGACCGGAAACTGTCGAAAATATCCGGTATCAACCGCCAGAAAATTGCGGGACTGGTGGAATATCTGGGAAATCACACAGACTATATTCCGGATAACGAAGAAATGGAAAATATGGACTATGCGCTGGCCTGTGCGGCTGTGGAGACAGCGGTGACACGTCACGCAGGTTCTCTGGAACAGGTATATACCCCCTGTGGACTTACTTATCTGCAAAGCGGCAAGGATTTGCGCCGTGTAAAATACGTCATAGTCACAGGCGGTGCACTGATACATGCAAAACATACAGAGGAGATTGCCAAATACGCTCTGTATGATGAGAGCACTCCCGGCTCTTTGCGCCCGGAGCATGCGGAAATCCTGGTGGATAGAAAATATATTCTGGCGGCCATGGGACTGCTTTCCCAGCATTATCCCACAGCGGCGCTGGAAATTATGAAGAAGGAGATTGCTTATTATGGACATAAGGAATAAAAGATTGTCGGATGATGAATTTTACGGTATCCGAAAAGAAATTCTGGAACAGTGGCCGACAGGTAAAGATGTAGATTTTGACGAAGCGGTTGAGTATCACAAAAATATGCCGGAATCAAAGAGCTTTTCCAGGAAGCTGTCAGCAGCGAAGAAGGAGAGAAGAACACTGATTCAGCCAAGAGCCGGTGTAGCATTGATTGATGAACACATTAAACTTCTGCAGTATCTGCAGAACCAGGGTGAGGCAGATTTGCTTCCTACAACCATTGATTCTTATACACGTCAGAACCGTTATGAAGAGGCAGAGGTGGGAATTAAAGAGTCTATCCACACACAGAAATCCATGCTCAATGGTTTTCCGGCCGTCAACCACGGTGTATACGGATGCCGTCAGATTATTGAAAATCTGGATACTCCGGTACAGGTACGCCATGGTACTCCGGACGCCAGACTGCTGACAGAAATCTGCTATGCAGGAGGGTTTACAAGCTATGAAGGCGGCGGTATTTCCTACAATATTCCATATGCAAAAGACGTTCCTCTTGAGAGAACCATTTATGACTGGCAGTATGTAGACCGTCTGACCGGTATCTACGAAGAAGCAGGCGTATCCATTAACCGTGAGCCGTACGGACCGTTAACCGGTACTCTGGTTCCGCCGTCTATGTCCAATGCGGTTGCCATTATTGAGGCTCTTCTGGCAGCAGAACAGGGTGTAAAAAATGTAACCGTAGGTTACGGCCAGTGCGGTAACCTGGTACAGGACGTTGCAGCCCTTCGGGTTCTGGAAGAACTGACAGAAGAATACCTGGAAAAATACGGATACGAAGATGTAACCGTTACTTCCGTACTTCATCAGTGGATGGGCGGCTTCCCACAGGACGAAGCAAAAGCCTTCGCTGTTATTTCCTGGGGAAGTTCTGTAGCAGCTCTGGCAAAAGCTACAAAGGTAATTGTTAAGACTCCTCATGAAGCCATTGGTGTACCGACCATGGAAGCCAATGCACAGGGGCTGCGCTGTACAAAACAGGCCATTTCCCTGTTAGCTGACCAGGAATTAAAGAGCTCTGCTCTGGAACTGGAAAAGGCCATCATCAAAGGGGAAACCTGTGCTATTGTGGACAAGACCTTTGAACTTGGTATGGGTGATCTGGCGCTTGGCGTTATCCGCGCAGTCAAAGCCGGTGTCATTGATATTCCGTTTGCCCCGAGTAAATACAATTTCGGCAAAATGCTTCCGGCCCGTGACCATGAAGGCGCTGTGCGCTACTTAAATACCGCCCACGTTCCGCTTCCGCAGGAACTCATTGACTTCAACAGAGGCAAGATTGAACACCGTGCGAAGATGGAAAAGAGAAAAGCTTCCTTCCAGATGGTGATTGACGACGTGTATGCAATCAGTAAGGGTAGATTAGTTGGTAAGCCTAAATGATGAGAGAGGCAGAAACGAAAGAGAAAATATAAAAGGAAAATAGAAAGAAAGTTTACTTTATCACGGTAAATAAAGGAGAAGAGTATCATGAAAATAGTAGACGTAGTTTGTTCAAAAGCAAGAACCGGATTTTTCTTTGATGACCAGAGAGCGATTAAAAAAGGCGCTGTTTCTGACGGCGCTGCATATTTTGGGGAGACCGTTACACCGGGATTTAAGTCTGTAAGACAGGCCGGAGAGGCCATTTCCGTCATGCTGATTCTGGAGGACGGACAGATTGCCTGGGGTGACTGTGCAGCCGTACAGTATTCCGGTGCAGGCGGACGTGACCCGCTGTTTCTGGCAGAAGACTTTATTCCGATTATTGACAAATATATCAAACCGGAATTGGTTGGAAAAGAGGCGGACAGCTTTAAGAACTTATGCGAAATGCTGGAAAACATTCAGGTGGAGGGTAAGAGACTGCACACCGCTATCCGCTATGGAGTAAGTCAGGCGATTTTGGACGCAGTGGCAAAATCCAGCAAGCGTCTGATGTGCGAGGTTGTTGCTGATGAATACGGCACAACGGTTTCAGAAGAGCCGATTCCTGTATTTACCCAGTCCGGGGACAGCCGTTATGACAATGCGGATAAGATGATTTTAAAAGGTGCTGCGGTTATGCCTCACGCTTTGATTAACAATGTGAAGTTAAAACTGGGCGAGCACGGAGAAATCTTAAAAGAGTATGTGGCGTGGTTAAGAGACCGTGTGCTGAAGCTGCGCAATGACGAAAATTATATGCCGGTGTTCCATATTGACGTATACGGTACGATTGGTGCAATTTTCGGCGTAGACAATTATCCGGCTATGGCGGATTATCTGGCAGAACTGGAAGAAGCGGCAAAACCCTTCCATTTGAGAATTGAAGGCCCTATGGACGCAGAGGAAAGAGAAAAACAGATGCTCTGCTTAAAGGGACTGAGAGAAGAAGTGGACAGAAGAGGCATTGATGTAGAGTTAGTGGCAGACGAATGGTGCAATACTCTGGAAGATGTAAAATACTTTGCAGACAACAAAGCCGGACATATGGCACAGATTAAGACACCGGACCTTGGCGGAATCAATAACATTGTGGAAGCCGTTCTTTACTGCAAAGAAAAAGGATTCGGCGCTTACCAGGGCGGTACCTGTAACGAAACAGACCGTTCTGCACAGGTTTGCGTAAACTGTGCAATGGCAACCAAACCGGACCAGATTCTTGCAAAACCGGGCATGGGTGTTGACGAAGGCTTTATGATTGTTTACAATGAAATGGAAAGAATCCTTGCTCTTAGAAAAGCAAGAAAAACTCAGAAATAAAGGTTGACGAAACACAGGTGTCGTATTGAGTGAGGATTGAAAAGCCCCTTTATACGGCACCTTTTGTGCAAAGCAGAGGAAAAAAGTATGGCATATTCAAAACAGATGCAGGAGGGAAACCTGTACAGCTATTATTTTGCACCCAGAGGCAATCGCCGTATGGCGGATTTGGGTATGCAGTTAAGCCAGATGTATTTAAGCCCCTTTGACCACATTATAGGAATTATCGGAGACGCAGGAGCCGGAAAGAGTCTCTTGATTAAGGGAATGTTTCCGGGGGTGGATTTGACCAATGACGATGAAGGCGTCAATATTCGTCCCCTTCCTCTTCTTCATGAGGATTTGGAAGACCCGTTTTCTCCTCATACCTATCATTTGGATATCCGGTTTGAGTCTGCATTTACCCAGATGCATGTGCTGGCAGAGGCTATTCTGGAAGCTTCCAGGAACGGAAAAATGGTAATTGTGGAGCATTTTGAACTGATATTTCCGTTTTTGAAGAGAAACGCAGACCTGTTGGTAGGAATCGGGGAAGAAATCATCATTACCCGTCCCAACATGTTCGGGCCGCTTCCGGAAAACATTGCAAAGATTGTACACAAGTCCGTGGTCTACAGGAAAGCAGCTCATACGCTGGAGGATTTGTGTGTGCATTTCATGGGAGAGGGATATGCACAGGACGGTCCCCGCTCCGATGTGCGTCATGGGTTTGTACTGGAATTTGAGCAGAAGCCGGATGTGAATTTGTTTCAGTTGGAAAAAAAGGTGAAAGAAGCAGTGGCGCAGGATTTGCCGGTTTCTTATTATGATGAACATCATGTGCAGATTGGTCCGTACATTCTGGAATGTCTGGGACCGAGAATGCATATTTCCAGTACCGGGAAAATCGGGGACTTTACTCTGGTAAAGGAATATCCCCAGGATCCCAGAAACGGGTATTATATGCTGATTGGACTGCTGGGACAACATCAGTCCGACGATATTAAGGACTTTAACCGTATTGATTTCAGCAGACCTTTAAGCGGTCAGCCAAAGTAAAACAGAAAGGTAGGAACAAGTATGGTTCGCAGCGTAAACGTAGAACTTCTGACACAGAATATTAAAGAAATGTGCATACAGGCCAATCACTATCTGGCACCGGATATGGACAAGGCTATGAAAGATGCACACGAGAAAGAGACAAAGCCTCTGGCAAAACAGATTTTGGGACAGCTTCTGGAAAATCTGGAAATTGCGGGGGAAGATATGATTCCCATTTGCCAGGATACCGGTATGGCCGTAGTATTTTTGAAAATCGGACAGGACGTACACTTTGAAGGAGGCAGCGTAGAAGACGCAGTAAACGAAGGCGTGCGCCAGGGGTATCAGGAGGGTTATCTGAGAAAATCCGTTGTGGGTGATCCGCTGCTTCGTGTCAATACAAAAGACAATACACCGGCTATTATTCACTATGAACTGGTACCGGGGGATAGAGTAGAGATTTTGGTAGCGCCTAAGGGCTTCGGAAGTGAAAATATGAGTAAAATCCATATGCTGAAACCTGCGGATGGCGTGGAAGGCGTAAAAGAAGCGATTGTGAATACGGTAAGAGAAGCAGGCCCTAACGCATGTCCTCCTGTTGTGGTAGGCGTGGGAATCGGCGGCACCTTTGAAAAGGCTGCCATTTTGGCGAAAAAGGCGCTGACCCGTGAAATCGGTACACATTCCGAACTTCCTCATATCAAAGAACTGGAAGAGGAACTGCTGGCAAAAATCAATGAAATCGGTCTGGGACCTGCAGGCCTTGGCGGCGATACCACAGCGTTGGCAGTGAATATCAATACTTATGCGACACATATTGCGGGACTTCCGGTGGCAGTGAACATCTGCTGTCATGTAAACCGTCATATTGCCAGAACCATATAATGCTTTGGGAGGAATGAGAATGGACAGATATATGAAAGCGCCTCTGGATAAGGAAGAGGTAAAGACACTGGAAGCAGGAGATTATGTCTATATTACGGGAACGATTTACACTGCAAGAGATGCGGCGCATTTGAGAATGTCCGAGGCTCTGGACAGGGGAGAAAAACTTCCTGTTGAGTTGGATGGAAATGTGATTTATTATATGGGTCCGACTCCGGCCAGAGAGGGACGTCCCATCGGTTCCGCCGGTCCGACTACAGCAAGCCGTATGGATAAGTATGCCCCCAGACTGCTGGATTTGGGTCTGACCGGTATGATTGGAAAGGGACGAAGAAAGCAGGAAGTTACAGATGCCATTGTGCGAAACGGCGCTGTTTTCTTCGCCGCTGTAGGCGGTGCGGGAGCGCTGCTCTCCAAGTGTATCAAGAAGGCAGAAGTGATTGCCTATGATGATTTGGGCACAGAGGCTATCCGTAAACTGGAAGTGGAAAATTTTCCGGTGATTGTAGTGATTGATTCTAAGGGACGGAATCTTTATGATGAGGTTTGTAAGAATTAAAGAAACTTTTGTCTTGAATAGAGATATTCTGTAATCGTTTTGTTCGGTTAGAAGATTAAAAGCGTGTAAAGGGCTGACGCACTAAGGAATTGGTGGGCAGCTCTTTACAGTATGATGAATACATAAAATGAAGATAGCAATTTGCGATGATGATAAAAGGGCCGCTGACATACTAATGGATATCCTACACCAGTATCCCAACCCCCTGGAAAAGATAGATGTGTATTTCAGCGGCGAGGAGTTTCTAAAGCAGACGGAAACTTATGACCTTTTGTTCCTGGATATTGATATGAAAGGAATGGACGGAATTGAAACAGCCAGGGGATTCGTCTTCGAGACAGAAAGCTGAAAATTGTCTATGTGACGGCCTACAGCGAATACGGGGGCAGAGCCTTTTCCGTTCACGCCTTTGGATATCTTTTGAAACCGGTGACAAAGAAGAAAATTCTGGCTCAGGTGGAGGATGCCAGAACCTACCAGGAGGAAGAACAGGAAAAAGTCCATTGTTGGAGTTTTCTACAAAAAGCGGACTGATTTTTCTGCATCCGGAGGAGATTTACTTCTTTGAATTTTCCGGAAGAAGGATTTTTATAACTGCCAGGGATGGGACTTATGAAATGGGAGGAAGGCTGAAAGATGTGAGAGACCGGATGGAAGAATACGGATTTGCCTCACCCCACAAAAGTTTTGTGGTGAATCTGGGGGAAATTAAAAATATGAGAGGATACGAGATTTATATGACAAATGGTACGGTAATTCCTCTGGCACAGAAACAGTCCCCTTTGTTTAAAGAGGTTCTGAGCAAATATCTGGCAGGCAGGAGGAAGTGATATGTACCAATGGATTGTGCCGGATATACTGGTTTTGCTGGGGCTTCTGTGCTGGTTTACTTCCCGTATTCGCAAGGGGAAAGGAGGTTATTTGTTTTATTACCTGTTGTTTCTGGCGGGAGTAGTGTTGCTATGGGGGCTGTCTGTAAATTTGACCAATGCTATTTTTATGAAAATCATGCAGAGAAATCAAAAGAATTTCTGGTTATTGAGATTGTGAATACAGTGGGAAAATCAAAAGAGAAAAATAAAAGAAACGGACATCAGGGGCTGGGACTTGAGAATGTAAAAGAGGCGCTGAAAAAGTATGAGGGAACGTGTACTATAGAACAGGAAGACGGAGAATTTCGGGTGATTCTGCTGATTCCTGATGCCAGGGAGGAGGAAAAAGCATGATGTGGATATTGGTTGGTATCTTTGGGATTTTATCGGCAGTGTTGCTTTTGGGAAAGGGGAGTTTTCTGATTGCAGGTTACAATACTGCAAGTGAAGAGGAAAAGAAAAAATACAAGGAAAAGCGTCTGTGCCGGGTCATAGGTCTGTACATGGGCGGAGTCACGCTTCTTTTGGCGCTTGGAGCTGTATTGGGGGAACAGGCTCCGGACTGGTATCTGGTACTGGCTTTCGTGTATTTATCTATCGGCACAATCGTTGTGATTCTGCTGTGCAATACTATTTGTGTAGTAAAACCACCGGAAGAAGAAAAAACAGGGATGGAGAGTGGGAAACAGCAGAGGATGGTGAAAATAATCAACAGATGCAGCGTCATTTTTACACTTCTGCTGGTTGTCGTTATCGGTATTTCCCTTGTTACCGGAGATGTAAAAACCAGATTTGCCGGAGAAAAAATGAAAATTGTGGCATCGTACTGGCCGGATTATGAAATAAAGAGGGAAGATATACAAAAGATATCCCATACGAATAAGCTGCAGCCTGGAAAACGAACCAATGGTTTGGGAAGTATGAAACTGCTGGAAGGACATTTTCGGAATGAAATTTATGGAGATTATATGCTTTTTGTATACAAGGATTGCAAGTCTTATATTGTCCTGGAAACCACAGGGCCGACCATAGTGTTAAACGGAGAAACCAAAGAAGATACAGAGCGGCTGTATGAAGATATGCAAAAATGGGCAGAAAGGGGAACGGAAACATGAAATTAGGAAAACAGATAAGAAAAATCGTAATGCTTTGCATGATTGCAGTTATTGTGGGCTGCCTGGGCGGCTGTGGAACCGAACTTTCGGAAAAATTTGACGAGGACAAAGTAAAAGAAGCAGCAAAGGCAATCGTAGAAAAAGTCAATGCCGGAAATCTGAAAGAAGTCTATGAGGACTCGTTTACCCCGGTTATGCAAAACGGTGTGGCTTTTGATGAATTGCAGGAAAGCCTGGATTATGTGCTGGAAGGCAAGGGGGAATTTCAGGAATTTTCCAAAGTGGAGGTAAAGGGAACAAAGGATAAAGACACGGGAACAGAATATGCGGCAGCTATGGTACTGGCGAAGTATGAGGATGGACAAATCATGTTCACCATATCCTTTGATACGAATATGAAATGTGCGGGATTTTACTACAAGTAAGGACATATGTATTTCGGTTGAAGGATTAGAGCCACCTTCACTTAGGCATGTGGCTCTAATCCTTCAACTGCTGTTCTGATTCGTTCAAAATGGGCAAATTGGCACTTTGAGAGATTACTGCATCAAAATACCGATTTTACCATTCTCAGTCTGATGCTCTTTCTTTATAAGATACGGCTTTCTGGCCGCAATCATTAATTTTTTCCATAGATGATTTTCGATTTTTATAAATATCGTTCCGTTATTTGTTTTAAGCGAATTGGGATTTCTTCCTCCGGATAGAATAGTGACTGGTCCATATTTTCAAAGAAATCCAAGAAGGCAGATAAAAGGCCGGATTCCTGAATGTTTAGATAAATAGGCGTGTCAGATTCAGCAGGAGTAAAAAGAAGATACCCATTGCATGAATTACAATAAATATTTGCACCATTTCGAACACTTCCTATGGTGTGCTTTAACATTCGCATATGACGCCGGTCCTTTTCACACTCTTTGATGAAACGGTGAATCAAGTCAATTCTGTCTTCTAATGAGGGCGGTGTATATATGTAAGAAGGATATTCTTCTATTTTTCCTGTATTTAAAAATTCTACAATCCCATCTTCTGAAAAAATAAGAATTTCTTCCTGTTCTTCATGGAGGCTATTTACGTGACCTATATGGTTTTCTAATTGTGCGATAAAGAGTTCACGAGAAGGAAGTGTAGGAATCAGATACTTCTTCAGGAACTCGGAAGAGAGCAAATTTGTCATGCAGGGCGTCATCTGAAAATTATAGGCCATAGAAGAACTGGTTACACATTGCTGAATAAAAGAAAGCTGTGTATGTACATCTTCGATTTTTAGAAGTAGAGGGCGAGCCTGTTCCATGTAGCGATTGAAAATCTTTTTTATAAGACTAATCATGTCTGGCTGAGAAGTAAAGAAGCCAGTTTGGAGTGTCTCCGAAAGAATAATAGCCTGATTATCTGTTAAAAGAAGATACGGAAAGAGCCGGAAACTATCGAGTGAAGAAGGAACAGTATCGTAATAGTAATAGGGCTGATACTGATATTTACAGGTACACAGCGGCAGAATATTTTGCAGACAATGTAGATTATAGCTTTTCCGATTTTCTCTAACGGAGTCCATATTATTCAGATAAATCAACTGGCGAATCGTTAGTTGATGACAATTTCTGGCAATGGATAGTAAAAGCTGAGTGAGAAAGGGGAATTTGGGCTGGATAAGCATATGAATTTCACCAGATTCTTTTTGCGCCTGCCAGGCAACGAGATTGAATATGGCCTGATTAACGTTGGTTTCACCATCCAGGGGAATAAGCGTTTGCGTGTAGGAGGTCTGGAAAGAAAAGGATAAATTTAAAGTATCCCTGTTGACAATATTCTTGAAATCATTTAAAAAGGCCAAAACGTGTTTCCGCCTGTAAAAATTATCACTTCCCTGGACTGTGATAAAATATGCATCTGTTAGTTCACGACATTCTCCCGGAGTCAAACGTAAATAATCGGCAATTTTATTTACCGTAGATGCAGAACCTGGGGTACGTTTCCCATGAACAATTTTGTACATGAAAGAACGGTCAATTCCACAGTATTCAGCAAGGGAATAGATGCGTACATTTTTTTCTTCTATATATTGAGAAAGAAGTTGTGAAAATTTGGACATAATAGACTCCTTTGTATTTTTGTTTATATTGTATAACATTGAGAAAAGAAAAAAAACTATATTATAGAAAAAAGTCTGTCCACAACACTGTCCACATATTGAAAACAAAAAAAATGGCAGGTAAAATATAGAAAATTGATATATTATCTCAATATTATAAAAAAATGAATAAATTGACAGGAGAGGAGAAAAATGGCTTATCAGGTTATTGATATCAAATGTCCGGGTTGCGGGGCGCCCGTGGATACAGGGCAAAAAGAATGCAAATATTGTCATAGACCGGTTATTATTACGACATTCAACAGTGTATACGATATGCCTATGCCAGAGGTTCAAAAATATGCCAGGTCCTATCGAGAGCAGCTGGAGGAAAATCCTGAAAATCAGGATTTAAATATGTCTGTGGCTATGTGCTACTTAAAACTTGGAAAAAGGGAGATGGCCTTGCAGGCTTTTGAAAAAGCTATAGAAGATAATTTTGATAATTCTCAGGCATTTTTTTACGCAGCAATTTGCCGCTTGAATGGAAAAAAAGCATGCACAATGAAAGAGCGTTCTATTATAAAAAAAATAGAAGAAGATATTCAGGCTGCTCTGATGATTGAAAATCTGGGAATTTATTATTATTTCTGGGCGTATATCAAATATGATTATTATACAAAAAAATTTCTGAATACCAGCCCGACATGGCAGGAGTTAGTTGTGAAAGCACAGGAAACGGGATTGTCAGAAACAGATGTAGAACAGTTGTATTTGATTCTGGGAATTGACAGACCAGGTTGTCTGTAAAAAGAAAAAATAAAGAGGGAGAAAAAAAGATGGGATGTTTAGATAAAGGTATGGAGAAAAGCACACAGAAGCTGCTGATTGAAAATTTAAAAAGAGGAAAATCACAGGAACAGAAAAGAGTCATTGATTTCTTTTTGGCAGATGAGGGTTGTACAGCAGGGTGTTTGTCAGGCATGAATGGAACAAAGCAAATGACCATGACGGAATACCAGCAGGCGGTTGCTAATAAGTTGTATGGGTTGAACTTAAAAGAACGGGCACTGGCAAAGATTGCATTGGATGAAAGTGAAATTGAAGAAATTCCGCCCATTGTTTTAAGTGGTTATGCCTTTGAAGATTCCTTTGATGGCAATGATGTATGGGTAAAAGTAGAAGGAACTCAAGCCGTTGCTTCCAGATTTGCAGCTTCCTGGATTTTCTTCAGTGATACACAAATTTATACTTATACATATAAATTTGATATGACCAGTGATGATGTATGGGAAACTACACAGGATTTCTTTTATCAGGATATTACCTGCTTTACTACACAGCAGCGAGTAGTAGAGAAGATTGATACACATCTTACCGGCTGTATTAAAAAAGGAATTTCTGCAGAGAAAAATAATTACATTGTAGATACACTGAAAATTATTGTTCCAAATACAGAGTTTAGCTTCTCAATGCGTAACAATGAAACTTTGGAGCAAAGCCTGCAGGCTGCAAAGGCAATGCTCAGAGAGAGAAAATTTGTAAAATAGTAAGTTTTAGGGAGAAGTGCTGCGGCATTTCTCCTGTTTTATAGGAGGGAACATGAAATTTCCATATGATGTAGGAGGGGCGCCGGTCATAGACAGTACGTCTCCCCCAAAACCGGAAAATCCTTTAAACAGACCGGAAATAAACTATCGAAAGCCATTCTATGCAGTGCTGGGGGGACTTGGGACTTTTTTGAGTGTATCTTTTTTTCTTTATGGTTTATGCCCGGAATTGGAAAGAAAAGGGTGGATTAGCCTTTTTGCTGTAATCGTTTATTTGGCCGTAATTTCTAAAAAAATCATTATTTGGATGGTGCATTTGTATCAAAATAAAGCACCAGATGCGGTACGCCTTAGGTGTGTCTTTGAACCAAGCTGTTCAGAATATATGATACTGGCCATAGAAAAGTACGGAGTTGTGCGGGGAGTATGGAAAGGGATTCAAAGACTTGGAAGATGTCATGCGCCAAATGGGGGAAAGGATTATCCGTAAGAATGGAAAAAAAGGGGAAAATTATGAGTAAAACTTCAGTTAGTTATCTTGAAAATAATGAAGCAGTTGCTTTAAGCGTAATAGAAATTACGTCAATACCGAATCTTTCGATTATAGACAACAATGCAGAAGAGGCTGAGATTGTAAAAAATTATAAAAAAGATATGGGAAACCTGTTGGCAGAGATATATCAAAATTATAAAGTACAGTCTTCCATGTCAGGCGAAGAGAAAGATACTGCCTTGGAGATTCTTTGGATTGCAGAAGAAGTAGAAAATCAGCCCTATAAAGCAAAGATTAAAATGTATTTGCTTGTGCGTTCTATTGAAAAATCTTCAGAAGACGCAGTGAAAACAGCAGATGCTATTATGCGTGCCTGTCAGTCTGCATTAGAACTTCAGAAGTATGAGTATGAAGAACGTTCTATGGAAGAAATGACAGAAAAAATTAAAAATATAGAAGCATCTTCTGTCAAAGCACTTGTCAAGGAAGAAGGGGTAGAAAATTTTCAAAATCAGATGATTCCCTTTTGCTATACCTATGACATAATACAAGATACGGCACAGGATTTAAGCAGGCTCGTAAATATTTTAACCGCACATCCTGATTGTGCAGTATCTTTTCAGCTGATTCCTGCTCGATTGGAAGGACAGGAACAGGAAGAACTCAGTCGAATGATGCAGATTTTGGATATGTTGGGAAAAGGAACAGCAGAAATTGGAAATGTGAGCTTTGCCCTTGCTGAAAAAAACGCGGAAGTTTACAGATATTATGCCACACAAAGAAATAATCCGCTTTTTTTATATAATATCTTAATATATGGAAACCAAACAAGCGCACCGGAAATTTCCTCCAGAGTATATGCACAGCTGAATACGCCAAAGCAGCCTGTGAAAATGAAGTTTATTGATTTGCAGGAAGGTGAAGTGCAAAAAGATACAAATTTTTATCCTTTGCCATGGGCTGTGAATGAAGTGTTGATGACAAGGGAACGGGAGAGCCAAATCTGGAACAGCGGAGTTTTTTCTGAGGCGTATTACCGATTGCCGTATATGATTACCGCAGAAGAAGCATCGGAATTTTTCCGTCTCCCCATTGGAAGCAGCCGGGTTTCTGCCGGACTTCCGGTAAATGAATCCGGGAAAACCAGCAAAACGTATGCAGACCATATTATTAATGCAGGAGATATAGAGATCGGTACTTTAAAGTCTTCTTCAAGAGGGGACAAAATCGGAATTTCATTAAAGGATTTGGCAAAACATATGCTGGTTGTAGGGACACCCGGTTCTGGTAAAACAACTTTTTCTGTAGGACTTTTGGATCGCCTTTGGAAAGAACATAAAATTCCGTTTTTGGTTATTGAACCGGCCAAGAATGAATATCGTGCCCTGGTACAGAGTATTCCGGACTTGCAGGTATTTACACCTGGAAAAAATTTTATTTCACCTTTTGTGTATAATCCTTTTGTACCGCCTAAAAATGTAAAACTGGAAACTTATAAGTCAACATTGAAGACAGCATTTGCGGCAGGTGTGTCAATGACGACACCTCTTGACAAAATATTTGAAGAGGCTATTAACAACTGTTATTCAGATTTTCGTTGGCTGGATACTTATACCATTGAGGATAAAGGTCGGATTTTTAATATAACAGATTTTATCAAGTGTTTTCAGGAAACCTTTGACGCTATTGGTTATACCGGAGATGCGAAGAACATTGGAAGAGCAGGAGTGGTGCGTTTAAACTCTCTTGAGAATTTATTTGATAATTATTTTTCAATACCCGTTGAGGACTTGCTGACCAAGCCAACCGTAATTGAACTGGCGGCCATTGAAAATAGTGACCAGAAAGCACTTCTTATTTCGCTGTTGCTATTATCCATTTTGGCATATGTGAATAGTAATTATGTAGGGGAAGGAGGACTTAAAAATTTAATCCTTCTGGAAGAGGCGCATGTTCTTTTGGATGCACAGAGCAATGGGGGACAGGGAGATGCCAATCCGAGTGCTATCGCACAGGGATTGGTGAAACGCATGTTGGCTGAGATTCGTTCTTATGGTGTTGGAATTGTTATTGCAGACCAGTCTCCAAGAAAAGTTTCAACAGATGTTGTGGCACTTACAGACATAAAGATGGCATTTCGTCTTGTGGAGGCTACAGATAAACAAATTTTAGCGGATTCTGCAAGTATGGATGAGGTACAGATAAAGAGATTGTCTAAATTAAAGCCGGGCGAAGCATTTTTCTTCTTTAATAAATTGGACGAACCAGAAGAAGTTAAAACAGAGGATTATCGTCTCCAGAATAACATTCAGATTACACTGTCAGATGAAGGGATTAAGAATCTTTCCACTTATTGGAAGGATAAGCAGGATAAACTAAGACCCTATCCAGAATGTTCTTATGTAAAATATTGTCATGTTACCTGTGAATATGGTCGCCGCATGTTGGCCAAAGAAGTGGCACGCCGAATTTTTAATAAATATTTTAAAAAGGATAGTAAAGACTTTGAAATTATTAAAAAAGTTATTCCAAAACTTCGCAGTCTGATTAAAGCAGAGTTAAATGATGAGGTTTTGGATGATGAATTAGTGGCTTGTGTTAAGGTGCAGTTGTTTCGGAGAATTAAATATCATACTTCTATAAAAATACACGATGTAACGATTCAAAAAAATCTCGAAAATACATGATAAGAGGGGAAAGTAGTATATGGGAGATGAATTTTCAGAAGATATGGAATATGATGTGCCGGAGGAAACTTTTGAAGCAGAGGTGCCGGAAATAGAGGAAGAGGAGATTCCGGAAGAAGAAGAAATTCTGGAGGAAGAGGAAATTCCGGTAGAAGAGGAGATTCCGGAAGATGAGGAAATCCCAGAAGAAGAGGAGATTCCGGAAGATGAGGAAATCCCAGAAGAAGAGGAAATTCCGGAGGAAGAGGAAATTCCAGAGGAAGAGGAAATTCCAGAGGAAGAGGAAATCCCAGAAGAAGAGGAGATTCCGGAGGAAGAGGAAATTCCGGAAGAAGAGGAGATTCCGGAAGATGAGGAAATCCCAGAAGAAGAGGAAATTCCGGAGGAAGAGGAAATTCCAGAGGAAGAGGAAATTCCGGAAGAAGAGGAGATTCCGGAAGATGAGGAAATCCCAGAAGAAGAGGAAATTCCGGAAGAAGAGGAAATTCCAGAGGAAGAGGAAGTTCCAGAGGAAGAGGAAGTTCCAGAGGAAGAGGAAATTCCAGAAGAAGAAGAGATTCCGGAAGAAGAGGAAATTCCAGAAGAGGAGGAGATTCCAGAAGAAGAGGAGATTCCGGAGGAAGAAGAAATGCCAGAGGAAGGGGAAATCTCGGGGGAAGAGGAAATCCCAGAAAGAGAGGAGACGTCAGAGGAAGAGGAAATCCCAGAAGAAGAGGAAATGCCAGAGGAAGGGGAAATCTCGGGGGAAGAGGAAATCCCAGAAGGAGAGGAGACGCCAGAGGAAGAGGAAATCTCGGAGAAAGAGGAAATTTCAGAAGAGGAGATTCCAGAGGAAAAAGAATTTTCAGAAGATATGGATAGTTCTGCATTGGATAAAATGAATCAGTATATGAGTGAGCACAATTACGGAAAAGAAGATGCCGAAATATACAAAAAAGACCCGGAATGGCAGAAACTAAATGAAGAGTTATTAAAAGAGGATGGCGAAGACCCCGTAGAGATAATAGCTGAGAACGAAGAAATAGAAATAAAAGATACAAAAGAACAAAAGTCAGAATATGCAACTGTTTCAGCACGGGAAATTTTAGGGACGGATAGCTCGGACAAGCATTTCTGGGAACATCATAATAACAAAAAAGAGGATTATATGTTACTGGCTTCTAAACTACCAGAAGTACAGAAAAAACTAAAGGAGGGTATGAAATGGGAAGATATAAAGAAAAATCCGGAACTCAGTGACTGCGTAGAGGCTTATTATAATCCGGAAAAAATGATAAAGGTAGAATTAACGGAAAGGGGATATGAATTTCAAGATGATGGACGTCATAGAGTTGCGGCGGCCAGAGAACTTGGGTATGAAATTCCGGTAAATGTTATAGACAGACGTGGAAATCAGACACAAAGTGCATTTTCGCAAAGTAAAGTTAATGCTGAAGACAAAAAAAGCGGATTTTTCTCGAAAATATTAAAAAAAAGAGAGAAAGAAAAGGTAATAGAGCAGCAGCCCATAGAACCGGTTAATCAAATTCTACAGATAAATGAAAAAGCAGAATTGAATGAAGAATGTTTAGATGCTGTACCGGAATTCAGGCGCAAAGAAATTTATCAACTGTTCAAAAATTCGCCGCAGGAAGTGAAAATGCTTTTGAAAAATCATGCAGATGATTTGCAGGTTGGAGATACGACAGATGATAACGTTTCTTGCTATGATATGAAAAGAAAAAAAATTTATATGGAAGAAATTCTGGATAATGAAGAATATGCGGAAGTGTTCAGTCACGAGTATGGTCATATGGCAGATGATTTCTTGGGAAATGTTTCCGGCAGTACAGAATTCAGAGAAGCTTTTCAGAAGGATTTAAAAATGTATGATAGAGAAGAGGAAACGGGAAATCAACGATTTAAAACTATGATTCAACAAGCCGTTTCTACAGAAGCTGCTTACGATAGGATGCTTTCAGATAATTTGTCAGCTGCATTTTTAAACGATAGAGGAGTTATCGATACATTTAATAATGCGGGTATTGCCTATTATGGACATCGCGACGAATATTGGACGAGAAGTGGAAATAGAGAAGCAGAAATGTTTGCAAATTGTTTTAGTATTTATAGTTCTGGTACAACGGAATCTTGTTCATTTATGAATCAATATTTCCCTAATACTTGGAACACGATGATTCGTAGCTTAAAGAGAGGAGTAAAATAAGATGAAATCAATAGAATTTGGAAAGCTTTGTCAGCCGATAAATTTGAAATACAGAGAATTGTTTGGATATGTTCCTTGTCCGGCAGATTATCTGTGTAATCAGGAAGAATACCTGGAGGCATTAAAAAAGTCGGTAAAAGAGAGAAAAGAGTTAAAAGAATATATAAAACAAAGAGAGCATTCTATGGAAGATTTAAACAAAAGATATTGATGAGGGAGTGGAAAAGAGAATGGGATTATTTAGGAAAAATCCAAACGAAGAAGCATATATAGGTGGTAAAAAGCACTGGACAGATGTGATTAAAAATTCTGCAAGTGGAGAACTGTTGATTTGGAGACAGCCGGAGGAAGATTTTAATACGAATTCTACATTGGTTGTTATGCCGGGAGAGAAAGCAGTTTTTGTCAAGGACGGAGTGGTAGAACAGGTTTTTGAGAAAGGAACGTATAAACTTTCAACAGAAAACTATCCTTTTATCAGCAGGCTTCGAAATGCGCTTTCCGGAGGTATCAGTACTTTCCACTGTGTCGTTTATTTTGTCAGAGATGCAGAGAGCAGAGAAATTTTATGGGGGACAGACAGTCCAATCAGCGTACGCGATAAGGTTTTTAATATTGTAACGGATGTACGGGTACGGGGGGCTTATAAACTCAAAATAGAAAATCCTGCTTTGTTTTTGGAAAAGCAAGTTGGAAATAATGTATTTTTTCAAGAACAGGAAGAAATAAATCTGTACTTTGAAAATATTTTGCGAGGTAAAATAAAATCTGCAGTTGCAAAATTTTTAAATGGACTTCAGCAGGATTTAATTGGTATTGATGCTTATTTAGATGAACTTTCAGAACAAATTACTCCGTACATAGAAGCAATTTTGGCTGAATATGGTCTGAAATGTACAGCCTTTGTACTTTCAGGAATGGATGTAGACAAGAGTAAATATGATGCAATTGATGTTTCGCAGATTTCTGCAATCGAAAAAATAAATCAGGCTCGTGGTGATAAGGCTGTTATGGACGTGTTAGGAAATGACTGGGGACGACAAAAAGCAGCAGATATTTTGGGGAATCTGTCTAATAATCCAGGCGCAGGTGGATTGGCAGCAGCTGGTGCAGGTATGGGTATGGGCATGGCAGCCGGAGGTGTGTTTAACAGTATGGCTCAGGAAATGTTTACACCTATGAAAAATCAGACACAGCAACAGCCGATTCATCAGACACCAAGCGGAAGATTTACACAAAAAAATACAGGAATATCACAGGGAATAAAATGTGTAAATTGTGGCAGTGAATGTGCTTCAGGAGCAAAATTTTGCAGCAACTGTGGTGCCCCTTTGAATCAAAAGGTATTTTGCGCAAATTGTGGAACTGAACTGGAACCAGGTATGAAATTCTGCAGCAATTGTGGCGAAAAGAGGAAAATTTGATATGAAAAGAAAAAATACCATGTGGTCGATTCTATATTTGATTTTTTTGGTCGTATTTAATCTTATTTTTTATACCCTTGGCGGAATCAATCGTCCGGCATCTGTTTGGATTTCTTACTTTTTTATTCACTTTGCGTATTTGTTTCTGCTGGCTACTCCGTTTTTTGTAAGAAAAGGGAGAGAAACGGGAACTTTTAGTGCTGTGTTAGGGTGGATTTCTGCGACTTATTTTGGGATAGAACTGGTTGTTGGTATCCTTTTTATTCTTATAGCTCCCAAAGGGATAAAAGGAGCATTGATTGTACAGGTGCTTATTTTGGCAGTGTATCTGTTTGTTTTGATATCCAATATGATTGCAAATGAACAGACCGAAACGGCTATAGAGCGTCATAGTAAGGACCTTTGTTATGTAAAAACAGCTTCTGTAAGAATGAGGAGCATTATGGAGAAAGTCGGAGACAGGGTTTTATTGAAAAAAATAGAAAAGGTATATGATGTCCTTCGATGCAGTCCGGTAAAATCTTCATCTGCTGCAAAAGAAATAGAGCAGCGAGTGTTTAAAGAATTAGATTCTCTGGAACGGGCGGTATCTATGGGAGATGAAGAGGGAATTAACACCAGTGCAGAGACGTTGTATGCTCTGGCCGTGGAAAGAAATTATCGGCTTATTTAAAAAAACGAAAGAAAAAGGGAGGAATATAAAACGATGAAGTGTCCATTATGCGGAAAAGAATATGAAGGAATAAAAATATGTCCTTCTTGTAATCTTCCATTAATTGATACGGAGACAAAACAGGCTGTTTCCTTACAACCGGAAAAAAAACATAAAAAGAAAAATCGGATGAAAGAGAATTCAGACAAAAACACTCAACCAGTTTTGGATCCTACCAGAATGTTTGAGGAATACGGGAAAGAAAGTAAGGCAGAAGAAACCGAAACGAAAATTGAGGCAGAAAAGCCGGAAGAGGGACAGATTCCTGACGTTCAAATTGAGGCAGAGAAAGAACAGGAAAAGGAAGATGTATATGGAAACAGTTTCGGAGATATTAACAGAAACTTTCAAGAACCTGCAAAAGAAAATTCTTCCTCAAATAAAGTTACCATTTCTTTCAATCCATTTTTAGTTGCAGGAGGCGCAGTGCTTCTCTTACTTCTGGTAGCCCTTATATTTATTGTAAAATCCTGTGGGAAAAATGATTCGGATTCTGTAGAACCGCAGTCTGATGTATATGTGGAAAGTTATCCTGAGCCAGAAGAGCCAATAGGGCAGACAGAAGAGAAAACGGAAGAGGTTGTTGATATGTCAGAAGTGGATTTGGATGCATATAATGCTTCTTATGTTCAGATAGAAGGCTGCCTGTTAGAAGAGGAAGGGAGCAGCAAGTTTACATTTGAAACTCCTTTGAATATTTATCTGGAAGACCGAGATGCTGGAAAAGCAGTTGTAGTAAGGAATATAGATGGTGTAAAGGTAGAAGATACCCATATTTTTGAGGGCGGTGATTATACAAATAGAAAAATGTTGTTGGAATGTAGAATTTGGAGAGAAAACGGTGAAGTTCAATTGTATCCGGAAACGATTATTCAAATAGAGCCCATGAAAGATGATGTGGGAATTCATGAGTATGGCTTTGTGATAGAAGACTGTACCTGGGAAGAGGCATGTCAAAAAAGTATGGATGCTGGAGGATATCTGGTGCGAATTAATTCAGAGGAAGAATATGAACATATTAAGAATTTGCTGAATGCAGGTGGCTATACCGATATTCATTTTTATCTGGGAGGAAAACGGACAGCGTCAGATACGACATATTATTGGGTGAATCAGGAAAATCAATTTATAGAATCCGGTTTGAATACAAGTGATTCCTGGGCACAGCTTTACTGGTACAATGGAGAGCCCAGTTTCGTAGATGTGGGTTCTGAGGCTACAGGTACCATTGAAGAAGATGTGATGAATTTATTCTGCGTATCCGGAAGCTGGTACTTGAATGACTCCTCAGCAAATCTGGCTGGAATGTATCCGGATTTGTTAAGTGGAAAAGTGGGGTACATTGTTGAATATGAATAAGAAAAAAATTTTAGTCCTTTTTGTATTACTGCTGGGGAGCTGTGTAATTTGGCGGTCGTGGAGCCTGTATCATACAGAAAAAGAGAAAAAGCAAGCATCTGAAAGAAAAATAGAAGCAGAAAAAGATTCAAAACCAGTTACTTCGAAGTCTGAAAAAGAGGAACCCGTAAAAAGAGAACCAACAAAAGAGGAATTGCTGGAACAGGAAGTGGAAGCAAAAATTCGTAATATGTCTGCAGAAGAAAAGGTAGCGCAGCTTTTTATGATTACGCCGGAAGCACTGACCGGAGTAGGACAGGTTGTGGCAGCAGGAGAAAGTACGAAAGCAGCACTGGAAGCTTGTCCAGTTGGAGGGATTATTTATTTTGCTCAAAATTTTGAATCACCGCAGCAGGTGAAGCAGATGACTGCAAATGTTCAACAATATTCCAGAAATCGGATTGGACTTCCATTGTTTTTGTCCGTGGATGAAGAAGGAGGAACCGTCACAAGGTTTGGAAGAAATCCGGCCTTTCAATTCGATGCTTCTGTCAATATGCGTGAATTGGGAAGAACCGGAGATACTCAGGCAGCTTACAATTTGGGAACAAAGCTTGGAACATTTCTTTCTGATTTAGGATTTAATATGGATAATGCTCCAGTTGCAGACGTTTTGAGCAATCCACAAAATACAGTGATTGGAAATCGTTCTTTTGGTTCGGACTGTCATATGGTGTCCGATATGGCTCTGGCAGAACTGAAAGGAATGAAAGATACGGGAGTGATTGGAGTATTGAAGCATTATCCGGGACATGGAGCAACGACTGCAGATACGCATACAGGATATGCCAGTACAGACGCCACTTTGGAGGAGATGAAAGGAAATGAATTAGTTCCTTTTATAGAGGGGATTCGTTCCGGTGCGGAAGTAATTATGGTGGCTCACATTTCCTGCCCGGGAATTACCGGTGATACGGTTCCTGCATCCTTATCAAAGAAGATGATAACAGATATTTTGAGAACTGATTTGGGGTATCAGGGACTTGTTATAACAGATGCACTGAATATGGGAGCTATTGCACAGGAGTATACTTCCGGGGAGGCTGCTGTTTTAGCTATAAATGCAGGTGCGGATATGTTACTGATGCCAGTGGACTTCCATGAGGCTTATGAAGCGGTTCTTTCTGCTATGCAAAGTGGAGAAATTTCGGAAAGCCGGATTGAGGAATCTTTAAAAAGGATTCTTTCTTTAAAACTTTGTATGGATGCTGGTTGAAATACAATGAAAAGTATCGCTGAAGACAGAAAACAATGGGCAGAAAAGGGGGACGGAAACAGCCGGAAAAGGGCTTTAACCGTTCCCCTTTCTTTTTCTTCGTGTTTGTGGTATGCTGAGAAAAACAGAGGGTTGTTTCATTTTGGACAGCCCCGATACAGGAGGTCTTATGAAGAAACGAAATGCAGCAGTGTATGCCGGTGTGGCGCTGACGGCCGTGTTGGTGCTGGGAGGCGCTTTTGGGATTAAAAAAGCTTTTTCTGAAAAGGAAGATAAAACGAAGAAAGAGAGCCGGGAACAGAACAGTGAAGAGGCCATGAAAGCAGTCTATCTGGAAAATCAGCAGGGCGATTTTATGTTTGTAGACTTGACAAATGAAACACCGTTTTTGGGAATTCTTCCAGAGGACGGAGTGTATAGCCAGAAGGAAGAAAAAATTTCCGGGGAAGATCTGAACAGCGGAGATGTGGTGCTTGTATGGGGCAGCGGAGTAATGGCTCAGTCTTATCCGGCGCAGTATAACGGAATTACGAAGATACAGGTAGAGGAAAAAGGAAATCAGAAGTATGTGGAGTCTTATAGCCACTATATGGAGGAATTTTTCCCGGCAGCAGATTTCAGCCAGATTCCTATGCTGGACGTTTCCTATAAACAGCCGGAGGCCATTGTAACGGCGGCTGTTTCCGATATGGGTGCGTATACCTGGACTTATGAAAAGGAAAACGGAGAAAAAGAAACCATAGCAACAGACACCGCCCATATTTTGCAAAGGGACAATATGACGGAGATTTCCCTGGAAAATGGTACAGAAATGGAACTGCTTTTCAGTCTGGCGCCGCAGAAAACAGAAGTCCTTCGATGGTCAATGGAAGAGTGGGAAAAAGCCAGACAGGAGAAAGATACGGCTGAAATTCCAGATGGAGAAACCGTACAGGTAACGGAAAATCAGGCGGGAAATCCGGTGATATCCTGTGATGCGGGGTATGTGTATCAGGTAAAGGGATACTGGGAAAACGGAGAGGCAGAATACGGATTTTATACGAAGGAAATGGGACAATAAAGGGAGGTTTTTCAATGCGTTTAGAGGAAACTTTACTACAGACAGCAAAGGAACTGGGGTTTGATAATTATCAGGTAATCGATACAGCGGCGCTTCATTTTGACGAGCGTTTCAGAATGTATTGTGAAACGAATTACTGTGGAAATTATGACAACAATTATTCCTGTCCTCCGGCTTGCGGAGAAGCAAAAGAGTTGGGGGATAAGGCGAGGGCGTTTGAGCGGGCTCTGGTTCTACAGACTATTACACCGGTGAAAGATATCACGAATGACAGTGAAACAAAGGAAATTAAACGCCGACATAACCAGATGACCTGGAGTCTGATTGAGAGTGTGGCCGGGGAAGTGGGGGAATATCTTCCGGCTATGGCAGGTCCCTGTCAGATTTGTTCTCCCTGTGCAAAGGAACTGGGAAAAGACTGTCCTTTTCCTCAAAAGAGAGCATCCTGTCTTTCTGCCTTTTGTGTCAAGGTAGACGCACTGGCGGAATACTGCAAAATTCCTTATTACTGTGAGGGTGAGGTGGCCTTTTTCAGTATTCTGTTTTTTCAGCAGAAATAGCGGGACATGCGAAATAAGAGAGGACAAAAACACAAAACAGGTGTATACTATACATAGAAAAGAATACAACAGGAGAAAATGAAATGGACAATGTAAACAAAGAACTGATTCAGAAAATACAGACCAGCCAGGAGGTGTTTACCATTCTTTCCAGAGCCACAAGACAACCGTTTGTTATCTGTGACCCGGAAAGTTTCAATGACCAGGTATGGATTTTTGAGAATAAGGAAGATTTGGAGGAAGCGGCAAAACCTCTGGCAGAAAACAAAAATCCCATCGCAGCCATTAAGGTAGAAAATAAGAGCTTTCTCAGCTTTTATACAGCCCTGTATACGCTGGGTGTCAATAGTATTGTCTACCATGAAAAAGAGAAAAAGACAGAATTAGATTTGGAGGATATCGTAAAAAAACCGGATTTTTCAGCTCTTCCGGAAGAGAAACGACCGCTTTTAAATCCTCAGCTACAGCTTTCCGGAATTTACTTTATGCAGGAATTCCGAAGAGGCGGAGACGTCAAGGAAAAGGCAAATCTGCCGGAACTGGAAGAAGAGGTTGCCGCAAACCTTGCCAAAAGCAAGTATCTTGTAGCAGTGGAAAAGCAGGGCGAAGAGGAGGCAGATAAAAAGGTTCAGGTTCCCTATGTGAAGAACCAGAACGGAGATATTTTCCAGCCTGTTTTTACGGATGCCGAGGAATTCAGAAAGTTTAATAAAGAAAAGAAATTTCAGGCACTTTTAGTAACCTTTGAAAATCTGGAAAAGGTACTGATTCCTGTAGCCAAAGGTGCAGTGGTCAATCCCCAGGGATTTAATCTGATTGTGCCAAAGGAAAAAATAGGGGCTATCAGACAGCGATTCGGCCTGTAGATTCTGAAACCAGGTTCGGGAAAGGAGATGTTGTCATGAAGATTGACATGCATTGCCATACAAAGGAGGGCTCCATAGACGGAAAAGTACCCATTGAGGAATATATTCGGCTGCTGAAAAATCAGGGATTCGGGGGAATGCTGGTAACAGACCACGATTCTTACGGCGGCTACCGGTACTGGAAAAAGCATATCAAAGGACAGAAATATCAGGACTTTGTAGTTTTAAAGGGCATTGAATACGACACCCTGGACGCAGGGCATATTCTGGTCATTATGCCGGAGAATATTAAGCTGCGTCTTTTGGAACTGAGAGGTATTCCGGTACAGATGCTGATTCCCATTGTACACAACTACGGAGGCATTTTAGGTCCGGCTCATCCCTGTGGGGAGAAGTTTATGAGCTTTATGAATGCCAAGGCATATAAGCGCAATCCTGACATTTTAAAGGAATTTGATTTCATGGAAACCTTCAATGCCTGTGAACCCCAGGAGGTCAATGACAAGGCAAAGGAAATTGCAGAGAAATATGATTTGCCGGGAACCGGGGGCAGTGATGCCCATAAGGCAGACTGTGTAGGTATGGCCTATACGGAAGTGCCGGACGACATTACCTGTGAAACCGATTTGATTGCCCATATTATCAAGGGGACAAAGCTGGAATGCGGCGGAACCATTTACACCAATACCACCAAGGAAAAGATTGGGAAGGCCAAGGCGGTTCTGTCCCATTCCTTCTGGGTATACAATAAAATCGGAGGCTGGAGCAAGGCCTTTAAGCGCAACAGTAAACTGAAAAAGGGATTTGTGGAAAGAGTAGATGTAAAAAAGGAAGAAAAGAATGAGTAAAAAAATAATTCATGCAGCACTTTTAGGTTTGGGAACTGTGGGAACCGGAGTTTATAAGGTTCTGAAAAGCCAGGAAGAGGAAATGGAACAGAAAATCGGCGCGGCAGTTGCCATTAAAAAGATTCTGGTAAGAAATCTGAAAAAAGCAGCGGCAAAACTGCAGGAGCCGGAACTGCTGACAGACAGCTGGCAGGAAATTCTGGAGGATGAATCCATTGACATTATCATTGAAGTAATGGGTGGTATCCATCCGGCAAAGGAATACATTACAGCCGCTCTTCGTGCGGGAAAACATGTGGTGACAGCCAATAAAGATTTAGTGGCCTCTTTTGGAGGAGAACTTTTGGACTGTGCTGCGGAGCACCACTGCGATTTCCTGTTTGAGGCATCTGTGGCGGGCGGCATTCCCATCATTCGTCCTTTGAAGCAGTGTTTGGCGGGAAATCATATTTCCGAGGTTGTGGGAATCGTCAATGGAACAACCAATTTTATTCTCACTAAAATGACCCAGGAACATATGGAGTTTGCTGATGCCTTGGCTCTGGCTACCAGACTGGGCTATGCTGAGGCTGACCCCACAGCAGATATTCAGGGTTATGACGCAGGGCGGAAAGTGGCTATTATGGCATCCATTGCCTTTAATTCCAGAGTAACCTTTGAAGATGTTTCTACAGAGGGCATTACCCATATTTCTTCCAAGGATATCCGGTATGCAAAAGAACTGGGTTGTGTGATTAAGCTGCTTGGTGTGGCAAAAAATGCAGAGAACGGAATCGAGGTTAAGGTACAGCCCATGCTGGTGCCGGAAGGCCATCCGCTGGCTTCTGTAAACGATTCCTTTAATGCGGTTTTTGTCCATGGAGATGCGGTGGACGACGCTATGTTTTACGGAAGAGGGGCAGGAGAACTGCCGACGGCCAGTGCCATTGTGGGAGATGTCTTTGACATTGTAAGAAATATTCTGTTTCAGTGTACAGGCAGAATCAGCTGCACCTGCTATAAAGAGCTGCCAATTAAGAAACAGGAAGAGACAGAGAGCCGGTTTTTCCTAAGGCTGCATGTAGATGATAAGCCGGGGGTTCTGGCGGGCATTGCCAGCGTACTGGGAAATTATAAGGTAAGTATTGCACAGATGATTCAGAAACACAGAAAAGAGGATTTCGCAGAAATCGTTGTCGTAACCTCAGAGGTCAGAGAAGGAAACTTCCATGACGCTATGCTGATTATTGAGGGCATGGAGGCTGTACATAAGATTTCCTCCGTTATCCGGGTATATGGAGAGCAGGAATGACAGAAAAACTATATTATCAGGACAGTTATCTGTCCGAATTTGAGGCAAAAGTATTATCCTGCGCCCAAAAGGGAAACAAATATGAGGTAGTTCTTTCGGGAACTGCCTTTTTTCCTGAGGGCGGAGGACAGACAGCAGACACGGGAATCCTTTCAGAGGGAGAGAAGACCGTGCAGGTTTTAGACGTACAGGAAAAAGAGGGAATTCTCGTACACGAAACAGACGGGCCGCTGACAGAGGGGGCATGGATAAAGGGAAAACTAAATTTTCAGGAACGGTTTATCAAAATGCAGGAGCATACCGGAGAGCACATTGTATCCGGAATTGTATACAAACGTTTCGGATACCAGAATGTGGGATTTCATCTGGGAAAAGAAGAAGTCACTATGGATTACAATGGCCCTTTGACGGAAGAGGAGCTGCGGGAAATTGAGTATGAGGCTAATCGGGCCGTGGCAGAGGATGTTCCCATTGTGGTGCTGGAACCTTCCAGAGAAGAACTGAAGGATATTTTTTACCGCAGTAAAATGGAGATAGAAGGTCAGGTGCGGATTGTGCAGATTCCGGGCTATGACAGCTGCGCCTGCTGTGCTCCTCATGTAAAAACCACGGGAAGCGTGGGTATGATCAAGATTACGGGTGCCATACGGTATAAAGGAGGTATGCGGCTTTCTTTGCACTGCGGTTTCCGGGCTCTTTTGGATTACCGACAGAAAGAAACCAGTGTGAAACAGATTTCCAACCGCCTTTCTGCAAAGCAGGAGGAGGTTTTTGAGGCAGTAAAAAGGATGGAGCAGGAGATTGCGGCTTTAAAGGAAAAGAACAAAAAGCTGCAGGAGAAGTTAGTGGCTGCCGCTTTAAAAGAGGAAGAAAAGAAACTGGCAGAACATGCGGGGGCCAATCTGATACTTTTTGTGGAAGATATGGACGCGGCTGCCATGCGGAACTTTGTGAATGAGGCAATGGAAAAGACGGAAGGTGTCTGCGGTGTGTTTGCCGGCACAGAGGAAAGCGGCTTTCGGTATGTACTGGGGCAGAGGGAAGGCAGTATCCACATGATTGGGAAACCGTTAAATGAAGCGTTTCACGGAAAAGGAGGCGGGAAACCGCCTATGATACAAGGCTCTTTGAAGGGAAACGAAGAGAAAATCAGAGCATTTCTGGAAGAAACAGAAGGCTGAAGCAGGAATAGTATGAAAAGCGCAGTTTGTAAATCACCCGTTTGGTGAAATGCAGGCTGCGCTTTTCTTTGTGATATATGCAGTTTCGAAAGATTTCTTAATACTATCTTAATACGAAATAAATTCAGATTAATACCTCCTTAATTTGGAAAGGAATACAATGTTACAGCAAGGAGGAAAAAAATTATGATGGATGTAATCATGATTGGAGTCCTGGCCGTGAGCTTCGGACTCGTCAAATTATTTGCAGATTTCTGCGAATCACAGGTAAAACCAAAGGACAAATAGGAGGAAGTAAGAAAATGATCGTTTTGGGAATAATAATTGCAGCCTTAGCGGGATATCTGGTATATGCATTGATTTATCCCGAAAAACTGTAATACAGAATCGAGAGGAAAAGACCAGGAGGAGAAGAAATGTTACAGATTATTTTAACACTTTCGATTTTTGTGATTCTTGTCATTCCTATGGGAAAATACATGTATCACATTACAACCGGACAAAAAACTTTTGCAGATAAAGTATTTGACCCGATAGACTCTTTTATCTATAAAATCTGCGGTATTAAAGGCACAGACATGGGCTGGAAAAAATATGCAGTAACCCTTTTACTGGCTAATGCAGTCATGATATTTGTAGGATATTTGTTTTTGCGGATTCAGAACCTGCCGTTTTTGAATCCCAATGGGATTGATTCCATGGAACCGTCTCTTTCCTTCAATACCATTATCAGTTTCATGACAAACACAAACCTGCAGCATTACGCAGGAGAAAGTGGTTTGTCCAATGCCAGTCAGATGTGTGTCATTATTTATATGATGTTTACCTCTGCAGCCACCGGCTATGCAGCGTGTATGGCTTTTTGCAGAGGACTGGCAGGAAGACAGATTGGCAACTTCTACAGAGATGTGGTGCGGATTATCACCAGAGTTTTGATTCCGCTGTCTTTCCTTGTAGGACTGTTTTTAGTCAGTCAGGGAACACCGCAGACTCTGGGCGGGAACCTTACGGTACATACAATAGAAGGAAAATTGCAGGATATCGCAGTTGGCCCGGTGGCAGCGCTGGAATCCATTAAACATTTAGGTACCAACGGCGGCGGTTTCTTCGGGGCGAACTCAACAACGCCTTTTGAGAATCCTACCATTCTTTCTGACATTACAGAGCTGATTTCCATGATGCTTCTTCCGGGAGCCTGCATTGTCACTTTTGGACATATGATTCATGATAAGAAGAAAGAAAAGGCTGCTTATGGAAAACAGGGAGCAGTGATTTTCGGAGCCATGGCGATTTTGTTTACGGTTGGTCTGGTTATCTGTTATCATGCGGAAATGGCAGGAAATCCGGTTATCGGAAATATGGGAATCGACCAGACAGCCGGCAACATGGAAGGCAAGGAGGTTCGCTTCGGTGTAGCCCAGTCTGCACTCTTTACCACGGTAACCACATCCTTTACCACCGGTACGGTCAACAATATGCATGATACCCTGACCCCTCTGGGCGGTATGGTTCCCATGCTGCATATGATGTTAAACTGTGTGTTTGGCGGAAAAGGCGTAGGTCTGATGAATATGATTATGTACGTGATTCTTGCCGTTTTTATCTGCGGTTTGATGGTAGGGCGTACACCGGAATATCTGAATAAGAAAATTGAAGGAAAAGAAATGAAGCTGGTGGCTATCTGTATTCTGATTCACCCCCTGCTGATTCTGGGATTTTCTGCACTTGCCATATCTGTACAGGCAGGTCTGGACGGCATTACCAATCCCGGCTATCATGGGCTTAGTCAGGTATTGTACGAATATGCCTCATCTGCGGCAAACAATGGTTCCGGATTTGAGGGACTGGCAGACAACAGTGTATTCTGGAATATGACTACAGGATTCGCTATGTTTTTCGGACGATACATTGCCATGGTGGCACAGCTTGCCATTGCAGGTTCCCTGCTTGCCAAGAGAAAGATGAACGAAACCATTGGTACACTGCGTACAGACAATGTGACCTTTATGCTGATTCTGGTATTTATCGTATATATTTTTGCTGCCCTGACCTTCTTCCCGGTATTGGCGCTGGGCCCCATTGCAGAGCATTTGTCTCTGTGGATGTAGAGGAAGAGAAGAGTGACAGGAACCAAAGGAGAGTAAGAAATGGCTAAAAATGAAAGGACAAAATTCATTACCAAAGATATTTTAAAATCATCAATTATCGGTTCTTTTCAGAAACTGGACCCACGTTATATGATAAAGAATCCGGTTATGTTTGTGGTGGAAATCGGCTTTGTAATTACCCTGGTGCTGACCTTTTTTCCAACCCTGTTCGGCGGTGATGCAAAGTATCAGCTTTATAACGGAATTGTAACGCTGATATTGTTTATAACCGTACTGTTCGCAAATTTTGCGGAATCTGTGGCAGAGGGAAGAGGAAAGGCACAGGCGGCTTCTCTTAAAAAGACCAAACAGGATACCAAGGCCAGACTGCTTTTGGCAAATGGTCAGGAAAAAATGATAAATGCGTCAGAACTGAAAAAAGACGATATCGTTCTGGTAAACGCAGGGGAAGTGATCCCGAATGACGGAGAAGTTATAGAAGGCGTTGCTTCTGTAGACGAATCTGCCATTACAGGAGAATCTGCTCCGGTAACCCGTGAGTCAGGAGGAGATTTCTCCTCTGTGACAGGCGGTACAACCGTAGTATCTGACTGGCTGAAAATTAAAATTGTGGCTGAGCCCGGAAAATCTTTCCTTGATAAGATGATTTCCCTGGTAGAAGGTGCAGAAAGACAGAAGACCCCTAATGAAATTGCACTGAACACGCTGCTGATTGTATTGACTTTAATCTTTTTGATTGTAGTGGTAACCTTACATCCCTTTGCAAGCTATCTGGGAGTTGAGATTCCTATTTCCTGGACCATTGCATTGATGGTATGTCTGATTCCAACCACCATTGGCGGACTGCTTTCTGCTATCGGTATTGCGGGTATGGACAGAGTAACCAGATTTAATGTTATCGCCATGTCCGGAAAAGCCGTAGAAGCCTGCGGTGATGTAGATACCATGATTCTGGATAAAACAGGAACCATTACTTATGGAAACAGACTGGCAGCAGAATTTTATCCGGTAAAGGGTGTAGAAAAGAAAGATTTGGTGGACTACAGTGTTATGAGTTCCCTCATGGATACCACACCGGAAGGAAAATCTACAGTGGATTTGGGACGGCAGATGGGCTGCGCTTTAGACGAAAGCATTTGCAGTCAGATGGAATTTGTGGAGTTTACCGCACAGTCCAAAATGAGCGGCGTGAATTTAAAAGACGGTACAATGGTGAGAAAGGGTGCTTTTGAAGCCATGAAAACCTTTGCAAGAGAACTGGGCGGAGTGATTCCCGAAGATTTGGAAGGAATTGTAACCGAAGTTTCCAACCTTGGAGGAACGCCTTTGGTGGTTTGTGTAAATAATAAGATTTTAGGTGTCATTTATCTGAAGGATACGGTAAAACCAGGTCTGGTAGAGCGTTTTGAAAGACTCCGGGAAATTGGAATCAAAACCATTATGTGTACGGGAGATAACCCTCTGACTGCAGCTACAATTGCTAAAGAAGCAGGAGTGGACGGATTTATTGCAGAGTGTAAACCCGAAGACAAAATTGACGCTATTAAGAAGGAACAGGCAGAAGGAAAGCTGGTGGCGATGACCGGAGACGGAACCAATGACGCACCGGCGCTGGCGCAGGCAGATGTAGGACTTGCCATGAATTCAGGAACGCAGGCAGCCAAAGAAGCAGCAAACATGGTGGATTTGGATTCTGACCCTACAAAGATTCTGGAAGTGGTAGAGATTGGAAAGCAGCTTCTGATTACCAGAGGTTCTCTGACCACCTTTAGTATTGCCAACGATATTGCAAAATATTTTGCCATTATTCCGGCCATGTTTACCATGGTTCTGCCTCAAATGCAGATTTTAAATATTATGCATCTGGCAACACCGGCAAGCGCGATACTGTCCGCTTTGATTTTCAATGCCCTGATTATTCCGGGGCTGATTCCCATCGCCATGAAGGGTGTAAAATACAAACCCATGAAAGCGGAAAGACTGCTGTTGAGAAATATGGGTATTTACGGTTTGGGCGGAATTGTGGTGCCTTTTGTGGGCATTAAGATTATTGACCTTTTGGTAGCTCCGCTGCTGGCATTAATTGGAATGTAGGAGGAAGACACATGAAAAAGTCTTTGAAATCAATAGGTAAGATGTTAGGATTTTGTATTGTTTTGATGGTACTTTGCTCTTTTGTCTATCCGCTGGCCCTGACTGGAGTCAGCCAGTTGACCATGAAGGACAAGGCAAACGGAAGTCTGGTAGATAAAGAAGGAAATCCGGTTTCAGACCCAGAGGACGCAGTAGGTTCTTCCCTGATTGGGCAGGATTTTACAGAAGATTATTATTTTCAGCCCCGTGTTTCTACTGTAAATTACAATACTTATATAGAGGAAGAAAAAGAAAACGGAGACTATACGGGGGTAGCTTCCGGAAGTTCAAACTATGGAAATTCCAATCCGGATTTGAAAAAGCGCATGGAAAAAGATTTGGATGAATTTTTAGAAAAACATCCGGAGGTAAAGAAGGAAGATATTCCATCAGACCTTCTGACTGCTTCCGGTTCCGGACTTGACCCGGATATTTCACCGAAAGCTGCTGAAATCCAGATTTCTGCAGTAGCCGAAAATTCCGGATTATCCGAGGAAGAGGTTTCTGAAATTGTAAAAGACAATACAGAGCATAAGTTTCTGGGTGTTTTTGGAGAAGACAGAGTGAATGTTTTGAAATGCAATCTGGCAATCGCAGATGCTATGGGGATTTTAGATGGAGAATGAAAGACCGGATTCCCAACAATTGTTGAGGAAACTGAAATATGAGGAAGAGCAAAAACAGAAGAAAACCAGGGGAAAGCTGAAAATCTTTCTGGGGTATGCGGCCGGTTCCGGCAAAACCTATACCATGCTGGAGGCAGCTCATGAAGCGCTGCGGCATGGTGTGGAGGTTGTGGCAGGTTATGTGGAGCCCCATGCCAGACCGGATACCCAGGCGCTGACAGAAGGAATTGAAATGCTGCCCCCTATGATGGTGGATTACAAGGGCGTCAAGCTGCGGGAGTTTGATGTAGACGCAGCTTTAAAGCGGAAGCCAAAGTTAATGTTGGTGGATGAATTGGCGCATACAAATGCAAAGGGGTGCCGCAACGAAAAACGATACCAGGACGTAAAGGAATTATTACGTGCTGGTATCAACGTGTATACAACTCTGAATATTCAACATCTGGAAAGTCTGAATGACCTGGTAGGAACTATTACGCAAATCGAAGTTCGGGAGAGGATTCCTGACAGGATATTTGATATGGCGGACCAGGTTGAGGTGATAGATATTGAGCCGGATGAATTGATTGAGCGAATGAAGGAAGGGAAAATCTATGGCCGGCTGCAGGCGGAGAGAGCTCTTTCTAATTTTTTTAAACGGGAAAAACTGGTGGCACTCAGAGAAATCACGCTGCGCCGGGTGGCAGACCGCGTGAATCGGATTGCGGAAGAAGAGCGAAATGCTTTGGGAAACATGGAGTATCATACCGGAGAGCATATTCTGGCCTGTGTTTCTTCTGCACCCTCCAGCGCAAAGGTGATTCGTACTGCGTCTCGTTTGGCCTATGCGTTCCATGCCCAGTTTACAGTGCTGTCTGTAGAAACACCGGAGCTGAAGCAGGCAGATGAGAAGACGAAGCGTGTGTTGAACCGTCATTTGGAGCTGGCCAGAGCTCTGGGGGCGAAGATTGTCACTGTATATGGCTCGGATATTGCACAGCAGATTGCAGAATATGCCATTGTGGGAAATGTGTCCAAGGTTGTCATCGGAAAAAACAACCGCAGGAGATTCTGGGAAAAGGGTAAGGTGGAAGTGCTGGAGACGCTGATGTATCGGGCTCCTAACATCGATATTTATATTATTCCGGACGGCAGGAAGAAGAATACCGGGAAGGAACCGGCAGGAAAGGGGAGACACCGGTCAGAACATTCACACACGGTAGCAGACCTGGCGGCTATTACAGGAGTTCTGCTGCTGACAACAGCGGTGGCTTTTGGATTTCAGAAACTGGGACTTTCTGAATCTAATATTATCATGACCTATATTCTGGGTGTTTTGCTGTCTTCTTATATTGCGGATAAAAAAATTTATGCTCTGTATTCCTCGCTTTTCAGTGTTCTGACATTTAATTTCTTTTTTACAGACCCTTATCTGAGCTTTAAGGCGTATGATAAAGGGTATCCGACTACGTTTGTTATGCTGTTTGTAGTAGGATTTTTCACAGCGAGTTTGACCAGAAAATTGAAGCAGCAGAATCGGGAAAGCGCGAAAAAGCAGTATCGAACTGAGATTCTGTTGGAAAACAGCCAGAAGCTGCGCAGATGTAAATCGAAAGCAGAGGTATGGAAGCAGGTGGCAGAGCAGGCAGGGAAACTGCTGAATCTGTCCATTCTCATTTACCCGGTGAAAAAAGACGGGCTTTTGGATTTGCCGCTTCTTTTTCCCAGAAAAGGCATGGAGCAAAGAACACTGGAAGAATTGGTGAATTTTCAGGAAAAAGCGGTGGTGCAGTGGGTGGCGGCTAATCATCACCGGGCAGGAGCCTGTACCCATACGCTTCCTGAGGCAAAGGCCATGTATCTTCCTGTACAGGACGCAGAGGAGGTCAAAGGTGTTATGGGGATTCTTTTGGAAGAACGCAGACCAGTTCAGGATTTTGAGTATGGATTGCTGATTGCCATGCTCAATGAGGCCGGAGTCAAGCTGCAGGATGCACTGCCTGAGAAGCAGATAAAGTCTTCCTAGATGGGCAGGCCGTATATCCATACTCTTTTTTCGTCTGTTGACGTACCCGGAAAAATCCTTTATTATAAGCAGAGTTAAAGGATTAAATGCAGAGGAGTCTTTTCATGAATATTTTAAACATAGAAAATATCAGCAAAATTTACGGAGAAAAAGTGATTTTTGACCATGCGTCCTTTGGTATTCAAGAAGGGGACAAAATCGGTATTATTGGTATAAATGGTACGGGAAAAACCACGCTTTTGAAAATGGCAGCCGGATTGGAAGAACCGGATGAGGGACAGATTATTAAGCAGAATAATCTGCGGATTGCCTATCTGCCGCAAAATCCCCAATTTCCGGAAAATGCCACGATTTTGTCTTATATCCAGGACAGTGAGCAGCAGTGGAAAATAGAGAGCAATTTGAATAAGCTGGGGATTCTGGAGTATGATACGCCGATAGAATATCTTTCCGGAGGACAGCGGCGCAAGGTAGCTCTGGCTAAAGTACTGGCTTTGGATTTTGATATGTTGCTGCTGGACGAGCCTACCAATCATTTGGATGCGGAGATGATTGCCTGGCTGGAAGAATATCTGCGGGAATTTCGGGGAACCGTCCTTATGGTTACCCATGACCGTTATTTTTTAGACCGGGTGACAAACCGGATTCTGGAAATCAGTCATGGACAGATGTACAGCTATCCTGCGAATTACTCCCAGTTTCTGGAAATGAAAGCGGAGAGAGAAGAAATGGAACTGGCCTCTGAGAGAAAACGGCAGAGTGTGCTGCGCATGGAACTGGAATGGGCCAAGAGAGGCTGTCGGGCCAGAAGTACCAAGCAAAGAGCCCGATTGGAACGTCTGGAAGCGTTAAAAAATCAGAGTGCCCCGGTGAAGGACCAGACTGTGGAACTGGATTCCGTGGAAACCAGAATGGGAAAAAAGACCATCGAGCTGCATCAGGTGAGCAAAGGCTTTGGAAGTCTGAAAATTGCAGACGATTTTGAATATATCTTTCTGAAGAATCAGAAGGTGGGAATTATCGGGCCAAACGGCTGTGGAAAATCCACGTTTATGAAGATGCTGGCAGGTTTGGTGAAACCGGACAGCGGAACCATTGAAATTGGGGAAACAATTCGCATGGGATATTTTGCTCAGGAAGAGCAGCATATGGACGAAAAGCAGAGAGTGATTGATTATGTCAAAGATATCGGGGAGTATATCACTACAAGAGAAGGCAGAATCAGCGCCTCCCAGATGCTGGAGCGTTTTCTGTTTACACCGGATATGCAGTACGCCCCCATTGGTAAACTTTCAGGGGGAGAGAAGCGGCGGCTGTACCTGTTGGGTATCTTATGCGAAAATATCAATGTGCTTTTACTGGACGAGGCCGGGAATAATCTGGATATTCCTACCATGACGATTCTGGAAGATTATCTGAACTCTTTTCAGGGCATTGTGATTACCGTATCCCATGACCGCTATTTTCTGGATAATGTGGTGGACCGGATTCTGGAGTTTGACGGAAATGGACACATCTGTCAGTATGAGGGCGGTTATACGGATTACCTGAGTGCAAAAGGGCAAAGTGGACAGGCGCAGAGTGGTTCACCAGAGAAAAGGGCGGAGAACACAGAAAAGAAAGCGAACAAAGACTGGAAACAGAACCGAAGTACAAAGCTGAAATTCACCTATAAAGAGCAGAGGGAATTTGAGACCATTGATGAGGACATTACAGCGCTGGAAGAAAAAATTGCTCATTTGGATGAGGAAATTATGAAAAACGCCACCAATTCCGGGAAACTCAATGAACTGACACAGGAAAAGGAAGCGGCTGAAGAGCAGTTGGAAGAAAAAATGGACCGCTGGGTGTATTTAACTGATTTGGCGGAAAAAATAGCGGCGCAGTAAGAAACTGCGCCGCTCTGTGCGTTCTACAGGAATCTGCGAAGCGGAAGAATCACTACGCGCAAAACACCATAAAAAACTTTCTTTCCGGTGGTCATTTCTTTCGCTTTATAGTTTTCTCCATACTGATATTCTCCGTTTTCCTGCATGATTTTACTGTAAGTTTTGTCTGTTTCCACTTCTTTGCGTATCATGGAGTTCAGTGCCGGAGCATCCACGGCAAGCATAAGTTCCGTATCCTGGTAAGTGCTGCGCATATCCAGATTATAAGAGCCCAGAATGCTCATACGGTCATCCAGCAGGACAGCCTTGGTATGGCAGGAATGTTTTCCCATAAATTCATAGACCTTTACGCCGGTTTTTCGGATATTTTTCTGCTGATTGAGATAATCCGTACAGCCCCAGGGATTGGCACCGCTGGCTACGTCATTGGTAATGATTTCCACCGGAATATTTTTCTCCTGCAGAGAAGCCAGATCCTGATACATTTCTTTGCCGCAGATAATATACGGGGTGTAAATGGTTACCTCTTCCGCTTCGGACATAAGTTGGTGCAGAGCATACCACATCCAGGGCTCTTTGTTTTCCGATTCCAGAGGATTGCATAAAAGAGAAATCTTGTTAGTCTCAAAAGTTTTTTCTTCATAATTCCAGGGTTCATAAGCCTGGGGATACAGTTCCTGCAGGCGGCTGAAACGTTCCTTCAACTGTGCCGCAGCATCAGAGACCTTTTTCGTTTCTTTTTTGCACACAAAATCTTTGCTGTCTGAGAGTCCCCAGATGTTTTCAAAATAAGTTTTTACTTGAAAGAGAGAAGCGTCCGGATTGCTTTCCGTCTCATATACAAACAGTTCCCGGTCAATATTTTTGGAAGAAGAATAGTCCCCCAAAAAGAGATTCATGGTGTTTCTTCCGCCCAGAAGATACATCTGCTCATCAACAATTACATATTTGTCATGAAGCCGTGCCTGCATATCCCAGGGTTTTAAAAGGTTAATGGGATTGTATACTTTTACCTGAATATTTTCATGGGCTGCCAAAGCCTGGAACCATTCAGGGCTTTGCAGTTTCATGTCCAGAAGTCCGCTGAAACCGTCCACAATGACCCGTACCTTTACGCCGCGTTCAGCCGCATGGTACAGAGCTGCCATTACATCTTTTCCTGCCTTGTCGGCATTAAAATCAAAGGTGGAAAGAATGATTTCTTTTTGGGCGCTGTTTATCATGTGCAGGCGGTATAAGAGGGCGTCTGTGTTGTCAGGGATATAGGCGGCCCGTTCCGTCCCCACCGAAGAACTGTAAAATTCTCTCTCCGCAAACTGTTTTTTGAAAGATGCCGACACTTTTTTGTGAGGAATATAAGGTACCGTCAGAGCCCCTATATACAGAAGCAGAAACAACAGCAGTCCATGTCTTTTCAGAATTCGTTTCACGGAAAAACCGGAAATCTTATGCATGAGGAAAGCCTCCCTTTCTCTTTGGTGTCAAATTAGTCGCTTACAGGCGCAAGCAGAACTTTTCCGGTACCCCGGTATACATTTACCAGTCCTTCGCCGGAGGCCGCAGAGCCAATAAGGGATTTTCCGGAACGTTCTACCGTAAAGTCCAGACTTCCACTCCATGCAATGGCCATATTGCCGTCCACCTTCAGTACATCGTCCTGCAGGGTAATTTCTACCAGTTCTTCTTTCGGGCAGACTGATTCCAGGCAAACCACTCCGTTTCCGGAAAGTCCCAGGTTAAACAGGCCTTCATTTCCGGCTACTGCGGAGGAAAAGTTGGAACGCATAACCGCCTTCTGGCGAATAGAAGAGTCACAGGCCAGGAACAGGCCGTCATCCAGCACCACAGAACCGTTCCAGTCCTCCAGATTTAAAAGCAGCAGATGCTTGTAGGTAGGCTCTAATACCATGACGCCGTCTCCGGTGTATTCCGGTTTGATAGCAGATTCTCCGGTGACTTTTCCCCGGACAGCTTTGCCAAAGAAGTCACCGACGCCCTTAATTCCCGTGACCGCTTTGACATTTCCAACCATCCACTGCATAGCGCCTGACTGGACGGTAACCCGGGCTTTGCTTAAATCGCAGACAACCTGTCTTTTGCGTACATTCATGGCATTGCAAAAATAAGCAGCCGCTGCGTTGTTTGGCATAACGCTCAAATCCCTCAGATATTCGATAACCGTAAAAGGTCCGGCGCTGTCCAGAACGCGAATATCATCGTTGTTTGTAAAATTAGAAATTTGAAACATAAAAACACCCCTTTCGAATAAAAAATATAGTGTCTATTTTCTGGATATAAAATCCGGAAGACCGTCAGAACCCAGTGGGATTTCTACTGCGCCCTGAATCAACGGAAGGGCATAGGCGAAGAAATCTTCTGTGACATCAGAACCATCTTGGGAAATCCATTCCAAAGGCACAGTTTTTTCTTTGTTGCAGATTTCGTTTACATCTTCCAGCCCCAGCGTCATACGATAAGGAAGATTGGAGGTACGCACATAGGAAACCATTTTTCCTGTTTCACCTTTTAAGGCAGCTTTTACGCCAAAGGCACCGGCCAGAACAGCTTCTTTCTGGTCTGTAGCGGACATCATGGAAGCGGAGCAGCGCTGGCTTACGTTTAATTCGACGGAGCGGGCTTTCACGTTTAAGCGGTTTCTTACCAGGTTTTCCAGGTATTTGCCGCAGCCGGCCAGCATTTTGTGACCGAAAGAGTCTGTGCCTACGCTGTTGTCGTATTCACAGATAAAAGTGCCGTCTTTGTCATGAATACCTTCTGATACACAGACAACTACGTTGGGGTTCTTCTCAAAAGCTGCTTCTATTTTTGCAAGAAAAGCTTCCTGGTCAAAAGCAGTTTCCGGAAGATAGATAAGAAGGGGATTGTCGTTTGCATGTTTTCTGGCCAGTGCCCCTGCTGCGGTAAGCCAGCCGGCGTGGCGTCCCATAATTTCAATAATAGTGACAGATTTTGTCTCGTAGACGTTGGCATCTACGGTGATTTCCCGTACGGTAGATGCTACATAACGTGCCGCGCTTCCGAAGCCCGGTGTATGGTCTGTCAGCACCAGGTCGTTGTCTATGGTTTTCGGTTCCCCGATGACGCGGATGTTGCTGCCTGTCTTTGCTGCATACCGGGACAGTTTGCTCACCGTATCCATGGAGTCATTGCCGCCGATATAGAAAAAATACCCAATCTCAAGCTCTTCAAATTTCCGGAAGAGGAGAGGGTATACCGGGTCATTTAAATCTTCGGGAAGTTTGTAGCGGCAGGAACCGAGATAAGCTCCGGGTGTGGTTTTCAGTTTTTCCAGTTCATCGGCGCCAAAGGCCTCTTTGAAATCCAGAAAACGACCTGCCAGAAAACCTTCGATGCCGTTTAACATTCCGTAAACACGTCCGATGGATTCCTGCCGCATGGCTTCTGATACCACGCCGTAAAGGCTGCTGTTAATGACTGCGGTAGGTCCGCCGGACTGTCCTACAATTAAATTTTTTCTGTTCATATATAAAATCCTTTCCTGTGTTTTCTTATTTTACAAATTTTATACTTTGGTGCTTTTTCATTATAGCATGGAATCTATGAAATTGCATTAAGAAATGCTTGCCTGAAAAGGAAAATGTGTTATAATGGTTTCAGCACATTAAATAAATGGAGGTCATGAATTATGTTAGTATCAGCAGCAGAAATGTTGAAAAAAGCAAAAGCAGGACACTACGCAGTAGGACAGTTTAACATCAACAACATGGAGTGGACAAAAGCAGCTCTTTTAACAGCAGAAGAATGTAAATCCCCAATCATCTTAGGTGTTTCCGAAGGTGCAGGAAAATATATGTGTGGTTTTAAGACTGTAGCCGACATGGTAAAAGCCATGATGGAAGAACTGAACATCACAGTTCCGGTTGCTCTGCACTTAGACCACGGTACATATGACGGATGCTACAAATGCATCAAAGCAGGATTTTCTTCTATTATGTTCGACGGTTCTCACTACCCAATCGAAGAAAATGTAGAAAAGACAAAAGAACTGGCTGGCGTATGCAAAGGCCTCGGACTTTCTCTGGAAGCAGAAGTTGGTTCTATCGGCGGAGAAGAAGACGGTGTTGTAGGTATGGGCGAATGCGCAGACCCGAAGGAATGTAAAATGATTGCAGACCTGGGCGTAGACATGCTGGCAGCAGGAATCGGAAATATCCACGGAAAATATCCGGAAAACTGGGGCGGACTTCGCTTTGACGTTCTGGATGACATTCAGAAATTAACAGGTGAAATGCCATTAGTTCTGCACGGCGGTACAGGTATCCCGGCTGACATGATTAAAAAAGCGATTGATTTAGGCGTATCTAAAATCAATGTAAACACAGAATGCCAGTTATCTTTCGCAGAAGCTACCAGAAAATACATCGAAGCAGGCAAAGACAACGAAGGAAAAGGATATGACCCTCGTAAATTATTAAAACCTGGTTTTGACGCTATCTGTGATACAATCAAAGAGAAAATGGAACTCTTCGGTTCTGTTGGAAAAGCATTTGAATAAGAAGATAAAAACTCCAGAATAGAATATGCAGAGGTTCTGCCATTTGGGCAGAAAAGAGAAAACGGTATGGCCCGGATAGGGGGCTGTACCGTTTTTATCAGGAGAAAAATATGCAAAAGAATTTTACAAAAGGAAGTGTTTTGAAAGCACTTATGGCTTTTTCCATGCCGTATCTGCTCAGTTGTTTTTTGCAGACCTTTTACGGTATGGCAGATTTGTATGTGACAGGGCAGTATAACAAAGCGGCGGCTATTTCCGCTGTTTCCATAGGCAGCCAGGTGATGCATATGCTTGCCGTGGTGGTAGTGGGGCTGGCTATGGGAACCACAGTGCTTCTGGGACAGGCTGTGGGAGAGAAGAATCAGGAAAAGGCCGGGAAAATTGTGGGAAATACGGTGGTTTTGTTTCTGGCGGTATCTGTGGTGTTTACAGGGCTTTTACTGCTTGGCACAGATCAGATTATGGAGTGGGTGGCTGTGCCGAAAGAAGCGTTGGCACAGACGAAAAGCTATCTGACCATTTGCTTCTGCGGGATTCCCTTTATTACTGCCTACAATATTTTAAGCTGTATTTTCAGAGGCATGGGGGATTCCAAAAGTCCCATGTACTTTGTGGCAGCGGCCTGCGTGCTGAATATTCTGCTGGATTTCCTTTTTATCGGAGGATTTCAGATGGCGGCGACAGGGGCGGCTCTGGGGACAGTACTTTCCCAGACGGCCAGTGTGATAATGGCATTTGCGGTCATTCGGAAGAAAAAAGAATTTGCCTTGCATCTGACAGGAAGAGATTTGAGACCGGAAAGAGAAACCCTGGGGAAAATTCTGAAAATTGGTGTGCCTGTGGCCTGCCAGGACGGATTTATCCAGATTTCTTTTATCTTAATTACGGTCATAGCAAATCAGAGAGGCGTTGTGGCAGCGGCAGGCGTGGGGATTGTGGAAAAGGTTATCAGTTTTCTTTTTCTGGTTCCCTCTGCCATGCTGTCGTCCATTTCGGCTATTGCAGCACAGAATGTAGGTGCAGGAAAACATGAGAGGGCAGAGAAAACCCTGGGATATGGGCTTTTGATTTCCGTGTCCTTTGGGATTGTGGCAGCCTTGGCCTGCAATCTGGCGCCGGAGATGATATTAGGCTTGTTCTCTAAAGAAAAAGATATTATTTTTATGGGAAGCCAGTATTTGAAGGCTTATGCACTGGACTGTGCCATTGCGGGGGTGCATTTCTGCTTCAGCGGTTATTTCTGTGCTTACGGAAAATCTACGGTTTCTTTTCTGCACAATTTGATTTCCATGGCTGCTGTGCGGGTTCCGGGGGCTTATCTGGCGGCAGTATATTTTCCGGATACCCTGTACCCTATGGGATTGGCGGCGCCGGCGGGCTCGCTTTTGTCATCGGTTATCTGTATGGCTGTGTTCTTGTATTTCAGAAAGAGGAGAATCAGACAGTCCTTGTGAAAAAGGGCATGTTTTTGCTGGTTTTTGCATAGGCTTTAAAAACGGAACAAGGACAGTCTTTTGATATGCAGGAATTTGTTCACGGACTGCAGCGGTTTGTATGGGGACCTGGAATGCTGGTGTTTTTTCTGGCAGCAGGTATCCGTTTTACCCTGCAGTCCCGTTTTTTTCAGCTTCGGAAACTGCCTTTTTGGCTGAAAAGCACACTGGGTTCTCTGAAGAAACAGGAGGAATCAGAAAGAAGAGAGGAACACTCTATTTCGCAGTTTCAGTCTTTCTGTACGGCACTGGCGGCCACTTTGGGAACGGGAAACATTACGGGAGTGGCAACAGCGCTGATGTTTGGCGGGCCGGGAGCGATTTTCTGGCTTTGGGTTTCGGCTTTTTTTGGTATGATGACCAGTTATGCGGAAAATTTTCTTGGAATAAAATACCGCTACAGAGACGAAAAGGGACGCTGGAAGGGCGGCGCCATGGTTTATATGGAACGTGGATTACAGTGCCGGCCGCTGGCTGTGGTTTTTGCTGTCTGCTGTCTGGGGGCGTCTTTTGGCATGGGGAACATGGTACAGGGAAATTCTATGGCTCAGGGGCTTTGGGAGGCTTTTCACATTCCTCCCTTTGTATCCGGATGTATCTGTATGGTGTTGGTTGCCGTGGCCCTTACCGGCGGAGTGAAGAGAATTGCGGCTTTTACGGAAAAGCTGGTTCCGCTTATGGCAGCGGCCTATCTGGGCGGAGCGCTGGTGGTGCTTTTTGTTTACCGGGAGCGGATTCCAGAGGCGTTTCGGCTTATAGTTACAGAGGCGTTCCGGGTGCAGGCGGCGGCAGGCGGGATTGCCGGATATGGCATGGGGCAGGCTGTCCGCATGGGAATTGCCAGGGGAATTTTCTCCAATGAGGCGGGGCTTGGCTCTTCTGTTCTGGCCCATGCCAATACGCAGGTATCGTCGCCCCAGGTGCAGGGGATGTGGGGGATGGCAGAGATTTTTATTGACACCATGGTAGTTTGTACGGTGACAGCGTTGGTACTTTTGGTCAGCGGTGTGTATGAACCCCAGGGATTTCTGTCCCGGATACAGACCGGCGGGCCTATCACAGACGGAACTACGCTGACAGGAATGGCTTTTGCCACAGTAATTCCCTGGGGGCGGCAGTTTTTGGCAGCAGCTACGGCACTTTTTGCTCTTGCTACCATTCTGGGCTGGTCCTGCTTTGGGGAACAGACGGCAGAGTACCTGGGGAAGGAAAAAGGAGTGGCCCTGTACCGGCTGGTTTACATTCTGGTGACCCTGCCGGGGTGCATACTGGCGCCCCAGATGATATGGGAACTATCGGATGCCTTAAATGGTATGATGGCTGTTCCAAACCTGCTGGCTCTGTTTTTTCTGGGGCGGGAAGTGCGGTATGAAAATGCGAACAAAGAAACCGGATAGAAGGAAATACTATAAAGAAACGATAAAATAAAGTGTAAGGAAAGGTTTTTCTTCGTCGTTTTATACAATGAAAAAAACAAAAAAATTCCTTTTTTTTCTAAAGAAGGGTTGTTTTTATGAATTAGTTGCGTTAAACTGAAAAAGGCAGACAAAGATAATTATCCTGAGATACTTGGAGGAAAAAAGATTGAAATTGAAAGAACTAAAGAGAGTGCTTGCCCTATCCATGGCATTTACGCTGGCGGTTCCTGCCAATGTATATGCAGCAGAGGTGCAGGTACAGACAGAGGGCAACAGCCATTTAGAATCAGAGACCCCGGAACAGCCGGAAGCTCCACAAGAGAATCAGACGGAACAGACGCCGGAAACACCGGAAGGTGAGAATAGCGGTACAGATACAGAAACCCCGGAGCAGCCGGAAACCCCAGAGACCCCGGAGACACCAGAGACGCCGGAAACCCCGGAGGTTCCGCAGCAAGAGACCCCGGAAGCATATGAGCAGAGAACGGGCTACCAGCTGCCGGAAGGTCATCATTATGTATTGGACGCAAATGGCTTTGTGATATTACTGGAAGACGGTTCTCCTAAGGTGGAGGCAGACCAGCCGGAAGTTCCGCAGCAAGAGACCCCGGAAGCATATGAGCAGAGAACAGGCTATCAGCTGCCGGAAGGTCATCACTATGTGTTGGATGCAAACGGCTTTGTGATATTATTGGAAGACGGTTCTCCTAAGGTGGAAGCAGACCAGCCGGAAGTTCCGCAGCAAGAGACCCCGGAAGCATATGAGCAGAGAACGGGCTATCAGCTGCCGGAAGGTTATCATTATGTGTTGGATGCAAACGGTTATGTGATTTTGTTGGAAAACGGTTCTCCGCAGATTGCAGCAGATGACACTTCTGCACCGTCTACCAATGAGGAACTGGTGGCGGATCAGCAGATATATGAAGTTCCCCAGCTGGTAGAGGACTTCCGCTTCTGGACCGTGGCCAGAAAATACGCTTTTGCAAAAGATAGTCTGGAAATCAAAGAGGAAATGAATCAGGAATCCCGCAGTGTGGGAACTTTGGACAAGGAAGGCGTGTGCTATATTCTCAAAGAGGAAGAAGACGGCTGGTTATATGTGGAATCCGGCAAAGTCAGAGGATTTGTAAAGGCAGACACCGTGACGACAGGCGAGGACGCGCAGAAGATTCTGGAAAAATACCAGAAGAAAGCCAAAGAAAAAGCAGAGAAAGAAAAGAAAACTTATACGGGAATTGAGGGAACAGCTCCGGTCGCAAAGGAACTGGTGCCTTATCTGGAAAACAAAGCTTTTCTGCATCTGAGAGCTACGGTAAATCAGACGGTTGTACAGAAAGATTATGCGCTGACCACAGCAAGTCTCCTTAATGTAAGAGAGGGAAAAGGCACAGACAGCCGTATTGTGGCAACGCTTACCAGAGGAAGTCTGGTGTATGTCATTGCGGACAAGGACCAGGATTGGATTTACATAGAGTCCGGAGATGTCCGGGGATTTGTAAGCCGTGAATACCTCAACATGGCAGATACGGTTAAGACAGAAGTAGAGCAGAAAGGTGAAGAGACTTACACGACAGCGGAGTCTCAGATTGAGCAGGATGAAAACCAGGCCCGCTATTATACACTGACCTCCATTAAGTCCGGTATTCCGGGGGGAGAAGTGCGAAACTCCATCGTGGAATTTGCTTCTCAGTTTATCGGAAATCCTTATGTATGGGGCGGTACCAGTCTGACAGACGGTGCAGACTGCTCCGGTTTTGTACAGAGTATTTACAAGCAGTACGGCTATGACCTGCCCAGAGTGGCAGAAGACCAGGCTCAGTATGGTACCAAAATTGCCGTAGAAGATGCGCAGCCGGGAGATTTGATTTTCTATGCTAAGGATGGATATATTTTCCATGTGGTCATGTATGCAGGAAATGGCAAGACCATTGAAGCAAAGGGAACGAACTATGGTATTGTGTCCGATGATGTAAATTCCAACTGCGCAGTATGGGCCACCAGAATTCTGGACGATACCAGAACCGTATACGGCAGCAGTGATATTGCAGAAGTCAATGCTACAGAAGATATGTACGGCGAGTTGTTAGGAAACTTTAAACTGACTTACTACTGCTCCTGCGAGATTTGCTGTGACGTGGAAACCGGTATTACCGCAACGGGCACACCGGTTGTAGAGGGACAGACAATTGCTGTAGACCCAAGTGTGATTCCATACGGAACCAAAGTCATTATTAACGGCCATGTATTTACTGCAGAGGACTGCGGCGGTGCAATTAAGGGCAACCGCATTGACGTCTATGTCAGTGACCATGACAGAGCCAATGCACTGGGCGTAAATTATGCAGATGTATATTTGATGAAATAAGCATACAGAAAAAGCAGAAGGAACTGTGTCAAAGCGGTTCCTTCTGTTTCGTTGTGTCAGCAATGAAATAAACCACCTGCTATGCGGGTGGTGGGAGAAATCTTTAGATATAAGCAAGAACTCCTGTGCTATGATGAATGTGGGTCTGCAAAACCACAAATAAAAGCAC